>DATEQM010000290.1:0-19026 GCA_035272605.1 Candidatus Acidiferrales bacterium | reverse complement strand
AACCCTCGGCAGCAGTCTATTTCCGTTCTCGATCTCAATGCCCAGCCTGGGCCGCAAGTCATCCAGAACGTCTATTTCCCCAGCCCGCAGAGCGCCCAAGTCGGTGCGGCCTTCTCTCCCGAACCCGATCCCAGCGGCGCTTACACGCTCTATGTTTCCGGAGGTTTTGAAAATAAGGTCTGGATATTCCGCTTCCGTCCGCGTGATGCGCAGCCGGTCTCACCGCCCTCGACTGGTCCGGACACCAAAGTCAGCGCGCCGTTTATTTCCGTCAGCGGTTTCACCACGGAGGCCCCTTCCCCGCGCTACAACGACAATCAGGAACCCGTCTATCCCCTGGGGATGGCCCTCAGCGCCGACGGCGATTCACTGTTTACCGCCAATGATCTCGGCGACTCCCTCGGAATCATTCGGGGCCTTCGCTTCAACCGCCATCTCACGCGCGTGGATTTGTCCGATGGTCATCCCGGCCATTTCGTCTATCCCTATGGCGTTGCCGCCTGGACCGCGCCGGGCTCCCGCGAGACGCAAAAGGTTTTCGTTTCCTGTTGGGCCACGGCTTCCGTCGCCGTAGTAGACGCGATTCATTCCGCGAAGCCCGTTACCTTCATTCCCGTCGGCCGTCACCCTACGGCGATGCTCTTCAACGCTGCGCGCACCCGCCTCCATGTCGCGAATTCCGATGAAGACAGCGTCTCCGTCATCGACACATCCCTCGACCGCGTCGTGGAAACCATCTCCGTCCGCCTCTCGGAGAAGTCGCTTATCGGCGGCTCACCGGAAGGCTTGGCTCTCAGCGCCGATGGAGCCACGCTCTACGTCGCCAACGCGCACAGCAACGCCGTGGCCGTGGTCGCGCTGGGGGCCGCCGCCCGGGGAGCCTCCCTGCGCAAGGAAGACGAGAAATCCGCGGACGACGATGACGACAAGCGATCTCTCCAGCGCAGCGAGGTCCGCGGTTTTATCCCCACTGGCCAATATCCTTCTGCACTGGCTCTCGCCGATGGCTGGCTCTTCGTCGCCAATGGGAAAGGAACTGGCTTTGAACGCTCTTCTCTGATCGCCAATGATTCCGGACGCGCCCCCAACGTTGCCAACGATCGCTTCCCGGTCGGGACGGGCGGCACGCACCAGGGCGGACAATACGTGATCTCATTGATTGCGGGAACGATCTCTCGAATACCCCCGCCGGACACGCGCACCCTCGTCGAATACACAAATCAGGTGATGCGCAACGATGGTCTCATTGGCGCTGCCGATGTCCATCTTTTCGCCGGGGCCTCTCCGATTCATCATGTGATTTACATCATCCGCGAGAATCGCACCTACGACCAGGTCTTCGGCGACGTTGAAAAGTCCGGCAATGGTAAGCCCGCCGACGGCGATTCCGCTCTGGCCATTTTTGGCGATGGCGCTGCCGCGGCCCCTCCGGGAGGCTCGCCACAGGAGATCACTCCCAACGCGCATGCCCTGGCCCTGCGTTTCGGTCTCTTCGACCGCTTCTTCGTGAATTCCGAGGCCAGCCCCGACGGCCACAACTGGACCGACGCAGCTTTTTCCTCCGATTACGTGGACAAAGCCTTCCGCTGGAATTATTCGCGCCGCGGCGGAGCCTATGACTTCCAAGGAATCAATCGCGAGCCCGATATCTGGGCCTCACGCGGCCTGCCGCCCATTCTCCCCGTCCCTGCCACGCCGGACGATCTCGCCCATCTCATCCAGCGTTATGTCCCTTATCTGAACGGCTCGCGGGACGTGGGCGAGCCGGAAACGCTCTACCTCTGGGACGCGGCCGCCCGCTCCGGCCTCACCTACCGCACCGGCGGCGAGCTGGTGGCCACGATTTCGCAAGCCGAAATCGACGCTTTCAACGCCAATCGTACGCGCGAGTATCCCGATCTCACCCCGACCGTGGTCGCTTTCCCCCTGAAGAAATCCCTTGAAGGCCACAGCAGCGCTACCCATCGCGAATTCGACCTCTACACGCCTGATTCCATGACCACCGATTCCTACCGCGCCGCCGTGGAATCCCATTCTCCTGACCTCGCCCTCATCTCCGGCTCCAATCACGATTCGCGCTTTCGAGGGTATTCCCGTATTTCCGGTTGGCTGGAGGAATTCCGCGGCTGCGTCGAGGCGCGGCGCAAGGGTGAGCCCGATTCTTTTCCCGCTTTCAACATCGTCTATCTGCCCAACGATCACACCAACGGTTTCCGGCCGCGCATGCCCACCCCGCAGTTCTACGTCGCGGACAATGACTACGCCCTCGGCCTTCTCGTCCAGGAGGTTTCCGCCAGCCCCTATTGGAACGACACGGCCATTTTCGTCCTCGAAGACGACGCGCAAAACGGCCCCGACCACGTGGACGCCCATCGCTCTCCCGCCCTCGTCATCAGCGCCTACAATCGTCCCGGCGCTCTCGTTCATCAGTATCACAGCACCGTCAGCCTGATCCGCACCATGGAGCTTCTCCTCGGCATTTCGCCCATGAATCAGCTCGATGCCTCCGCCCCGCCCATGGATATTTTCGAGTCCCAGCCCGATCTGACTTCCTACCACGCCGTCGTTCCACGGGTGGCATTGAACAACTTGCTTGTGCAGCCTTCCTCCGATCGCGAAACCGCGCGTTGGATTCGGGAAAGCGAGCGTCAGAAATTCACTTCCGCGGACCTTGCCAACCCGGAGATTCTGAATCGCATCATCTGGTTCTCCGTCCGCGGCGGCACCGAGCCATATCCCGCTGTCGCCCGCCTGCCCGCTTTCGACGTCATGCGCACCATCGCCGGCGAAGAAGCCTCCGAACAATTTGCCCTCAATCGCCAAATCAAAGCCCTGCTCGCCATGCGCACCACAAAAACACGGATCAGCAGGTAGCGACGGCGCGGACTTGGGTGCTTCGGATCGCCGAAGGCAGGGAGGCCCGGCTATTACAGCGGAATATTGCCGTGCTTCTTTTTGGGATTCGTATCGCGCTTGTTTTCCAGCGCTCGCAGCGCCGTAATCAGCTTGGGCCGCGTCAGAGCCGGCTGGATCACCGCGTCAATGTACCCCCGCTCGGCGGCCACAAACGGATTCGCAAAGCGCTCGCGGAATTCTTCGATCTTCTGTTTCCGCAGCGTCTCGCGCTCTTCCGGCGCCGTGCGGTCCAGCTCGCGCTTGTAGACGATATTCACTGCGCCTTCCGGCCCCATCACCGCAATTTCCGCCGTGGGCCACGCGAAATTCACGTCCGTGCGGATGTGCTTCGACGCCATCACGCAATACGCCCCGCCGTAAGCCTTGCGCGTGATCACCGTCAGCTTCGGCACCGTGGCCTCCGCAAACGCAAACAGCAGCTTCGCCCCGTGCCGGATGATTCCGCCGAATTCCTGCTGCGTCCCGGGCAGAAAACCCGGCACATCCTCGAACGTCACCAGCGGAAGATTGAACGCATCGCAGAAGCGCACGAACCGCGCGCCTTTCACCGACGCGTTGATGTCCAGGCAGCCGGCCAGAAACGCCGGCTGGTTGGCCACGATGCCCACGGGGCGCCCGTCCAGCCGCGCGAAGCCCACCACGATGTTTTTCGCGTATTGCTCGTGCACCTCGAACAGGTAGCCGTCGTCCACCACCGCGTGGATCACGTCCTTCATGTCGTAGGGCACCATCGCGTCCGCCGGGATGATGCTGTTGAGTCCCGCCTCCGCGCGTTCCGCCGGGTCCGCCGTGGCGCGCCGCGGCGGGTCTTCCAGGTTATTCGACGGCAAGAATCCCAGCAGCTCGCGGATCATGGCCATGCAGTCCGCGTCGTCGCGCGAAATAAAATGCGCCACGCCGCTCACCGAGTTGTGCGTCATCGCGCCGCCCAGATCTTCTTTCGTCACGTCCTCGTGCGTCACCGTTTTGATCACGTCCGGCCCGGTCACGAACATGCACGAGGCGTCGCGCGTCATCAGCACGAAGTCCGTGATCGCCGGGGAATACACCGCGCCGCCCGCGCACGGCCCCAGAATCGCGCTGATTTGCGGCACCACACCGCTCGCCAGTGTGTTGCGCAGAAAAATCTCCGCGTAGCCCGCCAGCGACATCACCCCTTCCTGAATCCGCGCCCCTCCGGAATCGTTCAGCCCCACCACCGGCGCGCCCGCGCGCATGGCGTGGTCCATGATCTTGCAGATTTTCATGGCGTTCGTTTCTGAAAGCGAACCGCCGAACACGGTAAAGTCCTGCGCGAACACGAAAACCACGCGCCCGTCCACCCGCCCGTGGCCGGTCACAAACCCGTCGCCCACCGTCCGCTGCGCCTCCATCCCGAAATCGGTGCAGCGGTGCATCGCGTATTTATCGAGTTCCTCAAACGTCCCCTCGTCGCACAGCAGCTCGATCCTCTCCCGCGCCGTGAGCTTTCCCTCTTTGTGCTGGCGCTCGCGTCGTTCCGGTCCCCCGCCGGCCTCGGCCAGCGCGTCCCGCCGCTTCAATTCTTCCAGTCTTTGCTGTGTGTCCATCGCCGCTTCCCCTGCCTCCGCCGCACCGTCTCGCCCCTGTTGCGCCAGCTTCGATCCCTTCGGCCTCATGTGATCCGACTGCGGCCGGATCCAGTGATCCTCCCCATGCAGCTCGATTACGTGCGCGCACCAAACGGCCATCCGCCCGCAGGCAGGTGGATGTGCACGGCAGAGCGTCCCACAGGAACCGGGTGGCGGCAAGCCTGCCTGCCGGCAGGCAGGCGCGAGACGCGCCCTCAGGGATGCCCGTTTCCCTCGCCCGGTTTTTCCGCCGGCCCCTTTCCGGAAAACAGCAGGACCGTGAGACGCGTGGAGAGATACACGCTGCCGACCAGGAGCAATACTCCGGCCACCAGCGTCCCCAGAATGGCCAGATTGCGTTGCAGTGGATCCTCCAGCAGATCTGTCTGCACCGTCATGCCCAACAGCAGAAAGGCCGAGGCGAGCGTCAGCGCCACCCCCAACAATGGCGCCACCACCGCCAGCAGTTTCCGCACCATCTGCCTGCGCTCC
Organism: Candidatus Acidiferrales bacterium; assembly: GCA_035272605.1. Lineage (GTDB taxonomy): Bacteria > Acidobacteriota > Terriglobia > Acidiferrales > UBA7541 > JOPF136. The sequence continues at coordinate 14,029 of DATEQM010000290.1, read as the reverse complement.
TTACGCCTGTCCGGGCGTCAGCCGGCATGCGCGGTGCCCTTGCCTGGCTCTAAGGGGCATCAATGCAGCCCGTTCCAGTCCTCCGCGATCAACATGGAGTTTCCGGGCGACTGAGGGTCATACTTTACGCTTGCTGGCTGTCCCATGATGAGTTGGTTGAGACAGGCGCGCTCTTCAAAGCCAGTCACGTCCTGTGCCGTTTCGTACGTCACTCCGGAGATCGCGTAGGTGTAGCACACTAGCGAGCGTTTGCCGTTGCCGTTGGACGCCGGCGCGCGCTTTGCTCTCCGCTTGCCGCGGGACTCCCCGCTCGGGTGGGCGGGAGATTCGAGGATCTCCAGAATCTCGCCTTCCACGATGCGCCCGACACGGCTCAGATACTCGCGCCGGCGGCGCTCCACTTCTTCTGGGTCGCGGGGACGGCGGCGCCACCACCACAGCGCGGCGGCGGCCAGCAGCAGCGCAGAAGCCGCGCCAAAGATCGGAAAGAAAGGATGAGCGAGAAGTGTTGTCAACGTCCGCCTTCAGCCGCTGCGCCGATCGGAATCAGTTGCGGGGCGTCGCAGGCGCTCTGTTCGGCTCAATCTTCGCGCCGCGCCACGGGATTCCGCAGCGTCCCAATGCCGCTTACCACAACTTCCACCACGTCGCCGTGCGCCAGCGGCCCAACACCGGCCGGCGTTCCCGTAGCCACCACATCTCCCGGCACGAGCGTCATGATGCGCGAAACCCAGCGAATTATAGCATCAACAGAAAAGATCATCTCCGCGGTGCGGCCGAACTGGCGGCGCACGCCGTTCACAAACGTGGCCACCGTGGCCCCGGCCAGGTCAAAGTCCGTCTCGATGGCCGGCCCGAGGGGGCAGAAGGTGTCGAAGCCCTTCGCGCGTGTAAACCGCCCGTCGGCTTTCTGCAGATCGCGCGCCGTCACGTCGTCGAGACACGTGTAGCCCAGCACGTAGGGCGCAACCTCGTCCGTCTCTCCGAGCCGGCTGCAGGAGCGGCCGATCACTGCCGCGATTTCCCCTTCGAAGTCCACGTGCTTGGAGATTTCGGGCAACAGAATCGGCTCCTCTGGACCGATCACGGACGAAGGCGGCTTCAGGAAAATCATCGGCTCTTTGGGAACGGGATTGTTCAGCTCGGCGGCGTGCTCGCGGTAGTTGCGGCCCTGGCAGACCACCTTGGTCGGCACGACCGGCGGGAGCAGGCGAACTTCGCCCATCGGCCACGAGCGCCCCGTGCGGATTCTTTCTCCCTCGAACGGCCCGCGGATCTCCCAGGCCGTTTCGCCCTCGAGAACGGCGAAGCGGGGCGCTATGGCGGCACGGCTTTCTTCGTGCGGAGGAGGGGACGCGAGCAGAAGGGGCTGTACGCGGACGAGCTTCATTCGTTGTGATGCGCCCGCCATCCCGCGGCCGGGCTCCGGTGATGCGGGTGGGCGAATCCGTGCTGCAGGGCGGCCTTCATCATTCCAAACACCCAAATCGCCACGGCCACCACGGCGTAGCTCCCCGCGCCCAGCAGGAACATATGGAAGGGGGTTTTATTCAGCCGGGTGTGCAGATTTTCAAAAAACAGGCCGGCTCCCCAGTAGGCCAGGGTGAAGACCAGCCATCCCGTGACCGCCGACGTGAACAGGTACCAGGGCGCCCGCCGGAAGGTTGCCACCGGGGTCAGCGCGACCAGCACAAAGAGGCTGCCGCAGATCCAGTTCCGCAGGTCCGCATACGCTTCAAGCGTCGGCAGGCGGTTGGCCGCCAGCAGCGCCACCGTCATCACCGCGGTCAGATAAATTCCTGTCAGCAAACCCAGGCGCAGCGGCCGATGCTTCAGCCATCGCAGCCACGCTGTGCCTAGGAGATGGGTGGGCGCCATCGCCTCGGCTCACTCTCCAGCCTTTGGAATCCGGATCAGAACGGATTTGCTCGGCTGACTTTCGTTCCCCGCGCGGTCCACCGCCGTCACCGCATAAATGTATTCCGCTCCGGGCACGACGGGAGTATCACGAAACGCGGGCGTGGGCAACTGGGCAGGGGTAACGCGTTGGGGCTTCTCCTGCCCTTCGCCTACACGATAGACGTTATATCCGGCCGCATCCGGCTCCGGGCTGATGGCCCAGGAGAGTTCCACCGCCGCGGGGGTCGCTCCGGCGGCGGGCACGTAGACCGCCACCAGCTCCAGCGGGGGCGCGGGCGGGAAAATATCTTTCGGCGTTACCTCCACCGCGCGCGACTCGCCCGACTCCACCGCCTCGGCCCCGTACTGCGCCACGCTGCGCACCGTGTACACGTACGTCTTTCCCCATTCGATCTGCGCGTCGAGATAATTCGGCGAGGGCGACACGCCGGAGAGCTCCGGCGGCCTGCGCTCGGAAGCGCCCGGGACGCCGCTCCCGGCTTCCGCGCGATAGATCCGGTATCCGCCCAGCGAGGTGAGCGGCGCGCCCCCGCTGACGGTGGTGGGCGGCTCCCAGCTCAACTCCACGCCCGCCTCCACAACCGTGGCGCGAACTTCAGCGATGGGCGTAGGCGCGGGACGCACCAGGAATGACGCGGCGTTGGAGTCCTGCGATGCCCCCCGCTTCGAAACCCTGCCGCGCACGACGTAGAACATGCGCTCGCCGGCGTGCCGCGCGATCTCTTCCGGTTTGATGGGGTCCTGGAATTCCACTCGATCGCCGGCCAGGTATGTGTCCAAAACCTGTCCGGCAACGGTGTAGACGATGCGAAGCGAACCGGAGGGGGGCGTCTGCGCGCCCGCGGGCGCGAAGCCGCGCAGGATTTCAATGCTCGGCGGGCTGGCCAGGCGCTCGCCTTCCACGTCTTTCGACGCAGGGGTAAAGGTCAGCAGCCCGCCATCCCCGCGCTGCCTCGCGGCCAGGTCCGTCACGGCCACGGGAATCACCGGATGCCGCGGCTGCGGCTCGGCCGGAGCGCCGCAGGAGGCTTCCAGGAGCACAGCGAGAAGCAGGAAGGCCGAAATCCGAAACTCGATCCCGCCTAAGCGGGACGAAACTCGAAATTCGGGAAACGACGGCCTACCGGTGTGGCGCGCCAACAGCCTTCTTGCCGTTCCTGCTGATTTTCGAGTTTCGAATTTCGAGTTTCGTTCTATCACAGAATGTAGCGGCTCAAATCCTGGTCTTTGACGATGTCGGAGAGCTGTTTCTGCACGTAGGCGGCGTCGAGTTTGATGGTCTTCTTTTTCAGCTCGGGCGCTTCGAACGAAATTTCATCCAGGACCTTCTCGAGGATGGTGTGCAGGCGGCGTGCCCCGATGTTTTCGGTCTGGGAGTTCACCTGGGCGGCGAATTTGGCCAGCGCGGCGATGGCGTCGTCGCCGAAGGTGAGCTTGAGGCCCTCGGTTTCCAGCAGTGCGGAATACTGCTTGATGAGCGCGTTTTTCGGCTCGGTGAGGATGCGCACGAAATCCATTTCCGTGAGCGCGGTCAGCTCCACGCGGATGGGGAAGCGGCCCTGCAGCTCGGGGATCAGGTCGGAGGGCTTGCTCACGTGGAAGGCGCCGGCGGCGATGAACAGGATGTGCTCCGTGCGGATCAAGCCGTAACGGGAATTGACGGTGGTGCCTTCCACGATCGGCAGGATGTCGCGCTGCACACCCTCGCGGGAGACGTCGGGCCCGTGCCCGGATTCGCGGCCGGCGATCTTGTCGATTTCGTCGATGAAAATGATGCCCATCTGCTCGGCGCGGTCCACGGCCATGCGGGTCACCTGGTCCATGTCGATGAGTTTGCTTTCTTCTTCCTGGATCAGGTACTCGTAGGCGTCGGCCACGCTCATCTTCCGCTTCTTCTTGCCCTGCCCGAAAAAGTTGGAGAGCATGTCGCGGACGTTGATGTCCATTTCCTCGACGCCCTGGCTGGAAACGATCTCGAAAGCGGGCATGGAGCGCTCGCGGACCTCGACCTCCACCATGCGCGTGTCCAGCTTGGCGTCGCGGAACTGGGCGCGCAGCTTCTCCCGCGTCCGCGCGTACTGTTCCATGCGTTGCATTTCGTCGGTGGCTCCCGAGGAGTCCGGGCCGCTCGTGGAGCGCTGGCCGGAAAAAATCGGCGTCGGCCCGCCTGCGCCGGTGCTGCTGGAGGCGCCGGGGCCGGAGCCCGGCGCGCTGTAGGAAGGCGGCGGGAGGAGAAGATCGAGCAGGCGCTCCTCGGCGGTCTGCTCGGCGCGTTCGGCGACTTCGTCGAGTTTTTCCTCGCGGATCATGTCGATGGCGTTCTCCACCAGGTCGCGCACCATGGACTCGACGTCGCGGCCCACGTAGCCGACCTCGGTGTACTTGGAGGCTTCCACCTTGACGAACGGGCAGCCGGCCAGGCGGGCAAGGCGCCGCGCGATTTCCGTTTTTCCCACCCCGGTGGGGCCGATCATCAGGATATTTTTCGGCAGGATGTCTTCGGCCAGTTCGGGAGCCAGCTTCTGGCGGCGGACGCGGTTGCGCAGGGCCACGGCCACGGCGCGCTTGGCGGGCGTCTGGCCGATGATGTATTTGTCCAGCTCCACCACGATTTCCCGAGGCGTCATGTCGTCCAGCGCCGGGAGCTCTTCGGGCTCCTGCGGAGGCATTTCGCCGGGAAGGTAGAGCACTCGCTGCTTGTCGGTTTTGTCGTTCACAGTCCCTCGATGTTATCGGTCACAGTTCCTCGATGGAGAAATTGTTGTTGGTGAAGATGCAGATCTCGCTGGCGATGCGCATGGCTTCCTGGGCCACTTCCCGCGCGGAAAGCTGGGTGTGCGCGGCCAGGGCGCGGGCCGCGGCCAGGGCGTAGGAGCCGCCGGAACCGATGGCGCACATGCCGTCGTCGGGCTCGATGATGTCGCCGTTGCCGGAAAGCACGAAGGTGACCTTGGTGTCCGCGACGATGAGCAGCGCGTCCAGATGACGCAGCATGCGGTCCGTCCGCCAGTCCTTGGCCAGCTCCACGGCCGCGCGCGCCAGGTTGCCGTGAAATTCCTGGAGCTTGCCCTCAAAGCGGGAGAAGAGCGAGAGCGCGTCGGCGGTGTGCCCGGCAAAACCGGCCAGAACTTTGTCCTCGAACAGGCGGCGCACCTTCTTGGCGCTCGATTTGATCACGCTGTCGCCCAGCGTCACCTGGCCGTCGCCGGCCATCACCACTTTTCCTCCGCGCCGCACGCACAGAATCGTGGTGCCGTGCATCGGCGCGGTTTTTTGGGTTCGCGGCATCCGGGCATTATAGCAGGCGGAGAGTGGGGAGCGGGTACGGACGGGGGAAGAAGTAATGACGCGGCGGCGCGGGGAGCTTAACCAGGAATCGAGTACAAGGCGAGTCGAGTTACGCGCGCGATTCGCCAGAAGTCTTTGTCGAGAGTGAATACACTGGCGCCATTCTCCAGAGCGATGGCGGCGATAAGGGCATCCACGGTCGTCAAGGCGATACCTTTCGCGCGGGCCTGCCGGAAGATGGCTGCAGCTTCGCGGTATGTAGAAAAGCCGCCAGGTTCGAGCATGTCCCACTGGCCAAGATATCGTTCCATCTGGCTGGCGTCCCGGGTGAGGCCCTGCAGAATTTCGGTGACGACGATTCCCGTGAGGGCGAAAGGCTCCGCCTCGGCGATCATACGGCGCAGTTCGGCGCCGGCGGCGCCGGGTGAAAGGCTGAGAAAATCGATCCAAACGGAGCTATCGACCAGAATCAAACGCGGTTTCTCCGCGCGACTTTCCGGTCGCCCTTCCAGATGCCGCTGCCGTAATAACGCAGGATGGCTTTGCGGCTTTCCGAACGGACGAGCAGTTCGAGGGCTTTGTGGACAATCTTGCGCTTGGTCTTAAGCCGCGTCAGCTTGCGGGCTTTGCGGATCAAGGTCTCGTCGAGGTTGATATTGGTCCTGCCCATGAAAACAGTATACACCACTTCTGAAGATTTATGTGCATGTTGTATTGAGGCCGGGTGCCCCATGCGCCGGTCTTGCGCGTGGGGCTTTTGTCAGCATCCGACCAGGATGTTGACCCTGAGTGACTTGGCGAAGGGCCAGCGGTTTTCCACCCCCTCCTCCTGATTTTCGTTTCTCGATTTTCGGCCTTACCCGCCTGGCTGTACCCGAGTTTCGAATTTCGCTTTTCGACCTTACCCCCGGCCCAGTGATACCATCGCGCCCAGGAGTCCCCGACCGACGTGCCGGATCCTCACGCAACCCTCCACGACCTCTGCCTCGTCTACGGCGACTTCAACCGCCCCGCCCTCCTCGAAGCTTTCATCCGCTGGTTTGTTGATTCCGCCGACTCCACGGATCTGGCCGCCCTCCCCTCGTAGAGCCTGACGCGGGAAAGGCCGAAAACCCCGACCCAGGAAGGGCCATGCGTAAATAAATCCCTCTTTTTTTCTATTTTATACCGGGTTCCCAAGCGCTTCCCCCGCTCGTAAAATCCATCGCCATGGACCGCCACTCTCCACTTCTTGCCCCATGCCCGACCTGTCATCCCGAACGGAGCGAGGGATCTGCTTTTTTCCCCTCGCCCTTCGCTCGTCCCTCATCACTCATCCCTCGTCACTGTCCTTCCATCCCCTTTCTTTTCTGCACTTGCATCGGCATTGTCGTATCTCCTGCAGAATCAACACATGCGCAAAAACACCCAGGGGGGGTACCCCCCTCCGGTTCCCACTCCCTGGCATTCCCACAAGGAGCATAAGATGAGTCACATCCTCTCCAAGCGCCAACGCCAGGCCATCGTCTCCGCTCTTCCACGCTTGATCGAAGACTTCGGACCCGGAGCCGCCAACGCCAATGCCCCTCAGCCGGAGACGCCACCTCGTGGTCCCTCTCCCCGATGCACTTTCACTTTCGCCGACGGCCGCCAGTGCACCATGCGCCCATCCGAGCACCCCGATCTCTGCGCCCATCACGTCGCACGCCTGCGCGCCCAAGACGAAAAACCCGGCCCCGCCAACCAGGCTCTCGCCGCGGAAATCCTCGGCCCCATCCGTGACTTTCGCACGGATGCTTCCATCAACCACGTTCTCGGAAGAGTGTTCACCCTCCTCGCCGACAATCGCATCGACGCGCGCAAGGCTTCCGTTCTCGGCTACCTCTGCCAGCTCATGCAGCAGTCCGTCACCGATGTCCAACGCGAGGCCTGGGGCTTGAAAGACCCCCCGGAATTGCAACAGTTGCTGAAGGCCATAGACAAAGCCCCACCCTCGGAAGTTTGCTCCGGCGGCGCGGACCGTGGCGCCGACAGTGCCTCATGAGCCCCCGCCGGCGCATCCGCGTCTACCAGTGGACGGGCTGGAAGGATGGCGTTAGGCTCGCTGCTCTGACGGAGGTGAACGATGAGGATGGGTTATGCGGCAGTGACGATTTCTCTGGCCGGGTTCCTATTCTGTGGAAGCAGCGGCGCTCAGGGAGTGTTCAAGCTCGGCACGGCTTCGGCATCTCCGGGGCAGAAGGCCACCGGGTACCTGGAGGTGCCCGCCGGTATGGATGCGGGCACAAACATTCCCGTGGTGGTGGTGAACGGCGCGCGGCCGGGGCCGGTGCTGGCGCTGGTGGCGGGGGCGCACGGGACGGAATACGCGTCCATCCTTGCGCTGGAGCGGGTGATTGCGGAGATCGATCCCGGGCAGCTTTCCGGAACGGTGATGGTGTTGCCTCTCGTGAATATCGCGTCGTTCCTGCAGAAGGTGCCGCACGTGGACCCGGTGGACGGGAAGAGCATGAACCGGTTCTTTCCGGGCAAGGCGGACGGGACGCAGACGGAACGCGCGTCGTACCTGATCACGAAACAGGTGGTGGACCGCTGCAACTACCTGATCGACTACCACGGCGGCGACTTGGACGAGAGCCTGCGGCCGTACGCCTACTGGGGGCCGACGGGCCGGGCGGAGCAGGACCGGATTTCGAAGGATATGGTGCTGGCGTTCGGACTGAATCACATCATCATTTGGCGCGAGCGGCCCACGGACCCCGCGGCGACGCGGTATCTGGACAACACGGCTTCGGTGCGGGGGAAGCCATCCATCGTGGTGGAGGCGGGACACGCCGGCACCACGGATACGGACGACATCGAACTGCTGGTGACAGGCACGTGGAGCACGATGCGGAAACTGAAAATGCTGCCCGGGGAGCCGCTGTTCATGGAAAGCCCCGTGTGGCTGGAAAAAACGGTGGAGGTGACCAGCGAGGAGACGGGAATTTTCCATCCATTGGTGCTGCGCAGCGGGTACGTGGAGCCGGGAATGAAGGTGGGCTACGTGACCGATTACTTTGGGAAAACCATCTACGTGGCGCGAGCGCCGGTGGCGGGAATCATCCTGCACATTTGCGCGGTGCCGTCCATGAAAAAGGGCGACAACATCGCAGACATCGGGGTGGTGGCCGCGAAGGCACCGTAGAAAAAAGCGGCGAGCGGCGAGTGAGGAGAAAAGAGAGGGAGAGTTCACCACAGAACTACAGAGGACACGGAGAAGCACGGAGCGGAGCTACGAGGATCGGCGCGCGGCGCTAGTCCTTTCCTTTGCCCTTGCCTTTGCCGGATTTGGCCCAGAGCTGCTCGAGGGATTCGCGGGTGAAAAGGGAATCGCTGAGCCCGGTGTTGTATTTCACGTCCTCGAGGAACATCTGGGAGACATGATAGCCGTTGTGGTCGTGGGAGATCTGCAGCGGGGTCACCACGCCCTGGATGAGATGGTAGCTCGAGTAGTCGTCATCTTCCTGGACGGGGTCGCCGGATTCGGGATCGCGGAACAGGAATACGGCGTGGACGGGCAGGTGGGTGGAGTGATCAAAGGCGATGCGGGTGGTGAAGCGGGTGGCGTCGGAGACTTCCGCCCAGTCCACCTGTTTCAGGTCCACCGTGTCCTGGCCGGTGTAGCGGAAAACGAGGTCCGGCTCGTTGAGCCGCGAGCGGAACAGCAGATTGATGTTTTTCTTGCGCTGCTGGAGGATGCGGTCGAACGCCTCGGGAGGCATCACGTCGACTCCGCCGCCGGACAAAGTCCAGCCCTGATTGCCGTTATGGACCTCGTAGGCGGAGCCGGTCTTGTGGAAAGGGATATCGATGGGGAGTGGGATATAGGTTTCGAACTCCCGCCTGAAAATGTACTCGATGCGCTCCTTATCGGGCATTTTCACCATGTCGACAATTTTGATCGGACCCATGGCAGCACCATTGTGCTCGAAGGTGGAGTAGCGCCCAGTGCGCGTCACGTCTCTGACGCTCAGATAGGCCGGGCCGCCCAGGGCGCGGATGGCCCGCTGGATCACTTCGCGCGCCTTGGCCGCGCTGGCGTCGGGGGCGAGCACCGTAGTGTCCTGCGCGAGCGCGGAGCCGGGCCAGGCCGCGAGCAGCAGGAGAATTCCGGCGCAGGTGGCCGCGCGAGCTGTTAGCCGCACAGGACCGATCCCCCGTTGACGTTCAGGATTTCGCCGGTGATGAAGCTGGCCAGGTCGGAGGCGAGAAAGAGAATGGGCCCGGCGCATTCCTCGGCGGTGGCCACACGGCCCAGCGGCTGCTTTTCGCAGATTTGCTTGAATGCTTTCTTGTCCTTGAAGACGGGCTTGGACATGTCTGTATCCACCCATCCGGGGGCGACGGAGTTGACCAGGATGTTGTGCGGGGCGAGCTCCGTGGAGAGGCCTTTGACCAGGCTGATGATGGCGCCCTTGGTGGCGCCGTAATGGGTATGGAAAGCCTCGCCGCGCTGGCCGGCGGTGGAGCTGACGGCAATGATGCGGCCGGAGCGCTGGTGAATCATGTGCGGGACGCTCAGGTGGATGACGCTGTAGACGCTTTTCAGATTGACGGCCATCATGCGGTCCCATTCGCGCTCGGACATTTTTTCGATGGGGGTTTCCTCTACGTTCCAGATGCCCGCGTTGGCGACCAGGATGTCCAGGTGGCCGAGACGCTCGTGGGCAAACTGGACCAGCTTTTCCGCCGGGGACATTTTGGCGAGATCGGCCTTGAAAAATTCGACGCGGGTGCCGTGGCGGCGGGATTCCTGGGCGACGCGCTCGGCGGCGGAGGCGTCGCGGTGATAACTGAAGACGATGTCCGCGCCCGCCCGTGCGAAGAGGCGTACCGAGGCGGCGCCAATGCCGCGGGAACCGCCGGTGATGAGTGCGGCCTTGCCGGCTAGAGAAATCATGAATCCCTCCGGAAGAACGAAGATCGAAAAACGAAAATCGGGCTCTGGGCGCGGTCAGCGCTTCACTGTGGCCTGGCGGGCCGCGACCACGAACTGGCGGAACAGTGCGGCGGCGAATGCGTCGCCTTCCATGCGCTCGGGGTGCCACTGGACGCCGACGATCCAGTTCGCGTCGCCATGCCACTCGACCGCTTCAATGATGCCGTCGGGAGCGTGTGCGGTGACGCGCAGGCCACGGCCGGGCGCGCGGATGGATTGATGATGCGAACTGTTGACGCGCGGCTCGAGGACACCGGCAAGCGCGGCGAGGCGAGAATCGGGATCCATGCGCAGCGCATGGTTCGGATGCACTCCGTCCTTGTCCTCGTGTTGCAGGTGTGGGCCGGGCTCGGAGGAGATGTCCTGAATGAGAGTCCCGTCGAGATGGACGTTCAGGCGCTGGACGCCGTAGCAAATGGCCAGCACAGGTTTACCGGCGGCGAGTGAGTGATCGAGCACTGCGCGGTCTGCGGCTTCGCGATGAGGATCGGGCGGGTGCGTCTGGGGAGCGCGAGCGGCCCCGTAGAGAGCGGGGTCCACGTCCGCGGGGCTGCCGGGGAGGACAAAACCGTCCAGGGATTCGGCGAGATGGCGCACGGCCGGCGGGTCCAGAGCCAGGGAGATGGGGACGGGCTCGGCGCCGGCCTGGCGGAGGGCGCGATAGTAGTAATCCATCTTCTTGCTCTTTGCCGCGCCGGCCTGCTGTTCCTCGCGCGTGCGGAAGGGCACGCCGATGCGTACCGGATCGCTTTGGCTCGCCGAGCTCATTGTCGCCATCATCGTAGCATTAGAGTTTTTTGCAGGGCAACGGCCCGAAGGAAGAGGCCGGCTAAGCTTTTTTGGGTGCTTGGCGCGGGTCGGATTGGTCTAGCACGGCCTTGGACTGCGTGGCGCGGAAGCGTTGGAGGGCCTTGCGGACAGAAACGTGCTGGTTCGCGAGGATGGCCGCGGCGAAGAGCGCGGCGTTGATGGCGCCGGGCTTGCCGATAGCGAGAGTGGCGACGGGGATGCCGGCGGGCATCTGGACCATGGAGAGCAGCGAGTCGAGGCCTTTGAGGGATTTGGATTCCATGGGCACGCCCAGGACGGGCAGGCGCGTCTTGGCCGCGACGACGCCGGCGAGATGCGCGGCGCCGCCGGCCGCGGCGATGATGACTTGCAGGCCGCGACTTTCGGCGGTGGCGGCGTATTCGAGGGTCTGGTCGGGCGTGCGATGCGCGGAGAGGATGCGGACCTCATGGGCCACGCCGAGATCGTCGAGGGTTTTCGAGGCGTGTTCCATGGTTTCCCAGTCGGATTTCGAGCCCATGAGGATGCCCACGAGGGGCTTGGCAGGTCGCGTCATGGGCGAAAGTTTACCGTAAATACCGGGAGAGGAAGAAAAGGATAACGCCGAGGCGCCTGCCGCTGAGGCGCGCGGAGAAAGACAGCCGGAAAGGGCGGCTAGCGGTGCTTTTTGGCGCGCGACTTTCGACCTTGAGCTTTTGGTTTTCGACTCCGCGGCTTCTTGCCCCAGCCCATGCGCTGGCGCAGCCCAGTAATGTGGGCGGTATGGTGGGCGCCATGCCAGGCGTAGAGCGCCAGTACTTTGTCGAGGGAGAGCGGAGCGACGTGCTCGGGATGGACCATGACGCGGGCGAAATCCTCGGGCTCCAGACCGCGCAGCAGGATGACCCAGCGCTGGTGGAGGGCTTCGAGCAGGGCGAGAGAGACTTCGATGGGAGTGTCTTCGGCGTCCACGAGAGCGGCCCAGCGGTCCTGGTCGTAGGGCTTGATGGCGGGCGCGTCTTCAGTGAGCGCGAGCTTGCAGCGGATGTAGGCGTTCAGATGGCTGTCGGGGACGTGATGCACCACTTGGCGGACGGTCCAGCCGCCGGGGCGATAGGGTGTGTCGAGCTGTTTGGGAGTGAGGCCGACGACGGCGGCGCGGAATTTTGCGGGCGCGGCGGCGATGGCGGCGATGAAGCGCCTGCGCTGCTCCGGAGTGGCCGGGCCGGTCCACTCGAATTTCCCAACGGGGTAACGGACATCGGTCATTCGGACGCTCCTGTTCGATTGAACGAATGAGTTTACAGGGGAGGGGGATGAAAGTCGAAAGCGGAAGAGAAGAAAAGAAAGCAGGCGACAGTGGAGAGCCGGCGGGGAGCAAAGGGGGAAATGGAGGGAGCGGCGGGCCAGGGAGAAAGGTCCAGGTCACGGGATAATGTCCGGGCGTTCTGCTTGGCGGAACGAAGGAATTCAGCCAATTGGCGACGAGCCCCTCCGGACTGGAAGAGGAACTTGCGGGGCGGGTTCAAACGCCGGAGGAGTCCCCAGCATCCTACCTTCGGGTGTACAGGCCCGGACGGGCGGGAAGCTTCTATGCGATTGCTGATTGTAGAAGATGACGCGGCCATTCGAGGATTCCTCGAACGGGCACTATCGGAGGCCGGATACCAGGTGGATACGGCCAACGATGCCAAGTCGGGGGAACTGAAGGCCCTGGAAGGCATCCACGATGCCTTAATCATCGATCTCGGACTTCCCGACATGGATGGGCTGAATTTGATTGCCAGGTGCCGCGCCCAAGGCAGTTCCGCTCCGGTGCTGATCCTATCCGCACGGCGCTCCGTGGACGAGCGAGTGAAGGGATTGGAGCAGGGTGGCGATGACTATCTGACGAAACCGTTCGCTCTCGCGGAACTCCTGGCGAGGCTGAGAAATCTTCTACGCAGGTCATCGCCGACACCGAATGACGCGGTGCGGCTGGAAGCTGCGGATTTGCAGCTGGATCTGGTGCGGCATGAAGCGCGGCGCGGCGATCACTTGCTCCAGTTGACGCCGCAGGAGTTTTCGCTCTTGGAATACCTTTGCCGCAATGCGGGACGTGTGGTGACTCGATCGATGATCCTGGACCACGTGTGGTGTATGCGAATCGATCCGGCAACCAATATCGTCGATGTGCATATCTATCGTCTGCGAAGCAAAGTGGACGCCCTTGGCCGCACACCGCTGATTCACACGATCCGGGGCGTCGGATACATGCTGAAGAGAGCCTAAGATGATACGGACGACAGCGGCATGGCGCATTTCGGTTTGGACGACGCTGGCGTTCGCCCTGGGAACAGGCTTGGCATTCGCGATCGTTTACTTGCTGGTCGCCCAGACCATTCGAGAACGGAGTGACGCGTGGCTGAGCGGCGAAGCGGATGTTCTTGCCCAGGTTTCCGCAGATACTCCCAAAGACAACCTATACAGCAGAATCGTCGGGGAAGTAGCAGAGCTTGCGACGCGCGAATTGCCGGATGAGCGCAATTCGCAGGGGCAAAGGCTGAATTCCGTGTTCTTCCTGGCCGAGCACCTCGGTGAAAATGAGAGTCCATTGTGGGTGGGGCCGGGCGAAAAAGTTGCCTTTCGCAACGCCATTCAGGGGGCCAATCTTGGCCGGGGTACTCCTCAGTCCATACGAGTGGAAGGCTGGCCGACGTCCTTTCGAGTCGTGGAGCGGCACGTAGACGGGCGAGGAACAAACATTTATCTCGGGCTCTCGAATCGCGGCGACCTGCAAGTGCTTCACAATTTGACGCGCCGTTTTCTACTGCTCTGGGGCGGCACCGTGCTGCTGGGATTTCTGATCGCTTACCTGAGCGCCCGACGCACACTTCTGCGGGTGGAGCAGATCACGGAAACGGTGGCGCGAATCGGCAGCGAAGACTTAGGGGAACGATTGGCTGCATCCGTGGGCCGCGACGAGATCTCGCGGTTGGCGCAGACATTCAATCTGATGCTGGACCGGATTCAATCCTCGGTGAACCAGCTTCGTTCCGTAACGGACGCCGTGGCGCACGACCTGAAGAGCCCGGTCACTTCGATTCGCGGCGG
>DATEQM010000289.1:0-5847 GCA_035272605.1 Candidatus Acidiferrales bacterium | reverse complement strand
GTGACGCAAACCGCGGTGGGCTATTCCGGCGGCCATCACCCGAAACCCACCTACCAGGACGTTTGCTCGGGGCGCACCGGCCACGCGGAAGTTGTGCTCGTGGAATTCGACCCCGCCAAGGTGAGCTACGACGACCTGCTCAAGACTTTCTGGGAGTCCCACGATCCGACGCAGGTGAACCGCCAGGGCCCGGACGTCGGCGCGCAGTATCGTTCCGCGATTTTCTATTTCACTCCAGAACAGGAAGCCGCGGCTCGCGCGTCAAAGCACCGTCTTGAGGCCAGCGGGCGGCTCCGGCGCCCCATCGCCACGGAAATCACCCCCGCGCCGGAATTTTGGCGCGCCGAGGACTATCACCAGCAATACTTTGAAAAGCGCGGCATCGCCAGTTGCCACATCTGAGGCCAGAACGGAGGACGTCTCCCCACCGAGGGGGCGCACGCGCGGCGGACAACTCCGGCTGGCGGCACGTGTTACATTGTTCTGAGCCGCCGCATGAACTCCGTATTCAGCTCCGAGGCGAAGACGCGATCCCTCCGCTGGCTCGACATTCTCCTTCTGTTGTTTCTGGCCGGGCTGGCCATCGCTGCCCCGGTCGACGAGCCGCACAAACAGATCATCCTGTTGGCGATCGCCATTTCCCAGTGGCTGGAAGGCAGGTTGGTCACTTGGCAGCCGGCGCGCGGCGCGGCCTACAGCGTGATCATCAAAATCCTCCTGGCCACCCTCCTGATCGATCACACCGGCACGATCGCCATCGAGAGCAGCTACTACCCGGTGTATTACCTGCCGATCGTCACCGCTGCGGTCTATTTCGGCACCATCGGCACGCTCGTTTGGACGACGCTGGCTTCGGCTGCCTATTGCTCGTACCTGATTCCCGTCCTGGTGTTCAAGCAATACGAACTCTCGCCGGGTGGCGGAACGGAACTCGCGCTCCGCATTCTTTTTTTCTACCTCGCCGGGCTGGTGGTGAACCGGTTTGCCGTCGACCGGAAGCGCCAGACGGAGCGGTACCAGCGCCTCGCCACTGAACTCGCGGAAATGAACCTGCAGCTCGAGCAGGCGCAGGCGGATGCCCGCCGTTCCGAGCGCCTGGCAGCGCTGGGACAGCTCTCCGCCGGCCTCGCCCACGAGATCCGCAATCCGCTCGGCATCATCAAAGGCTCGGCGGAGATGCTGAATCGCAAACTGGCGTCCGCCGATCCGCTTTCCAGCGAACTGGCGGGGTACATTTCCGGAGAGGTGAACCGGTTGAACGCGCTGGTGGCGCGCTTTCTCGATTTTGCACGGCCCCTGCGCCTGGAGCGCCGCCCGGTGGACGCGGCGCCCGTCATCGAACGCGCGCTGAAATCCGCCCGGGAACAATATCCGAACGCCGCAGTGCGGATCGAACGCAACTTCTCGCCGGAAGCTCCGCGCCTGGCGCTCGATGAGGCGATGGCCGAACAGGTTTTCTTGAATCTGGCCGTCAATGCCATCGAAGCGATGGGCGAATCCGGAGGGACACTGGGCGTCACCGTACGCGCCGCGGAGTCTGACGGGCGGACCGGGGCAGAGATCGACTTCCGCGACACCGGCCCGGGAGTGCCGGAAACGATGCGCGAGCAGATTTTCAATCCGTTTGTGACCACCAAGAAAACCGGCGTTGGGCTGGGCCTTTCTATCGTTTCGAAGATCGTGGACGAACACTCCGGAACCATCCGGCTGGATCTTCCCTCCAGGGGCGGCGCCTGCTTCCGCATCTTTTTCCCCGCGGCAGCTCATGGAGCGAGTGGGGCGGAGCAGCCCGAGGCGGTTTCCGGCGCCGCGAGGAGCGCCGGATGAAGCCCACCATCCTCATCGTTGAAGACGAAGCGCGCATGCGCCGCTTGCTCGAGCTGAGCCTGGGCGAAGAGGGCTACGCCACGCTCGCAGCCGAGAATGCGGATGCCGGGCTGAAGCTGTTGGGGCGCGAGCCGGTGGACTTGTTGCTGACGGACCTGAAGCTCCCGGGCATGAGCGGGCTCGAGTTGCTCGAGGCTGCCCGGCGCGCTCGCGCGGAATTGCCCGTGATCGTGATGACCGCCTACGGAAGCGTGGAAAGCGCCGTGGGAGCGATGAAAGCCGGGGCCAGCGATTACGTGCTGAAGCCCTTCTCGCTCGACGAGATCAAACTCGTGGTGCGGCGCGCGCTGGACGTGCGCCGGTTGCGCGAAGAAAACCGCGACCTGCGCGAAGCGCTCGGCAAACGCTACGACGTCTCCGGCATCGTCGCGCAGAGCGCGAAAATGCAAGAGGTGCTGGGGTTGGTGGAGCGCGTGGCGCAGACCAATTCCACGGTCTTGCTCTGCGGCGAGAGCGGAGTGGGCAAAGACCTCGTGGCCCGCGCCATCCATCAGCGTTCGCGGCGCTCTCGCGGGCCCTACGTGAAAATCAACAGCACCGCGATTCCCGAAAACCTGCTCGAGAGCGAACTCTTCGGCTACGAAAAGGGCGCGTTCACCGGCGCGGCCTCCAGCAAGCCGGGGAAATTCGAGCTCGCCGACGGAGGCACACTGTTTCTCGACGAGATCGGCGACGTGCCGCCGCCCGTGCAGGTCAAATTGCTGCGCGTGCTGCAGGAGCGTGAATTCGAACGCCTGGGCGGCACGAAGACCGTGAAGGTGGACGTCCGCCTCGTCGCTGCCACCAACCGCGACCTCCGTGCCGCGCTCGAAGAGGGGACGTTCCGCGAGGATCTCTACTACCGCCTGAACGTCGTGCCCATCAATATCCCGCCGCTCCGCGACCACAAGGAGGACATCCCCGCACTCGCCGTCCTCTTCCTGCGCAAATTCGCGGAATCGTCAGGCAAGGCGATTCTGGAAATCAGCCCGGCGGCCATGGAGCGCCTGATGCTCTTCCACTGGCCCGGCAATGTTCGCGAACTCGAAAACGTGATGGAGCGGGCGGTGGCGCTTTCCCCCGGACCCGTGCTCGAGCCCAGCGACATCCTGATTGATGAGATGGCGCAAAAACCCGCCGATTCCGCGCCCTTCCTTCCCGCGGGGATGACGCTGGAACAGTGGGAGGACGAGATGATTCGCGAAGCCATGCGCCGCGCCGGCGGCAACAAGAGCCAGGCCGCGCGCCTGCTCGGCCTTTCCCGCAACGCTCTGCGCTACCGCCTCTCCAAACTCGGCATCCCCGACGAGCCCGAGTCCTGATTTCGCCTGTGGTAACTTCTATTTTTTCTGTTCCGCCGCCGGAGCGATGGGCGGAATGTTGCTCTTCCGGATCATGTCGTTCAGAGCGGCCAGATCCTTGGCCTGCATCTCACGCCACGCGCTGAGCTGCACGTTCAGGCGGTTCAGCAACTCCGCATACACGTCGCTGCTCGATTTCGTGGGAGCCGTGTCGGCGCTCTCCACCGTTTCCTCGAGCGCCATCAGTTGGTCAACCGCTTGCATGGGGTAATTCAGCGGGTCCTCGTTGCTTTTCGACTTCGGCTGGATGATTTTTTCTTCCACGGCGTTCATTTTCTTGTTCAGCGCATCCGCGGCTTCCAGGATGGGCTTGGCGCTCTCGTCGCCCCGCAGACGTTTCTTGAGCGCGTCGATCTGGCCGCGCACGCTGCGAATCTGGTTCACGGCCTGGTTGCCTTCCTGGACCGAGTCGCGGATGCGCGTGGCCATTTCAAACTGCTTCTCGAAATCCGCTGGCGTTGTGCTGGTGCGCGGATCTTTGCGAAGGTCCACGGAAGCGGTGTAGGTCTTGCCCCCGGCGCTCAGCTTGATTTGGTACGTCCCGGGCACCACCAGCGCACCGCTCGGCCGCCCGCCCCACGACACCGCGCCCGGAACCCTCTCCGGCGGCTCGCTGAGCATGTTCCACACGAACCGGTTCAGCCCCTTTTCGGCCGGCAGCGTGTCGCCCGGCCCGCGCAACTGCGGAAATTCCTCCTCCTCGGCGGCGTGCTCTTCTTTTTTGCTCGAGAATTTCCGCAGCCGCTTGCCCTGGGCGTCCAAAATCTCCATCGTCACCGGCTCCTTGGGCTTCTCCTTCAACGAGTAATACAGCACCATCCCCGCCGGCGGATTCTGCCCCACCGGAATGCCCGTGGTGATGAAGAATCCCGGGCCGCGGAAGCGAACCGCGGTGGCCGGCTGGAACAGGTGCACATCCTCGTCTTGCGTGGAGGCGGTCATTTGCCGCAACGGCGATATGTCGTCCAGCGACCAGAACGCCCGCCCGTATGTGGCCACCACCAGCGCGTCGTCCTTCACCACCAGATCGTCCACCGGAGCCTGCGGCAAATTCAGCCGCAGCGATTGCCAGTGCGCCCCGTCGTCGAAGGAAATGTAGATGCCGGTTTCCGTCCCGGCAAACAGCAAGCCCTTGTGCTTCGGATCTTCCTTCACCGCATGCACGTACGCCGTGTCGGGAATCCCGTTGACGATCTTGGTCCACTGTTTGCCGTAATCGGATGTCTTGAAGATGTAGGGGCGCAAGTCGTCGAGTTTATGCCGGTCGATGGCCACATACGCGGTGCCCGCGTCGGTCGGCGAGGCCGCAATCAGGCTCACCAGGCTCCATTCGCCGAACTCTTTCGACGTGACGTTCTCCCAGTGCTGCCCCCCGTCGCGCGTCACGTGCACCAGCCCGTCGTCCGAGCCGGCCCAGATCACGCCTTTCTCCACGGGCGATTCGTCGATGGTAAATACCGTGTCGTAATACTCCACGCTGGTGTTGTCTTGCGTCAGCGGCCCGCCCGACGATTGCTGCTTCGACTTGTCGTTCCTCGTCAGGTCGCCGCTGATGGCCGTCCAGCTCATCCCTTCATCCGTGGTTTTGAACACGGCCTCGCCGCCGTGATACACCGCGTCCGGCTCGTTCGGAGAAATCATAATCGGCGCGGTCCACTGGAAGCGGTGGATCAAATCCGCGTCGCCGGAGCCCATGGGGTTGAGCGGCCAGGAAGAAATATCCTGCTCCTGGCCGGTCGCGCGGTCGTAGCGCGTGATCAGCCCGTCGTAGGATCCCGCGTACACCACGTTAGCGTTGCGCGGGTCGGGCACCACGTAGCCCGATTCCCCGCCGCCCACCGGATACCAATCCGGCCGGTCGATGATGCCGTGATCCGAGCGCCACGCGATGGCCACCGTCGAGTTGTCCTGCTGCGCCCCGTAGATGTGGAACGGAAATGCGTTGTCCGCGGCCACGTGATAGAACTGCGCCGTGGGCTGGTTGAGCTGCGTGGACCAGCTCTTTCCCCCGTCTTCAGTGATCGTCGCTCCGCCGTCGTTTCCGTTGATCATCCGGTCCGGGTTTGTCGGGTCGATCCACAGGCCGTGATGATCCCCGTGCGGCGCGCGCACAAAGTTGAACGCCTTCCCGCCGTCCGTCGAGCGGTACAGCGCGGTGTTCAGCACGTACAGCGTATCGGCGCTCTTCGGGTCCGCGAAGATGTGATGGAAATACCAGGCGCGCTGCGTGAACCGGTGGTCGCCGTTCACCAGGTGCCAGATCTCGCCGCCGTTCTCGCTCGCGTAGATGCCGCCCTTGCCCGCCTCGATGATGGCGTACACGCGGTTGCCGTCCGCGCCGGAAACCGTTACGCCGATTTTCCCCAGCACGCCCTCCGGCAGCCCATGACCCTCCAGGTGCTTCCAGGTGTCGCCGCCGTCCGCGGAGCGGTACAGCCCGCTGCCCGGCCCGCCGCTGGTCATGCCCCACGGCGAGCGCTTCGCTTCCCACAGCGCCGCGAACAGGATGTGCGCGTTGTGCGGATCGAACTCCAGATCAATCGCGCCCGTCTTGTTGTCCTTGTAGAGGATGCGCTGCCAGGTCTTCCCGCCGTCCGCCGAGCGGTAGACGCCGCGCATC
>DATEQM010000288.1:0-15409 GCA_035272605.1 Candidatus Acidiferrales bacterium | reverse complement strand
GAGCGGTCCACCGGGCGGTAGAGCGTGTCGCGTTCGACGGGGGTGAAGCCGGCTTCGCGGATCAGGCGCTCGAGGTCGGCGCGGGTGAGCTCCTGCGGCGTGGTGGCGCCGGCGTCGTGATAAATTTTTTCTTCGATGACGGTGCCGTCCAGGTCGTTGGCGCCGAATCGCAGGGCAATCTGTGCGATGGGCGTGGTGAGCATGATCCAGTAGGCCTTGATGTGCTCGAAATTGTCGAGCAGCAGGCGCGCCACGGCGATGCTCTTCAGATCGTCGAAGGCGGTGGGTTTGGGCAGATGCGCGAGCGCCGTATTTTCCGGATGGAACTCCAGCGGGATGAAAGCCACGAAGCCGCGGGTCTCGTCCTGGAGCTGGCGGAGAAGCAGCAAGTGCTCGACGCGTTCCTCGAGCGTTTCGATGTGGCCGAAGAGCATGGTGGCATTGGAGCGCAGGCCGAGTTCGTGCGCCGTGCGCGCGATTTCCAGCCACTGCCGGCCGCTGGTCTTGTGGTCGCAGATCACCTTGCGCACGCGGGGATTGAAGATTTCCGCGCCGCCGCCGGGCATGGAATCCACTCCGGCCTCTTTCAGCTTCAACAGGACGTCGCGCACGGAGAGTTTGGTGATCCGCGAAAGGTAGCCAATCTCGACCATGGTGAAGACTTTCAAGTGGACGTGGGGGAAGCGCTGTTTCAGCCCGCGGACCAGGTCGAGGTAGTAGTCGAAGGGCAGGTCGGGATGCAGGCCGCCGACGATGTGGAATTCCGTGGCCCCCTCGGCCACGCCCGCCGCGGCACGCTGCCAGATTTCATCCAGAGCAAAAGTGTACGCGCCGGGAGCGTCCGGCGAGCGGCCGAAGGCGCACAGCCGGCAATGCGCGGTGCACACGTTGGTGGGGTTGATGTGGCGATTGATGTTGAAGTAGGCGGTTTTGCCGTGCCGCTTCTCGCGGACGTGGTTGGCCAGCCAGCCGACGGCGAGGAGATCCGGTGAGCGGAAAAGAGCGAGGCCGTCGGCGGCGCCGAGACGTTCGCCCGCCAGGATCTTTTTGGCGAGGGGTTCCAGCCGCGCGTCGGTGATGTGAAGATCAGCCATTTGTTTCGCCGAAAAGTCGTGGTGCCCGATCGCGTTCCGCATGGCGGTCCGCGGACGCACCTACCTTGCTACCCACAGCGCCGTGCCCCAGGAGAGAAAGAACAGGATACTAATAAAGCCGTTGGTTGTAAAAAAGGCGGCGTCCAGGCGCGACAAATCGTCGGGTGCCACCAGGGATTGCTCGTAAACCAGCAGCGCGGCGACGGCCGCGACTCCGGCCCAGGCCGGCCAGGCCAGGCGAAAACTCCACGCCAGCCAGGCGAGCAGCACCACTACGGCCGCGTGCATGGCCCGCGCCGCGGCTAGCGCGCGAGGAACGCCGAATTTTTCCGGAATGGAATGCAGGCCGGCGCGGCGGTCGAACTCCACGTCCTGGAGCGCATAGAGCACGTCGAAGCCGGCCACCCACAGCGTGACCGCGGCGCACAGCACCAGCATGCGCCAGTCGAGCCCCCCGGTGATGGCAATCCAGGCGCCTGCGGGCCCCATGCCGAGACAGAATCCCAGGACCAGGTGCGAATAGGTGGTGAATCGCTTCGTGTAGGAATAGGTGAAGAGCGCGGCCAGGGCCACTGGAGAAAGAAGGAACGCCAGGCGATTCAATTGCCAGGCCGCGAGGACGAGCACAGCGGAGGCGAGGAGCGTGAACGTCCAAGCAAAGCGCAGGGTGAGCACTCCGGTGACCAGCGGACGGCCGGCCGTGCGGGGATTGCGGCGGTCGTATTCCAGGTCGGCGATGCGATTCATGGTCATTGCGGCGGAGCGGGCGCCGACCATGGCCACGACGATCCAGGCGATCTGGCGCCACTTCGGCCAGCCGGGGCCTGCATAGCGTGCGGCGAGCAGGGCGCCGGTGAGTGCGAAGGGCAGGGCGAAGACGGAGTGCTCGAATTTGATCATCACCAGCGTGGTGCGGAGTTTGGCGGCAAAGGCGGTCATGGGTCTGTAGTAGCGCCGGCGTCCAGCCGGCCTTCAGTCCTTGCGGCGCGGCGCGATCTCCAGGGGGCGTGCGGCGGCCCTTTTCGCCTGGCCCTGCCAGCGGCGCTGGGCGTGCTGGGCCAGGCCCATTTGCTCGAGCACGCGGCACACGTATTGGGTTACCAAGTCGTCAATGGATTTCGCACCGAGATAGAACGCGGGGATGACAGGCATGATGACGGCTCCGGCGGCCTGGGCGCGCAGCATGTTTTCCAGGTGGATGCGATTGAGCGGCGTTTCGCGGACGCACAGGACCAGCTTGCGGCCTTCCTTCAGGCAGACGTCCGCGGCGCGGCCTACGAGGTCGTCGGACAGCCCGTTCGCGATTTTCCCCAGCGTGCTCACCGAACACGGCAGCACCACCATCGCGTCCACCGCGTGGCTGCCGGAAGCGATGGAGGCGCCGATATCGGCATTCAGATGCGCATCGAATTTCGCCGCCGTCGTTCCGGTGAGCACGGCGGGCAATTGCCGCGGGTCGCTGGCGCGGATCCCTAGTTCGTCGGTGAGGACGCGCATCCCGCTGGGCGTGATGACGAAATGGACGCGGGCAACGCGCGCATCGGCTTCCAGCATGCACACTAGGGTTTGCGCGCACAGGGCGCCGCTCGCGCCCGCCACGGCCACGGTCACCGTTTTCCCTTCGTGCGTTTTCACCATGGAGGGTAGATTCGCCATGCTACGCAGCCGTTTCCGCGAAAGTCAAGAAAAGCATCCCGATTCCCGCTCCTAAAACCAAGTGTGCCGCGCGTATTCGCGGTACTCGTCTCCGAATTTCTCCTCCAGGACGCGCGCCTCGCGCCGGCCCCGCACGATCTGCAGCGGAATCAGCCCCAGGAACACCAGGAGAAACCACGGCCGCTCGATGGCCAGTATGAACCCCGCCATCCCGATGCCCCCGAACAGGTAGATCGGGCTGCGAAATCGCGAGTAGAGCCCGCCGGTCACTAGGCGCCGGGCTTCCGCCCTCACACTGAAGGAATCGCCAAGCTGGACGTGCGCGATTCCCCACAGCACAAACGCCGGAACCATCAGCGCCACGCCCGCCACGCGCATCGCCGTCCACGGCCGACCTTGCGTCAGCACAAACGCCGCCACCAGCAGCATCGCAGGCAGGGCCACAAAGCGGAATCCGCTCCTTTGCACCATCCCCTGCAGTTTATACACCCCGCGGGCCGCGCGCAAAAAAATCCATCGCCCTGGGCGTGCGCCGCGCCTGCGCCGCTTCAGCCCTTCTGGCGCCGCCGAACGATTCAAACCGTGCGCGGTGATAGAATCGGGCCGCCATGGATGAAAAAACATTGCGCGAATTGTTGCGCCAGGTGCGCGCGGGGCGGCTTACGGAAAGTGCGGCGATCGATCGGCTGCGCCATTTTGCGTTTGAGGATTTGGGATTTGCGAAGGTGGACCACCACCGCGCTCTGCGGCAGGGATTTGCAGAGGTGGTTTTCGGCCAGGGGAAGACGCCGCAGCAGGTGGCGGAAATCGTCGGCAGCATGCTCGCGCAGAAAGATGCGCGGCACAGCGTACTGGTGACGCGGGCGGACCGGCGTACGTTCGCCGCGGTGAAGCGGCTGGCGCGCGGGGCCAAGTTCCATCCCCTTTCGGGCGCGATTCTGATCGAGCGGGAGCGGGTGGTTCGCGGGAAGGGAAAGATCCTGGTGGTTTCCGCGGGAACCAGCGATATCCCGGTGGCGGAGGAGGCCCTGGTGGCCGCCCGGGCACTGGGGAATCGCGCGGAAGCAATTTACGACGTGGGTGTCGCCGGCCTGCACCGGTTGCTGGGGCATCGCGAGCAGCTCGCGGCGGCCCGGGTGATCATCTGCGTGGCCGGAATGGAGGGGGCGCTGCCGAGTGTGGTAGCGGGACTGGTTTCCGCGCCGGTGATTGCGGTGCCGACGAGCGTGGGCTACGGCGCGAGTTTCGGCGGCGTGGCGGCTCTCCTGGCCATGCTGAACAGTTGCGCGTCCAACGTGAGCGTGGTGAATATTGATAACGGGTTCGGCGCCGCGTGTGTAGCGTCGTGCATCAATCGGAGTTGAAGCTCAGCGGAGAGCGGCGAGGAGAGTTTCGGCGAGGGCGGATTCCTCGCCGGGGTCCACGGTGCGGAGGTCGAGGACCAGGCGGTCGTCTTCGATGCGCGCGATCGCCGGGGTGGCTCCCGCTCCCGGTCGGCGGAGGCGCGCTTCGATTTCTGCGGCGGAGAGGCGCAGCGTGGAGAGGCGCACGAGGAAGGTCGGCAGGTGTTGCGCCGGGGTAGAGCCGCCGCCCACCACGGACTGGCCGGGTACAACTTCGATTTCCGCTTCGTCGGTGGGGAGACGGGCGGCGAGGGCGGCAACAAAGGCCTGCGCGCGGCGTTCGATCTCCGCGGCAGAGACACGGATCATGCGGAGCGTGGGGATTTCGTCGAGAGCGCCCCGGAGGACGGCGGAGAGAGTGGCTTCGAGAGCGGCGATGGTGAGTTTATCCACGCGCAGGGCGCGGTAGAGCGGATTGCGGCGGATGCGGTCGAGCAGGGCACGCCGTCCCGCGATGATACCGGCCTGCGGGCCGCCAAGGAGTTTGTCGCCGCTGAAGGTGACCACGTCGGCGCCCGCGGCGATGCTGGCCTGCGCCAGCGGCTCATCCAGGCCGTAGGGCGCCAGATCCACAAGGCAGCCGGAAC
Organism: Candidatus Acidiferrales bacterium; assembly: GCA_035272605.1. Taxonomy (GTDB): domain Bacteria; phylum Acidobacteriota; class Terriglobia; order Acidiferrales; family UBA7541; genus JOPF136. The sequence continues at coordinate 10,669 of DATEQM010000288.1, read as the reverse complement.
CAAGGTCTTCGTATACGGGAACGCCGGCGCGGCGCCCGAGTTCGACGAGATCGGCGAGCGCGACACGCCCGGCAAAGCCGACGATGCGGAAATTCGAAGGATGGACGCTCATCAGGAGGCGCGTTTCGGAGCCGAGGGCGGCTTCGTAATCGGCCAGGTGCGTGCGGTTGGTGGTGCCGACCTCGCGCAGCACGGCGCCGCTCGAGGCCATGATGTCTGGGATGCGGAAGCCGTCGCCGATTTCGATGAGTTCCCCGCGGGAGACCAGCACCTCGCCGCCGCGAGCGAGGGCGTGGAGGGCGAGAAAGACGGCGGCAGCGTTATTGTTGACGACCAGGGCGGCCTCCGCGCCGAGGACGCGGGCGAGCGGGCGCGCCGTGTGGACGTCGCGTTTCCCGCGAGCGCCGGCGGCCAGATCGTATTCGAGGTTGGAGTAGCCGCTCGCGGCCTCCGCCAGGCGCGCCAGAGCCGCGGCGCCTATGGGCGCGCGGCCCAGATTCGTGTGCAACACGACTCCGGTGGCGTTGATCACGGCGCGGAGCGAGAAGGAGGTGTCGCGAGCTGCCTCATCGCGAATGGCGGCCTCCAGGGCTTCCGCTTCGAGGTGGCCCTCCGCCGGAACGGCGCCGCGGGAGATCTCCGCGCGGAGGCGGTCGAGAACGGCGCGAGCCGCTTCCAGCACGATGGGGCGGCCGGCGCGCGCGGCCAGTTCTTCGAGCACGGGGCGGCGCAGCAGCTCATCGAGAGAAGGCAGGCTGCGCAACAGGGCTCCGGAATCGTGCTCGCGGGGCGGCATGGAAACTCCATTGCAGCACAGGCGTTGCCGCGGGCGCAACGGGTGCCTGTGCCGCCCTTCCCGGCAGCAACGGCGATTGACCCGGCCCCCGTCAGGTTTTAGGATGGGGGTGCCTGCCCTGCATCGCATATGGACAAAATTGACGAGGAATTGGGCGCACTCGAGCGTGACATCCGCACGCTGAAGATCGAGTACGAGCAGTATTTCGGTGGCGGGAGGTCGCGCCCGCCGAACGACACGATCTGGCGCATCGAGCAAGCCGTCAAACGCTACTCGGAGCGGGGCGCGGACATGTCCTATGGCCAGCGCTTCCGGTATAACAACCTGGCGCAGACGTACGCGAAGTATCAGGACATCTTCCGGAAGCGGATGAAGGCGAAGGAAGAGGGCACGGTACAGCGGCATTTTGGCGCGGCGGCGCGGGCCATCGAGCAGGAAAGGTTGCGGGCCAATGCTGCGCAGGCTGCCAAGGAAGCTGCGGCGCAGCCGGCTGCCGCCGTTGCTGCGGCGTCGCAGGGGTCTCGGGCGCCGCGGCGGAGCGCCGCGGAACTGGTCGGAGAACCGGGCGGGTACGTGGTGGCGTGCTCGGATCCCGACCGCGAGCGGGAGAAGGTGGCGGATCTCTACAACGTCTTGCTGGAGGCGAAAAAGAGCGCCGGGGAGAAGACCGAGGCGCTGACGCTGGAGAATTTCACGTCGTTTGTGCGGCAGAAGACGGCGCAGCTCCGCCAGCAGGCCAAGTGCGACGCGGTGGAGTACGCCGTGCAGATCGAGAACGGGCAAATCAAATTGAAGGCGCGGGTGAAGGGGTAACGGTTTCCTGCCGAGTTGTATTCTGGAATTCCTTCGACAGCATGGATTGATGCAGGGGATTGCGTGCGGGGGAGTGTTCGCGGCGAGGATTGTGGGGGCGGAGTGCCGCCAGGAGAGTGCCCGCGGTCCCGCCGTGCCTGCCCAGAGTTTACCCGCCGTGAGCGGGTGGCGTGGCGTGGCGTGGCGTGGCGGGACCGTGGCTATCGGGGTGGCGCGGCGCGTAGAATGTGCGGCGCGGGAGGCGTGCGGGATGGCCATCGAGCGGGCGGTGGTGAGCGTCTACGACAAGAGGGGCGTGGTGGAGTTTGCGCGCGGGCTCGCTGGCGCAGGGGTGGAGATTCTCTCCACTGGGGGAACGGCGAAGCTGTTGCGCGAGGCGGGCCTCGCCGTGCGGGACGTGGCGGAATTGACGGGATGGCCGGAGATGCTGGGCGGGCGGGTAAAGACGCTGCATCCGAAGATTCACGGAGGAATCCTGTACCGGCGAGGCCTGGCGGGGGACCGCGAGGAGGCCGCGCAGCACGGCCTCGCGGCGATTGACCTGGTCGTGGTGAATCTGTACCCCTTCGAGGCCACCGCCGCGAAAGCGGAGCTGACGGCAGAGGAGTTGATCGAGAACATTGATATCGGCGGGCCGACAATGCTGCGGTCGGCGGCAAAAAACTTTGAGAGCGTGGCGGTGGTGTGTGATCCGGCGGATTACCCGGAGGTGGCGAAAGAGATGGCGGGCCGCGGGGGGCGTGAACTGAGTCTCGAGACGCGGCTGCGGCTGGCGCGAAAGGCATTCGCGGCGACCTCGCGCTACGACGGGCTGATCACCATGGAACTGGAGCGGCTAAGGGCGGACGGCGGGCAACTGGCATTGGGAGAACGCCCGGTGCTGCCCGAACGGGTGCACGGCGCGCTCATCCGGAAGCAGGAGATGCGCTACGGGGAGAATCCGCACCAGGCGGCGGCGCTTTATGTTTCATCAGGTCGGAGGGCGGCGGGGCTGGCCGGGGCGAAGCAGCTTCAGGGAAAGGAACTGTCGTACAACAACCTGGTGGACCTGGATGCGGCGTGGAAGCTGGTCCGGGAGTTCGCGGGGCCCGCGGCGGCGATCATCAAACACAACAATCCGTGCGGCGCGGCCGAACAGGCGGAGCTGCACGAAGCCTATGTGCGGGCGTACGAGTGCGATCCGGTTTCCGCGTTTGGAGGCGTGGTGGCCTTCAACCAGCCGCTGGACGGACGCACCGCTCAGGAGCTGGCGAAGCTGTTTGTGGAGTGCGTGGCCGCGCCGGGCTACGCCCCCGCGGCGCGGGATGCCATGGCGGCAAAGAAAAACGTGCGGCTGATGGAAATGCCGGCGGAGGAAGACAATTCGCCATTCGAGCTGAAGCAGATCTCCGGAGGAATGCTGGTGCAGCAGCCGGACACGCGCCGGCTGACGGCCGCGGAGCTGAAGACGGCGACGAAACGAGCGCCGACCGAGGCGGAGATGCGCGCGCTACTTTTTGCCTGGAAGGTTTGCAAACACGTAAAGTCCAACGCCATCGTGTTTGCGGGCGAGGGGCGGACGCTTGCAATCGGGGCGGGGCAAATGAGCCGGGTGGATTCGGTGAAGCTCGCGGTGATGAAAGCGCAGAAGCCGCTGGCGGGAAGCGTGGTGGCGTCGGACGCGTTTTTCCCGTTCCCGGATGGTGTCGAGGAAGCCGCGCGCGCGGGAGCGACAGCGGTGATTCAGCCCGGCGGTTCCGTGAGGGATAACGAGGTGATTGCGGCGGCGGACAAAACCGGCATGGCCATGGTGTTTACCGGGGTGCGCCATTTCCGGCATTGAGACGGGACGGATGCATCCCGCTGTCTCTGCGCCGCTTCGAACTTCGAGGAGAACACGGGCGGCTGTGACGTTGGAGGGGGACGCAGACTGAAGTTTGTGTCACAGGTATTTGGACCGCGTGCGGGCGTGGAGGATAATGATTGTTTATGCGTGAGATGCGGAAACGGAAAGTGATATTCGGCGCGATTGTGGTTGCTGCGGCCGGATTGTGTATGCCTGCTGCGGCGTCGGCACGGCCGAGTGCGGCGCCTCCGGCGATTGGCACCGCGCCGCAGACGGGACCCGCGCCGAGTGCGGCGCCCAGCAAGCCCCAGAATGCGCCCGCACCGGGCACCCCGGCGGCCACTCCCCAATCCGAAGTGGATCGCAGGAGCGAGGCGTATTACCAGTTCACGATGGGGCGAATGTACGAGGATCAGTACGAGTTTACCGGGAGCGCGGAGGATGCGGGGAGGGCCATCACCGCCTACAAGCGGGCGTACGAACTGGATCCCCATTCGTCGGTAATCGGCGAGCGGCTGGCCGAGGCCTACGCACGCGCTGGGCGGATTCCCGATGCGATTGCGGAGGCGGAGGGGGTGCTGAAGGAGGACCCCAAGAACCTTCCCGCGCGGCGCATCCTGGGGCGCATTTATGTGCGCTCGCTGGGCGACATGGAGTCGGCGGGTGCTCAGAAAGACATTGTGGAGCAGGCCATCGAGCAGTACCGCGAAGTCGTGCGGCTGGATAACGAGGATACGGAATCGGCGCTATGGCTGGCGAGGCTGTACCGAATCGCGCAGCAGGACAAGCAGGCGGAGGCCACGCTGCGGGCAGTGCTGAAGCACCAGCCCGATGAAGAACGCGCAGTGCGGCAACTGGCACTGCTGCTGCTGGATCAGGACCGGGGGCCCGAAGCGGTGGCCTTGCTGGAGCCGGAGGCGAAGAAGGCGGCGTCGCCGGAGTGGTTCACGCTGCTGGGCGAGGCCTACGCAAAGACGCATAACTATGCCGCCTCCGAGGCCGCGTGCCGCGAGGCGGTGGGATCGCAGACGGACAATGCCGCGGCGCGGAAATGCTTGGGGGAGGCGCTGCTGCTGGAGGAGAAATACGAAGGGGCGCTCGAGCAGTACCTGCGGCTGACGGAGCTCGAGCCGAATGACCCAGAGCACTTCCTGCGGCTGGCGCTGATTTACCGGCGGATGGGGCAGCTCGACAAAGCGGAAGAGAGTCTGATGCGGGCGAAGCAGGACGCGCCGGGCAGCCTGGAGGTGATTTACAACGAGGCGCTCACCTACCGTGCGCAGGGACGGTTCGACGATGCCATCCGGGTGCTCAGCGACGCGGTGGCCGCGGCAAAGGGCGGGGAGCGCGCGTCCACGATGGCCATTCTCTACGAGCAGCTCGGGGCGCTCTTCCGCGAAGTGGAGAACTACCCGGCGGCACTGGAGACGTTTGAAGAGCTGCGCGAACTGGGGCCGGAACAGGATAAGCGGGGGCGCGAGCTGATCATTGACACCTACCGGATGAACCACCAGCTCGCAAAGGCGCTCGAGGAATCGCAGAAGGCCATTGCCGCGTATCCGGAGGACCGGTCGTTCGTGATGACCCGTGCGGTGCTGCTGGGGGAAAAGGGAGATCCGGCGGCAGGCGCGGAGCTCATCCAGGGGATGCTGCGGGAGTCGCCGAAGGATTTCGAGCTGTACCTGACGCTGGCCCAAGTATACGAGCGCGGGCGGAAGTTCCGCGAGGCGGAGCAGGCGGCGCAGGATGCTGAGAAGGTGGCGGGGCGGCAGTCGGATCGCGTGATGGTGTGGTTCCTGCGCGGCGCGATTGCGGAGCGGCAGAAGAAATACGGGGAAGCGGAAGAAGAGTTCAAGCGCGTGCTGGCGGCCGAGCCGCACGACAGTTCGACGCTGAATTACTACGGCTACATGCTGGCGGACCGTGGGGTGCGGTTGGACGAAGCCGTCGATCTGATCCACCGAGCGCTGGCCGACGAGCCTTACAACGGGGCGTACCTGGACAGCCTGGGCTGGGCGTACTTCAAACAGGGAAAATTGGAGCAGGCGCGGGCGGAGCTGGAGAAGGCCGTGGCGCGCACGGCCCACGACCCGACCGTGCGGCAGCATCTGGGCGAGGTCTACTACAAAATGGGGCGCCCGGCACAGGCGCTGGCGGAATGGACCAAGGCGCAGGCCTTCTGGCACGACGTGGCGCCCGCCGATTACGAGGCCGAGCAGGCCGGCGCGCTGGACAAAAAGATCAGCCAGTTGAAGCGTGAATTGGCGCAGAGCGGCGCTGCCTCCGCAAAGCCGTGACCGCGGCGGGCCTGGACTGCCGATGAAATCCATCCGTTTGCCTGCCTTCGCAAAAGTCAACCCGTGCCTCTACGTGCTGGGACGCCGCGCCGACGGCTACCACGAGCTGCGCACGATTTTCCAGACCATCGGCCTGCACGATGTGCTGGAGATGTCGCTCGCGCGGCGGCCGAAGGTGCAGTTGGAGTGCGACGATCCGGCGCTGCCCACCGGGCGGGAAAATCTGGTGTGGCGCGCGGTGGTGGCGGCGCGGCGGGCGCTGGGATTGCGCGCGGGCGTGTCGGTGCGCCTCGAAAAGCGCATCCCGGTGGGACGTGGGCTGGGCGGCGGGTCCAGCGACGCGGCGGTGGCGCTGGCGGGAGTCGAGCGGCTGGCAGGGCGGGAACTGGCGCCCGAAGAGCGGTTTCGCATTGCCGCGGAGCTGGGTTCGGACGTCCCGTTTTTTCTCTGGGGGGGGCGGGCCGCGGGTGTGGGGCGGGGCGAAGAAATCTACCCGCTGCCGGATGGGGCAAAGCGGACAGTGGTGGTCGTGTCTCCCGCCGGGATTGCGGTGAGCACGCGGGAGGCCTACGGCTGGCTTCGCGCATCGGCGTTGACAACGCCGGGTTCGGCCCGTAAACTTAGGAGTTTCTGCGCTCTCTCGTGGAGCGGCCAGGGCATCCACCTCGAGAATGATTTCGAGGCGCCGGTATTTCGCCGGCACCCCCGGCTGGCGCGCATCAAGCGTGCTTTGCTCCGCCACGGAGCCGCAGGAGTCGCGCTGGCGGGCAGCGGTTCGGCGGTGTTTGGAGTTTTCCCGTCCCCAGCGCAGGCGCGCCGTGCCGCGATGCAGTTTCCGGACGACCAGGTTTTCATCACGGAGACGGTTTCGAGGGAAGAGTATCGCCGCGCGATGAGCGGGCGATAGGCGCATCGCGCGCGGGCATGCGGGGCGTGGCACGCGGCCGGCTGCCAGCCGGCGCTCCTTTGGGGTTTTGAGAGTTCTCAGGGGGAACTCTTGGTAGACGAGAAGTTCAAACTGTTTGCGGGAATGGCCAACCGCCCGCTCGCGGAGGAAATTGCGCGGGACCTGCACGTGCCGCTGGGGCGGTGCGCGCTGGGGCGGTTCAGCGACGGCGAGATTTATTTTCAGATATTGGAAAACGTGCGCGGGGCAGACGTGTTCGTGGTGCAGCCCTGCTGCTACCCGGTGGACGAGCACCTGGTCGAGTTGTTGATGATGATCGACGCGTTCAAGCGCGCGTCGGCGTGGCGCATCACCGCGGTGGTGCCGTACTACTGCTACGCGCGGCAGGACCGCAAGGACAAACCGCGGGTGCCCATCTCCGCGAAACTGGTGGCGGACCTGCTGGAGACGGCGGGGGCCAGCCGGGCGCTGACCATGGACCTGCACGCCCCGCAGATCCAGGGGTACTTCAATATCCCGGTGGACCATTTGTACGCCACCCCGGTGATGGTGGACTACTTCGCCAAGGAGCGGCAGGTGCCGTACACGGTGGTTTCCCCGGACGCGGGGGGCGTGGAACGCGCGCGGTTTTTCGGGAAGAAGATCAACGCGCCGCTGGCCATCATGGACAAACGGCGCGTGGAAATGAACGTGGCGGAAGTGATGAACGTGATCGGAGACGTGCGCGGCCGCCCCGCGCTGATCATCGACGACATGATTGATACCGCCGGCACGCTGGTGAAAACCACGGAAGCGCTGCTGGAGCACGGGGCCACCGAAGTGTCCGCGTGCTGCACCCACGCGGTGCTCTCCGGGCCCGCGGTGGAGCGGATATCGAAATCGTCGCTCACCCAGGTGGTGGTGACGAACACGGTCCCGCTCTCGGACGCGGCGCGCGCCTGCGAGAAGATCCGCGCGCTGAGCGTGGCGCATCTGTTCGCGCGCGGGATCCAGTCGATTCACGAGGAAAGCTCGATCAGCGAGCTGTTTATCTAGCGCGACGAGAGCGCAGCAGAGCCAGAGTGAATTCAGCAGCCGGCACGCGGGAAATCGGGCGTGCATCGGCGGGGAAGGACGTATGCAGCAGATCGTGCTTCAGGGAAAGATAAGGGAAGATCGCGGGAAGAATGCCATGCGGCGGCTGCGGCGCGCCGGGACCGTGCCGGGAGTGCTCTACGGCGGGAAGGGCGAGGTCGTGCCCCTGTCGCTCGATGCGCATGAGCTCGCGCCTCTGTTCCGCACGGAGTCGGGACACAACGCGCTGCTCAACGTCAAGCTCGAGGGACAGGGCGAGCAGCTCGCCGTGCTCAAAGACTGGCTGACCGACCCGGTGATGGGCAATCTGCTGCACGTGGACTTGCTGCGCGTGGCCAAAGACGTGCGCATGCGCGTCCGCGTGCCGGTGCGTACTTTCGGCGAGCCGATGGGCGTCAAGCAGCAGGGCGGCGTGTTCGAGGTCGTGTCGCGCGAGGTGGAGATCGAATGCCTTCCCGGCGACATTCCGGATGACTTCCGGATGGACGTCTCGGAGATGGCCCTGGGCAAATCGCTGCGGTTCTCCGACCTGCCTCTCGACCCTCAGAAGATGAAGCTGGTCAGCGAGGCGCGCACCGTGATCGCGCACGTCGTGGCCCCGAAGAAGGAAGAAGAAGTCGCTCCGGAAGCGGCCGTGGCGGTCACGCCGGCCGAACCCGAGGTCATCAAGAAGGGCAAGAAGGAAGAAGAGGGAGAAGAGGGCGCGGCCCCGGCCGAGAAGGCCGAGAAACCCGAAAAGGCGGAAAAGCCGGAAAAACCGGAAAAGAAGAAGAAGGAGAAGTAGCGGCCCGCCGGGGCGGCCTCGTCGCTCCGCATACAGGCCTGCCGGAACTTCGGAATGGCGCATGTGGCTCATCGTCGGACTGGGAAATCCCGGATTTGAGTACGCCTGGACACCCCACAACCTGGGTTTCCTGGTGATTGATCTCGTGGCCGAACGCGCCGGCATCCGCGTGGAGCGCCCGGAAGCCAAGTCGTATGTGGGCAAGGGACGCATCGGCGAGCAGGAAGTGGCGCTGGCCAAGCCGCAGACGTACATGAACCTGAGCGGTATGGCGGTGCGCGAGTTGGCGGAGCGGTACGAAGTCGCGCCGGGCCACATCCTGGTCGTGGTGGACGAGGTCGCCCTGCCCTGGGGCAGCCTGCGCATCCGGGAACGCGGGAGCGCGGGCGGGCATAACGGGCTCAAGTCCGTGATCGGCGCGCTGGGCACGGATGAATTCGTGCGCGTGCGCCTGGGAATCCAGCCGGACCATCCGGTGGGCGACCTTTCCGCGTACGTGCTCCATCGCATGCGCAAAGCGGAATTGGAAGCGGCGGCGGAACTGGTGGAGCGGGCCGCGAGCGCCGTGGAATGCGCCGTCACCGAGGGCGTGCGCCGGGCCATGAATCAGTTCAACCGGCGGTCGCCGGAGGCGGACGAAGCGGCAGGGTAATTCGCAACGGAACGCAGGGCAGTGGGAAGTAACGCGAGCGCCGGGCTCACAGGCCCGGCTCCGGGAGAAGAGGACGAATGGACGAGCGACTGTACGACATGATTTTCATCTGCCGGCCGGCCACGCCGGAAGAGGAAATCGACAAGCTGCTGGCTACGCTGGAACACACCATCGAGGAGCGCGCGGGAAAAGTGGAGAAAAAAGAGAAGTGGGGCGCGCGGAAGATGGCCTACCGCGTGCATCGCCACCGCGAGGGATATTACGTGCTCCTGGTGCTGCGCGCCACCCAGGGCGACATGATCCATGAACTCGAGCGCCGGCTCAAGGTCAGCGACATCGTGATCAAGTACATGACCGTGCGCCTGGACGAAGACATGAAGCGGCAAAAGCGGCTGGCGCAGCGCCGCGAAAAGAAGGCCTCGCGCCGGCCTCGGCCCGGCGGCAGCCGCAGCCACGGCCACGGCGGCGGCGGCGGCGGCGAACAACAGCCCGCCCCGTCGCAAACGCAGGCCCAGGCACAACAGTAGCACCAGGAGGATCCATTGGCCGACGAGACGCATAAGGAATCGCAACCACAGCAGCCGCAGGCGCCGGCAGCAGAGCCGCGGCCGCCGGAGCCACGACCGCCCGAGCCACGACCACAAGACCAGCCACGAGCGGCGGAAGGCGCGCCGGCCACCCCGGCCGCGCCGCGCCCGGCGGATTCCCGGCCTTCGGAAGGCGGCAGACCGCGCGGCGAGGGCCGCGGCGGCGAAGGCCGCGGCCCGCGCGAAGGCGGCGGGGGCGCAGGCGGGGGCGGAGGCAGGGAGGGCGGCAAGCGCGGCCGCCGCGGCTTCTACCGCAAGAAGAAGGTCTGCCGCTTCTGCGTGGACCGCGTGGACTATATTGACTACAAGAAGCCGGAACAGCTCATGACGTTTATCCAGGAGCGCGGCAAGATTATGCCGCGGCGCATCACCGGCACCTGCTCCCGGCACCAGCGCTGGCTGGCGGAGGCTATCAAACGCGCGCGCAACATCGCCCTCATGCCGTTTGGCGGCGCGCGGTAGAGGGAGACTGCGCGAGTCATCGCCATGTCATCCCGAGCGCAGCGAGGGAACTGCTTCTATTCCCGATGAGCACTGGCCTTCGCGAAAGGGAAGAACAATGCAACTCATTTTGCAGGAAGACGTCGAAAAGCTAGGCCACCGGGGCCAGATCGTGGAAGTGGCGGAGGGCTACGCGCGCAATTATCTGCTGCCGCGCAAGCTCGCTCTGCCCGTGAGCAAGAGCAATCTGAAGCAGGTCGAGCAGGTCAAGCGCGCGCTCGCCAAGCGCGAGGCCACCGAGCGCGAGGGTGCCCAGAAGCAGGCCGAGCTGCTGGGAGGCCTGGTCGTGGAATTGGCGCGCAAGGCCGGCGAGAACGACCAGATGTTCGGCTCCGTCACCGCCGCCGACATTTCCGAATCCCTCGCCGCCCAGGGCTACACCGTGGATAAGCGTAAGATCCAGCTCGAGCAGCCCATCAAGACGCTGGGCGAA
>DATEQM010000287.1:0-5500 GCA_035272605.1 Candidatus Acidiferrales bacterium | reverse complement strand
GGCAGCGCTTCTTTCAGTGCGGACTGCTGTTCCGTCTTCGGCTTTCCTCCAAACAGCCGGCGGAAAAATCCGGCAACCCGCGCGCCAAAGGATGGTTTCTTGGCCGGCGGCGCGGCGGAATTCGCGGCCGCGGGCGCCGATTTCGCGCTCGCGGCGGCCGGCGCCTCCACCTCTCCGCGCCACACGATGGTAGGCTCGACGTACACTTCGCGGAAGAGCAGCGCCGTCTCCGGACTGGGCGGCGGCATGGTCGCGCCCTTCGCCGGTGTTGCGGTGGGGCCGGGGGCAGCGGCATTGAAAGTCAGCGGCGACATGTAAACCTTCCAGATGGGCTGCTCGCCGGGAGCGGAGGGCGGGGGCGCCTGCGGCGCTTTCTTCGCGGAATCCTGTTCAGGGTGCGCGGCACCCTGCGGGGTGTCTGGGGAAAGCGTGATCCGCGAGACGGCAACCGCCGGCGGTGTGGCTGGTTCGTGCTTCGTCTCGAGCGCGTCGCAACCGCACGCCTTCGTGGTTTCGGCCAGTCCCGCGAGGCGGCCATCTTCGAGCGTCGCTTCCATGCCCTGCGGCACCACCATGCTCTCTCCCCCGAATTGCGGCACGAGCCGCAGGGCTCCGCTGGCCGCGCGAACACACATTTTGCCGTTCTCCTCGAGCCCCACGTTGATGTCGTCCGTACGGTCCGCGCCGGCAATGGGGCTGGCCGAGATCTGCGGCGTGTAAATGCGGAGATCCGCGGGATTCGACATGCGCGCCCGCACGCGGCCGTAGTCGAGCGCCAGCGTGAGGCTCGTCCCGGCGCGCAGCAGCGAAAATCGCGCGGGGCCGCAGATGCCGATTTCCCCACCGCCCGCAAGTTCGATGCGCGCCCGGCCGGAGCGCACCGTCACCTGGCTCCCGCTCTCCAGCGACGTATAGGTGCGGCCGTTCTCCTGCGCAACCTGCACCTCGCCCCGCACGGATATGTCGTCGCCTTCGATGCGTCCTACCGGGACGCCAGCGCTTTGCGCGAATGCCGAAGGGACCGAGAGCCCCGCGGCCGCCACCACAGCCAGCCCGCACACAGTTCGGAACGCTCTGTGCGGCAACGCGGGCACGGGAAGCAAGGAGTGCAGCCGGGCGGCGAGTTTTCGAAGCGTCTTCATCGGGATGCGGGGGCGTTTCCCCTATACTGTCTGAGATGGAACAGGCGGAAAAGACGGGTGCGCCCGCCGAGACCCAGTCCCCGGATGGGCGCGAGGACGCGCCCGAGGGGTCGCGATACGTCGCCACGCCCAACGTGCATTTCGACACCGGCCTGCGGGAGCTTTCCGCGTGGCGCCGCGCGCAGATTCCGGTGATTGCCGGCGCGGTCTATTCGCTCGTGCGCACGGTGGGACCGACGCTGCGCTACGAAATCATCGGCTGGCAGCACGCCGAACGCACGTATGCGCGCGGCCTGCGCGTCATTTGGCCCTTCTGGCATCAGTGCATCATACCGGTGCTTTGGTGGGGACGGCATCGCGGCGTGGTGGTGCTGAACAGCACGAATTTCGACGGCCAGTGGACGCGCCGGGTGATCGAGCGGCTGGGATTCGGCACCGCGCAGGGCAGCTCCACGCGCGGCGGACTGCGCGGACTGGCGGTGATGGCTCACCGGCTGGCGGAAGGAAAAGACGCCGGCTTCACGATTGACGGTCCCCGCGGTCCGCGCTACGTGGCCAAACCGGGACCAGCGATGCTGGCGCGGAAATCGGGCTGCCCCATCATCCCCTTCCATGTGGATGCGGAGGATTCCTGGACGCTCGCTCGCACCTGGGACCTCTTCCAGTTCCCGCGGCCGTTCTCCCGCTGCGTCATGCTCTTCCATCCGCCCATTTACGTGGCCGCAGACGCCGAGCGGGAGGAACTCGAGCAAAAACACGCGGAGATGCAGCGAGCGCTGCAGCGCGTCCGCGACGCCGCCCAGGGCTGGTGGAAGCTCGCGCCCGCCGAACGCGAACGGCTGCGTGCGGAGTGGAACGCCTGACGGATTCGCGCTGCTACGCTTCACCGAGCGTCACCTTTACCACCATTTTCTGCTGCCCGCGGTAGATTTCGAGCGTGATCGTATCGCCGGGGCGCTTGCGGTTGAGCGCGAGATTCAAATCGAGCTGGGAGACGACCGGCTTCCCATCGGCGGAAACAATCAGATCGCCGCCCGTCATGTAACGCCGCAGGCCGTCCGTCACCGGCTCCGTCCCGCCCCGCAGCCCGGCCCGCGCCGCGGGCCCGCCGGCGTCCACGCGTTCAATCAGCAGCCCCTGCTTGACCGGGAACTTCAGGTAATTGGCCAGGTCCTCAAACAGCGGCGTACCTTCGAGGCCCAGCACGGCGCGGCGCACACGGCCCTCGGTGATCAGATCGTTGGCGATGCGCTTCGCCAGGTTGATGGGAATGGCGAAGCCCACGCCCGCGGCCGTTCCCGTGGGCGAATAAATGGCGCTGTTGATGCCGATCACCTGGCCGCGCGTGTCCAGCAGCGGCCCGCCGGAGTTGCCGCGGTTGATGGACGCGTCCGTCTGGATGGCGTCCTCGATAAAGGTGTTCTGCCCTGTCTGCACGGTGCGGCCGAGCGCGCTGACCACGCCGGTGGTGAGCGTGCTCTGGAAGCCGAACGGATTGCCGATGGCGAGCACCTTCTGGCCCACCTGGAGCGCGCTGGAATCTCCCAGGGGCAGCGCGGCGAGCTGCGCGCCTTTGGGATCGATCTTGAGCAGCGCCACGTCGTTGCGCTGGTCGGCGCCGATGAATTTGGCGGCGTAGCGCGTTTGCGCGCGCTGGTCGCCCAGCAACACCTCGATTTTCTCCGCGTCGGCCACCACGTGATAGTTCGTGAGGATGTAGCCCTTGGGATCGATGACGAAGCCGGAGCCCGCCCCCTCGACCGGCACGGCGTTGAAGAAAAAGTCGTACTCGACAGTGCGCGTGATGATGTTGGCCACCGCCGGCGACGCCTGCTTGTAAATCCGGATGTTGACCTGCTCCTCGCTGGTGAGCGGCGCGCTGCTCGCCGCCGGCGGCAGGTCCGGTTGCGCGGTCGCCACGAGCGGCCCGGGATGCCCCCAGTGCGCGCCGGCCCAGAATGCCAGCCCGCCGAGCGCAATTCCGGCCAGAAGCAGGCGCGCGCCCTTTGCCGTTTCGGTCATTTTCCCGCTTCCCCTTTTCCCGGCTCCCCGGCGGCCAATTGCCGCAGGCGCGCCACCAGCGCATCCGTCTGGCGTTCCATATCCTGGAGCGTGCCGGAGCAATCCACCACGTCGTCGGCCAGGCGCAGCTTCTCCGCGAGCGGCAATTGCGCCTCGATGCGCTGCCGCGCCTCTTCCTCCGTCAATCCGCGCGCCCGCAGCCTCTCCATCTGCTGCTCCGGCCGGCAGGAGCAGACGACCAGCCGGTCGAGCTTTTTATAGTAGCCCGCCTCGATCAGCAGGGCGGCCTCCACGATGGCGAGTCCGCGCGGATCCTGTGCCTGCATTTCTTTCAACTGTTCCTCCCGCGCTGCGATCACCCGCGGATGCACGATCTGATTCAGGCGTTCGCGCCGCGCCGGATCGCGGAACACGATGTCGCCCAGCTTCTTCCGGTCCACGGTGCCGTCCGCGCGAAGAATTTCGCGGCCGAACTCGCGGACCACGTCGTCATAAGCCGCCTGGCCGGGCTCGATCAACCGGTGCGCCAGCGCGTCTGCGTTCAGCACGGCCACTCCGAGTTCGCGCATCCTCGCAGCCACGGTGCTCTTCCCGCTGGCGATCCCTCCGGTCAGGCCCACGCGCAGCATCAGGCCCATCTCAGGAACGAACAGCCCCGGCATGGTTTGGGACTCCTGCGGCACGGCCGCGCCGGAGGCGGGCCGCCTTCACCGTGTTCGACATCAACATGGCGATGGTGAGCAGGCCGACGCCGCCAGGAACGGGAGTGATCGCGCCCGCCACCTCCGCCGCGCCGGGATGCACGTCACCTACCAGCGCCGATCCTTTCTTCCGGAAGGCCTCGAGGCGCTCGGGATGGTTCGCAAACAGGCGCTCCGCTTCAGCCGCATCCGTGATCTGATTCGTGCCGACGTCTATGACCGTGGCGCCGGGGCGAATCCAGTCGGGTGCGACCATCCAGGGACGGCCCATCGCGGCGACAACGATGTCCGCACGGCGGACGACTTCCTGCAACACCCTGGTTTTCGAGTGGCAGATGGTCACGGTGGCGTTGGCATGCATGAGCAGCAGGGCCATCGGTTTGCCCACGATGTCGCTGCGGCCCATGACCACCGCGTTGGCGCCTTCGGCTCGCACGCCGCTGCGCCGCAGGATTTCCATGCAACCCGCGGGAGTGCAGGCGACGAGGCCGGGGCGGCCGGTGACCAGACGGCCGAGGCTCATGGGATGGAATCCGTCCACGTCCTTTTCCGGAGCGACGGTTTCCAGCACGCGTTTGGCATCCACCTGCGGCGGCAGCGGGAGTTGGACGAGGATGCCGTCAATGTCGTCGCGGCGGTTCAATTCTTCAACCGTGGCGACGAGTTCGTCCGTGGTGATCGTGGCGGGCGGCGTCAATGGGGCGCTGAAAATACCGAGTTGCTCGCACGCGGCGATTTTGTTGCGGACGTAGATTTGCGACGCGGGGTTTTCGCCCACCAGCACGGCGGCGAGGCCCGGAGTGATTCCTGCGGCGCGGAGGACTTCTAGCTCGGCGCGCAGCTCGGCGTAGATTTGGTCGCGGAATTCAGCGCCTTTTAGGATTCGGGCGGTCAATGGCGGCCCCCACGCGGAGCAAAATCGAACGCGAGTTGCATCATAGCACAGCGATTCCGGGCGCCCGGGAGACAGCAGGCGCGAGGGCGGTGACTGGTGGGTAGTGACCCGCGAGCAAGGCGGCGGGCAGGCGCGGCAAGTCTGTGCTCTCGGTGGGACTAAAGGCCGGCTGGAAGCCGGCGCTACGTCTCACGCCCGTGGGCGACGAGTGTTGGCGGAGCAGGTGCCCATGGATCGCGGCGTGCAGAAGCAGCCAGGATCAGTCGCCGGGAGCCTGCTCCGGAAGCGATGCGGCGGGGAGATCTTTCCAGGGCGGGAGAATTTTGACGAGAATGTAGAGTATGACGAAGGGGGCGGCCAACAGGAGCACGGAAACGAAGAAGCCCTCCAAGCCCATCAGCTCCATCTTGTAGACCGTGAGCCCGCGCAAACTCTTGGAGAAGAGCTGGCCTCCGATGACGACGTTCCACCGGGTACTGAAGATGCCGATCTGGATGAGCGTGGCGCTGGCCAGATAGAGGAGCCGGCGCAACTCTTCCGGAAAGCGCACCAGCGCGCGGCTGCCAAACGCGGGACTGACAAAAGCCAGGCAAATCAAGGGCAGCGCCGTCCCGGCCAGTGCTTGCAGCACGACTAGGCTGAGGAACAGGCGGGTGGAAATCAACGTGCCCAGGATTTTGATGGATTCCTCCGCCTCGTAGAGGCGGTGAATGAAGTCCAGAATCTCCAGCGAGAAGTCC
>DATEQM010000286.1:0-2840 GCA_035272605.1 Candidatus Acidiferrales bacterium | reverse complement strand
ACGATGCGGTTGCCGAAGGCCGCGGCTTCCGGGTTGTGCGTAATCATCACGATGGTCTGGCCCAGGTCGCGGTTCAACTCCCGCAGCATCTCCAGCACCAGCGTCGAGTTTTTCGTGTCCAGGCTGCCAGTGGGCTCGTCCGCCAGCAGGATTTTTGGCTCGTTGATGATGGCCCGCGCGATGGCCACGCGCTGCTGTTCCCCGCCGGATAATTCGGCGGGCTTGTGATGCAGCCGGTCGGTCAGTCCCAGCAGCCGCGTCACGACCTCAAAGCGGTGCGGGTCGAATCCATTCCCGTGGATATGCTGGGCCAGCGCGATATTGCCGCGCGCGTCCAGGGCGGGCAATAGGTTGAAACGCTGGAAAACGAACCCGACTTTGTGCCGCCGGAGTTTGGTGCGCTCCGCGTCGCTCATGGCCACCAGGTCGTTTCCATCCACGAACACGCGCCCGCGCGTGGCCTGCGCCAGCCCGCCGATCACGTGCAGCAGCGTGGACTTTCCGCAGCCCGATGGCCCCATCACAGCAACGAATTCGCCCGGAAACACCTCGAAATCCACACCCTGCAACGCCGGGACTTCGACCTTGCCGGAGCGGTACACCTTCCAGAGCTGTTCGGTTCTAAGGAGCGCTTCCACGAGTCGCGGGGTGCCGAAAGCCCCTGCAGGAACATTATAGTCGGCCTTGCGCCCCGCTGCGCCAGGCTCATTCTCATCGATGGTCTGTCGTACCGTCATGCCGTCCCCTATTCGAAAGCCAGCGCCTCGACCGGGTCTTTACTGCAGGCCAGCCAGGTGGGATAGGCCGCCCCTAGCAGCCCGCCCACCAGCGCAATGGCCACGGCGCGCAACATCCACCCCGCGGTCATCAGGATGCTCAGGCTCGGCCATTTTGCCAGCACCAGGGCGCGCAGCGCAAAGCTCAGGCCGATCCCGCAGGCGCTGCCCATCAGGCACAGTGTCGCGCTTTCCCCCAGAATCGCCTGGGCGATGTACCCATCGGAAGCCCCCAGCGACTTCAGCACCCCGATCTGCCGCGTGCGCTCCATGATCGTCGTGTACATGCACAGAAAAATCACCAGAAACCCGATGGCCACGGCCAGCGCGATCATCGAATCAATAAAGGAATTCAGCCCCGGCAGGTCCGTGGCCGTCATCAGCGACAGGTACTCTTTGAGCGGCCGGATTTCGTACCGCGGGAAAACGCTCCGCATTTCCTCCATCACCGCGTCGGTCTGCTCCGGACGCGTGCAGCGGATAAAGAAGAGCGACGCTTTGTCGTGCGCCGCGGCGATGTCCTGGAGCGTTTCGATGGGCACAAAAATCCGCGCCCCTTTCCCGTGTTCCACAATGCCCACAATGTGAAAAGTGTGATCGAACAGCCGGTACGTCTGGTCGACCTTCAGGTGGTGCGACGCCGCGTACACGTCGTCCACAATCATGTCGTCCGGCTTTTCCAGGTCCCGGCCTTTGTGGAACACGAATCCGCCGGAGACCTCCCGGAAGCTTTTCGGCTCGATGCCGTAAACGATCTCCAGCCCGGAGGCGTTGAATTGCAGCAGCACCGGCGCCACCGCGGACACGTGGCGCATCTGCTCGAGCTTCTCGCCCAGTTTGATGGGCATCGGCGCGCTGCTGAACGCCAGATACACGGATGCGGAAGGCGGCTGGAGCATGATATCCGCCCCCACCCCCTCGATCCGCTTCGCTGTTTCCGCAAGCAGGCCCGTGGTAAGCCCCACCACCAGCACCACCACGCTCACCTCCACGGCCACCGCCAGCAGGCACACTGCCGTACGCATCGGGCGGTGGAACACGTTTCGCATCACCATTTCCCGCATCATGGGTGTGCCGCCCCGGCGTCCTGGTCCTTTTCCCCCACGCGCACCAGCTCCGTGCCCGGCGGCTGCTCGAGCTGGAAGCGGTCGCCGGGAATCTCCGCGTTCAACGTGAGCGTGGTGATGTGGAGATCGAGCCGGTAGTCGTCGTGCGGGCGGTCCAGCGCAATCTCGCGCGGGTAACTGACGCCATCGCTCGCAGCCTGCCAGTCGGAATACCGCGCCACCGACACCAGCCGCCCGCCCGGCTCGTAGATCTCCACGCGGGCCAGGCTCAGGTCGCTGCGGTCGAACCAGATCCGCCGCGTCACCTGGGGGTTCTCGCCCCGGCTCACCTCGGTCAGCGCGTAATAACGCCCGGCCCCCTCCTGCTCCTCAAAGAACAACACGAGCGCCCCGGCGTCCAGCGGCGGCCAGAAAATCACTTCCAGGATGTGCTGCGGCCGCAGGTTTTCAAGCGGCTTCTTCGAAGGGTGCTCGAATCGCGCCGGACCGACGATAAATTTCCCCTTCGGCGGGATGAAGATTCGAAAGGTCTGGCCGTCGCTCACCATGTCGAATACCTTCGTGGACACCACCGGCGCCTGCCCGATCATGCGGATGTGGTTGGGACTCACCGCCAGCACGAATCCGTTCACCTGTTTATAGTCCTCGATCACGCCGCTGTAGCGCGAACCCGTGTGCGGCGCCAGTTCCACTTTCGCGTTCACCGTGCGCACCGAACGGCTCAGCTCCTCATAGCGTGCCAGGAGCGCGTCCCGCGTCGACTCCAGCAACGGCCGGATCTCCGCTGCGGGCACTTTCGTAACGGTTTTGACGTGACAGCCCCCCAGAAGCGCGCAAGCCGCCGCCAGAGCAATCAGTGTCGCGCGCCGGGCTATGCGCCGCCGGAGGTCATCGCCCGGTCCCTGCGCCCTCCCGCTCCCATCACGTGATTCCCCCACCTCCCAAGGATACGACGGAGTCACCCGCAGGTCACTCGATTGGTGGTCCGTGGGTTGCA
>DATEQM010000285.1:0-11415 GCA_035272605.1 Candidatus Acidiferrales bacterium | reverse complement strand
GATTTCTCAAGATACCAGATTTCCTTCGCGAGTTTCATGGGCGCCGGGGGAAATGAATGGCTTGGAGTATATCGGAATTCTCCTCCAGTCAATAGCGCCTGCGCTCACGAGCGGATCCAGGCGTGCGCCCCTAGCTCCCCCTGCCCTCCTGATTCGCTCGCGCGGGCCCAAGAGCCCCCCCTGCTCGCCCCGCGGCCCCGTGGTTGCAGGCCCGGCATGCCGGCCGGCACTGTTGGTTTTCCTGAACCTGCTGACTTTCCCTGTCTTGTAATGGGTGGGGGGCTCTGTTAGCCTACCGTCCAAAGCGCAGCCCGCGCCGTGGCATTTTGACGGTGGACGCAGGATCGAACTTGAGGCGTCCAGGGAAGGCGGTGGAGCGCTGACCGGGATGCCCCATCATGGCTGAACGCAAATTTCCTCTGACCGACGTTATCCTGGGCGCCGTCATCTCCGTCGTGTTGCTCGGAGGTTTCTTTGTCGGTATCGGTCCCCTCGATTCCCTCGAATTGAAGCTCTACGACCTGCGCGCCAGAATGCGCCCGGCGCCGAAGATCGCCGACCAGCAGATCGTCATCGTCGCCGTTGACGATGCCTCCATCCAGCAGATCGGCACCTGGCCCTGGCCCAGGGCTTACGTCGGAAAGGTGATCGACCAGCTCTCCGAAGCCGAAGCCAAAGTCATCGCTCTCGATCTGATTTACTCGGACCCCGAAATCAACATCGGCCTCGAAGAGGTCCGCAAACTCCACAAACAGATCGTCGAAGCCCGCAAAAAGCTGGTGTTCGAGCAGGTGGAGGGTCTGGACACGCGCCGCGAACGCGCCGTCGCCGACCAGCTTTTCTCCCAGTTCGACAAGGTGTTCGTGGATTCCGAGAAGCAGCTGGACAATGACGGCCAACTGGCTGATTCCGTGGCCCTCGCCGGCAACGTGGTGCTCGGCGACAGCCTCGGGCTGCCCGGCCCGCCCATCGGCCACCCCGACCAGGACCCCTCGGAAAGCGTCACCAAGAACTCGCTTCCCGGCGCAACCAAGGGCCTGCTGAGCGGCACGACGCTCGACGCCCTCAACCTCGTGCCTCCCATCGAACGCTTCGCCAAAGAGGCCAAGGCCATCGGCTACATCAACTGGAGCCCGGACCGCGACGGCGCCGTGCGCCGGCAGCCGCTGATCGCCGAGTACAAGGACAAGATCTACCCATCCTTCCCTCTGCAGATCGCGCGCCTGTACCTCAATCTGGAGCCCGGCGAGATTGTTCCTCTCGGCCAGACTCTCAAAGTCGGGAATCGCACGCTCCCCACCGATCCCCATTTTGAGACCCTGGTGAGCTTCTACGGCGACGTCAAGACGTTCCCCTATTTCAGCTTCGTGGATGTGCTGACCGGAAAGCTGCCCAAGGAAAACTTCAAGGGAAAAATCGTTTTGATCGGATTCACGGCCACCGGCCTGGGCGAACAGCGCGCCACTCCCATTTCCACAACGCTTCCCGCGGTGGAGTACATCGCCAACGTCACGGAAAACATCTTGCAGGGAAACGTGTTCGTACAACCGGCCTGGGCGAGGAACTTCGAGCTCGCCGGCCTGGTCCTGTTCGCGCTGTTCATTACCCTCGGCGTGCCCATGCTCCCCGCCGGCCTGAGCGCGGGCATCGCGCTGGCCCTGCTGGTTGGCTACGACGGCGTGGCCATCTGGATGTTCAATTCCAAGGGCTTCTGGGTGCCCATGCTGTACCCCTCGCTCCTGCTGGTGTTCGGCTACGTCGTCATGGTCTCCCGGCGCTACTTCGGCACCGAACGCGCCAAAGACACGCTGGAAACCGAGTCCGTGGAAACCCTCAAGATGCTGGGCCTTTCCTTCCAGGGTCAGGGCATGCTGGACATGGCCTGGGAGAAATTCCGCCGCGTGCCCATTGACACGGGGATGAAGGACACCCTCTACAGCCTGGCGCTCGATTTCGAGCGCAAGCGCCAGTTCAACAAGTCCGTGGCCGTCCTCGAGCATATCGGGGCCGTGGACAAGAAATTCAAGGACATTGCCGACCGCGCGGTAAAGCTCAAGGCCATGGGCGAGACCCAGATCCTGGGCACCGCCGGACTTCGCCGTGGCGCCGCCGATCAAACCGTGATGACCAGCGGGACCGACGTGAAGCCGACTCTCGGCCGCTATGAAGTCCTCAAGGAACTCGGCAAGGGCGCCATGGGCACCGTCTTCCTGGGCCGCGATCCCAAAATCAATCGCCAGGTGGCCATCAAGACGCTTCGCTTCGACGATCCCGACCTCACCGACGAGGACAAGCAGGCATTGCGCGAGCGCTTCTTCCGCGAGGCGGAATCGGCCGGCCGGTTGAACCATCCCCACATCGTCAACATCTACGACGCGGGCGAAGACCAGGACATCCATTACATCGCCATGGAGCTGCTCGATGGCGTGGACCTGAAGCCTTGGGGCGCGAAGGGAAATCTACATCCCATGGCCGAGGTCGTGGGGCTGATCGCGGATGTGGCGGACGCCCTCGACTACGCCCACTCCAACAACGTCGTCCACCGCGACGTCAAGCCCGCGAACCTGATGATCCTGAAGAACGGCAAAATCAAGGTCACCGACTTCGGGATTGCCCGAATCACCGACCAATCCAAAACGGCCACCGGTACCGTCCTCGGCACCCCCAGCTACATGTCGCCCGAGCAGCTCGCCGGGAAAAAGGTGGACGGGCGCTCCGACGTCTTCTCTCTGGGGGTCTGCCTGTACGAGCTGTTGACCGGGGAAAAGCCCTTCACCGGGGATTCCGTGGCCACGCTGGTCACCTCCATTGTGAACACGCCGCACCGCCCGCTGCAGCAGTTGGACCCGAAAATCCCTGCGGCCGTGGCCCAGGTGGTGGACCGCGCACTCCAGAAGGATCCGGAAAAGCGCTATCAGCGCGCCAAGGAAATGGCAGACGATTTGCGCAAGAGCCTGACCGGGCCCGCCGGAGTGCAGGCATGAGGTTCGAGCGTGCGAGTTGACATGGAGGCGCGCTCCGATATGGGGTGCGTCCGCAAAAACAATGAAGACAACTTCGCCGCCGTGCCCGAGATCGGGCTCTACGTGCTCTCCGACGGCATGGGCGGAGAAGCGCATGGCGAGGTGGCCAGCGGCCTGGCCATTGAGGCCATTCGCCACCATTGCCTGGAGGGATCGACCAAGCCCGACATGGAATTGTTCGGCGATCCCATCCCCAATCTCCCCCCGCGCCCGAATCGCCTGGCCTCCGCCGTTCGCCTGGCCAACCGCGCCATTTATGAGTCGGCTCAGCGCCACCCCTCCCAGAAGGGCATGGGCGCCACCGTCGTGGCCATCTGGATGGACGAACAGCAAATGAGTGTCGCTCACGTGGGCGACAGCCGCCTCTATCGCATGCGCCAGGGCCAGTTGGAACAAATCACCCAGGACCATTCCCTGGTCGCCGAGCAGGTGCGTCGCGGCATCCTGACCCAACAACAAGCCGATACCAGCCAGATGCAAAGCGTCCTCATCCGCGCCCTGGGCATTGATCCCGACGTGGAGGTGGACGCCGAAGAGCACCCCGTCCTGGCGGGCGACACTCTGGTGCTCTGTTCCGACGGCCTCAATCGCATGGTCACGGACCCGGACATTGGCAGCATCCTGAACACTTCTCTGAGCGCCAAGGAGGCCACCGATCGCCTGATCGCGCTGGCCAATGAAAACGGGGGAGAGGATAACGTCACGGTAATCGTGGTGAAGGTGCTGGCAGGATCCGACGGGTGGCTGGCGCGCGCGTGGCGCTGGCTGTGCGGAGAATAGCGGGAGGAGCCTAGAAATGGCAAAGTTGATCCTAAAGTACGAAGCCGCGGTCCTTAAGGAAGTGGATGTGGGCGCGCAACCCATCGGGATTGGCCGCGCTCCGGATAACGCCCTGCACGTGGACAATCTCGCCGTCTCGAGCCACCACGCGCGCATCTTCAACGACGCCGGCAAGCTGGTGGTTGAGGATATGAACAGCCTGAACGGCACTTTCGTGAACTCCCAGCGAGTCACGCGCGCCACGTTGAAGCCCGGCGACGTGGTCAGCGTCGGCAAGCACACCATCGAGGTTCGCGGCGAGGCGGAACCGCTACCCGCGGGCACCGCTCCAGTGGCTCCGGCCAAACCCGCTCCGCCCAAGCTCCAGGAAACCATGGTGCTGGATACCAAGAAGCGGCGCGAGCTGCTCGCCCAGGCCCTGGCCACCGGCGGCACCGCCCCGGACTCGGCGCCGGCTGCCCCGCCACGCGTGCGCATCCCCTGGCTCATCGTGCTCCAGGGCAAGACCGATCAGCATGAGTATCTCCTCTCGAATAAGCTGACCGTGATTGGCAAGTCGCGCATGGCCACCGTCCGCCTCACCGGGTGGTTCGCGCCCGGCGTCGCCGCCCAGATCAGCAAACGCGACGATGGCTTCTACATCGGCACCGGCGACAAGGTTCCCAAGGTCAATGGACAAGAGATCTCCGGGCCCACCAAGCTGAACGAGGGCGACGTGATCGAACTGGGCAAAGTGAAGTTGAGCTTCGCCTTCCGCGACTGAAGCGCGGTCGCCCTTCGCGCTTCCCAAGATGGCCCCGCCCGCCACTACAGGACCACCCACTGGCTTCCTCCAGAAGTGGTGGGGCCAGCGCGTCTCGCTGGCCATCAGCCTGGGGATCTCCCTCATCGGCCTCCTGCTCTACTACAGCGTCCTGCTGGGGGAGAAGAGCGGGATCGGCCGCAACGTGATGACCCGCTTTGAACTCTCCACCGTGGACACCCGTTTCTCCCTGCGCCAGCATCTGCAGCGGCCCAGCGCCGACCCCCGCATTGTCATCGTGGACATTGACCAGCACGCGCAGGAAGTCCTGGGGCGCTGGCCCTTCTCGCGCAAGTATTTTGCCGAAATGATGGACGTGCTGCACCAGGACGGCGCGCGCGTCGTGGGCTTCGACGTCACCTTCACCAAGCCGGACGATTCGGCCCAGCCCCTTCGCGAGCTCCGACAGAAACTCGAGAGCGAAAAGCAGCCGGGCACGGAATTGGACCCGCGCCTGCTCGCGCTCCTTTCCCGCGTCGAGGCCCAGTACAATCCCGACCAGCAATTCGCCGACGCCATTCACCGGGATGGCAGCGTGGTCCTGGGCAACTTCTTCTTCATGTCGCAGCAGGAGGCCCGGTCGCTCGACCGCGCCACCATCGAGCACTACGCCAGCCTCATCGAGTATTTCCCTTTCCCCCAGGCCCGCTCCGTCCGCTCCGAGCAGGGCCAGGGCCAAAAGAATTATCTGAACCTGATCGAAAGCTACGCGCAGTACGACATGGATCCCTACGCGGCGGAAGCCAATCTGGACATCCTCACCGATGCCCTGCGCGGCTCGCAATCGGCCACCGGGTTCTTCAACGTCTTTCCGGACCCCGACGGCGTGGTGCGCCGCGCCGCTCTGGCCCTGCCTTTCGGCCTCTCCAAGGACAAGAAGGACTGGGACCTCTACGCCTCACTCGATGTACAGGTGGTGCGTCTATTCCTCGGTCTGGCCAACGACCGCATCGTCCTGAATTTCGGCGAGACCGGCATCGAAAACATTGAGTTCGGCACTTCGGACGTGATCCAGCCCGACGAGCAGGGCCGCGCGCTCATCAATTTCCGGGGCCCCAGTCACACCTTTCCCTACGTTTCCATCGCGGACGTGGTGCAGAAGAAGTTTCCGCCGGGCACCTTCCGCGACAAGATTGTTCTCGTCGGCGCCAGCGCGATCGGCATCGCCGATTTGCCGAACACGCCCTTTGAAGCCAGCGCGCCCGGGGTGGAAATCCACGCGAACATCGTGGACAACATCCTGAACCACCGCTTCCTCCAGCGCGGGGCGCCCCAATTTATCGTTGATGTCGCGTTTGTCCTGCTCTTTGGCTTGCCCCTGGGCCTGTGGCTGGCCACCACCCAGCCCAGCCTTCTGCCCCTGGCATTTCTGCTCTGGCTCCCGTTCGGCGCTACCGTGCAGTACGCCTTCCATCACGGCTGGCTGCTGAACGCCACCGTGCCTGCCGCCACGCTGCTGGGCAACACCGTCTCCGTCACTCTGTACCGCATCCTCATCGAGGAAAAGGAGAAACGCAAGCTCCGCGGCACATTCCAGCAGTATGTCAGCCCCGAAGTCATCCGCCGCTTGATGGCCAACCCCGACAGCGTCGCCCCGCGCAAGCAGGAAATCACCATCCTCTTCAGCGACATCCGCGGGTTCACCAGCATCTCCGAAAAACTGGACGCGCAGGTACTCGCGAACGTTCTGAACGAATATCTCACCGAGATGACTCGCATCATCTTCCGCAATCAAGGCACGCTCGATAAATACATCGGCGATGCCGTGATGGCTTTCTGGGGCGCGCCGTTTGAAGACACCTCGCAGGCCAGCCACGCCGCGCGCGCCGCCTTCGAAATGCTCCAGAAGCTCGAGGATCTCAATCGCGGCTGGACCGCCAAGGGACTCCCGCGCCTGGACATCGGCGTGGGCATCAACAAGGGTGTCGCCTCGGCCGGCATTATGGGCTCCTCGCTCCGTGCCGCCTACACCGCCCTCGGCGATTCCGTAAACCTAGCTTCCCGCCTCGAGGGACTGAACAAGGAGTACGGCACGCGCGTCCTGCTCACCGACTTTGCCTATAAAGACGCGCGCGTCCCGGAATTCCTGTATCGCGAGGTGGACATCATCCGCGTGAAGGGCAAAGAGCAGCCCGTGGTCATCTTCGAACTTGCCGGTCTCCGCGACCAGAAAGACATTCAGGAAAAAGTCGAGCTGTACGGCCGCGCGCGCGCCTTCTACAAGCGCCGCGACTGGCGCCAGGCCGGCGCCATCTTCAAGCAGCTCCTCGAGCGCTGGCCCTCCGACGGCCCCGCCGGCATCCTGTCCCATCGCTGCGAAGAGTTCCTCCTCGAAGAGCCCGAGGCCCAGTGGGACGGCGTCTACGTCATGAAGCATAAATAGACCCCGCAGATCGAACTGGAGAATTCACAGGAGATTGGCAATGGCCCACAGGCTCGTGTTCCGCGTCCAGGCGCTCCAGCGGATGTCGGATCGCCAAATCACCGTGGAGGACGTGGAACGCGCGCTTGCGACCGGCGAGGTTATCGAGGCATATCCGGACGACCACCCGTATCCCAGCTGTCTGATGCTGGGCTGGCGCGGCTCTCGACCTCTACACGTTGTCATAGCCGAGAATGCGGAAGATAATGAAGCTATTGTGATCACCGCCTACGAACCGGACCCGGCGCGATGGGACGTGACCTTCAAGCGGAGGACGTCATGAAGTGCGTCATCTGCAAGGTGGGCCAGACCCAGCCTGGTAAAACGGCTGTTACGCTCCAACGTGGCGAAATGACTTTGGTATTCAAAGGGGTGCCCGCTCAGGTCTGCCAGAACTGCGGGGAGGCCTACGTAAGTGCGGAAGTGAGTCGCCAATTACTGGCCGCACTCGAGGAAGCCTCGCGAGCCGGAGTGCAGGTGGACGTCCGCGAATATGTTTCTGTTCCTGCATGAGGGACGCTGCAAGGTGCGACCCTGACAGCGACGGCGTCTACGTCATGAAACACAAGTAGAGTTAGCCACGGTCACTGCCTTTCTGACCGGGGGTCTTTTTGTCCGGCGGGCTGCTGGCGCCGCAATGTCTCTGCCGCACCGCTGTGGTAACATTCTTCGATTCCGAATTAGGCCCGAGAGCCAGGTGAGGGACCAGACGTGCCAGGACACATCAGCCCAAAGGAATTGAAGCGCGACCGCTTTGTCGAGACCGTCGAGCACGGCGCGGAGTACGCCTTCTCGCATGCCCGCGCCTTTTGGTTCGCCATCGGGGCCGCCGCCCTGATCTTCGCGGCTGTCCTCGGCTGGCGTTTGTGGAGCGGCCAGCAGTCGCAAAAAGCCGCCGCCGCGTTTGACGATGCCATGAAGACCTTCCAGGCCCGCCTGCGCACGCCCGGCGAGCAAGAGGAACCCGGCGAGCTCACCTTCGTCGTTGAGAAACTCAAGTATCAGGATGCGCGCAAGAAGTTCGACGAGGTCGCGCGGAAGTACTCGCTCACCACGCAGGCGACCCTGGCGCGCTACTACTCCGCGCTCTGCTCCATTCACCTGGGCGAGCTGGACCAGGCTTCGGCCACCCTGCGCAGCCTGGCCGGCGGCAGCAACGCCGAGGCCGCCGCGCTCGCCACTCTCTCCCTCGCCGAAATCGACGCGCAAACCGGAAAGTCCGACGAGGCCGCGAAACTCCTTACCGGCCTGATGGACAAGCCGACGGTGCTCGTTCCCCGGGCGCGCGCCGAGTTGGCCCTGGCGGAGCTGTATCGCAAATCGAAGCCGGCCGAAGCCGCCAAGCTCTACGAGCAGATCAAGAAGGAATTTCCGGACTCGCCGCTCTCGGATGAAGCCGACCGGCAACTCGCGGAGATCGGCCCGGCCTCCTGAAACCGGCGGTGGAAGGACGGCCCACCCCGCCGCTCGGGGGCGGCCCGCGGAGCCTCCTGGATGGCGCTCGCTCCCTATGCCATGCACCCCAGCCACACGCGTGGCCGGCGGCATCCCGAACCTTCGCACCCCTATCGCAACGATTTCGCCCGCGACCGCGACCGCATCATCCACGCCCGCGCCTTCCGCCGCTTGCAGGAGAAGACCCAGGTCTTCACCGTGCGCTTCTCCGACCATTTCCGCAGCCGCCTCACGCATACCCTGGAGGTCGCCCAGATCGCGCGCACCGTGGCCGGCGCTCTCGGACTCAACACCGACCTTGCCGAGGCCCTCGCTCTCGCTCACGACATCGGCCACCCGCCCTTTGGCCACGCCGGCGAAAAGAAACTCGACGAGCTCATGCGCGCCCGCGGCGAATGTTTCGAGCACAACCTGCACGCTCTGCGCATCGTGGAGCAGTTCGAGCAGCGTTACCTTGATTTCCCGGGGCTTAACCTGACCTTTGAGCTGCGCGAGGGCATCCTGAAACACTCGCGCGTCTGGTCCCCGGCCGAGTTTCCTGAGCTCGCCGAATACGATCTGGCCCTGCGCCCCCCGCTCGAAGCCCAGTTGATTGACCTCGTCGACGAGATCGCCTACAACACTTCCGATATCGACGACGGCTGGGAATCCGAGTTGCTCCCTCTGGAACTGATCCTCGAGGAAGCGCCGCGGCTGGGCATCCTCTATCGTGAAATTGACCGCCAGTATCCCGAAGCCCGCGTCAAGCTCAAGCTCCTGGAGACCATCAAGCGCGTGCTCGATCACCTGGCCACCGATTTGATCACCGAGACGCAAGAGCGCATCGAGTCCGCACAGCCCGGATCCGTCGAGGACGTCCGCCGGCTCCCCGCGCCCCTCGTCGCCTTCAGCCAGGACGCCGCCGCCTGGTCCGCCGGTCTCAAATCCTTTCTCCACCGCCGGCTTTACAATCATTCCGATCTGGCCGAGGAGCGCGACCGCAGCGTC
This sequence comes from Candidatus Acidiferrales bacterium, assembly GCA_035272605.1. Lineage (GTDB taxonomy): Bacteria > Acidobacteriota > Terriglobia > Acidiferrales > UBA7541 > JOPF136. The sequence goes on along the minus strand of DATEQM010000285.1, from coordinate 1,946 downwards.
GCCGCCCTCGAGGAACTTTTCCATTACTTCTGCGAACACCCCGGCCAGATGCCGCCCTTCCATGCCGCCCTGGCGCAACACCAGCCGCGCCATCGCGTGGTCTGCGACTACATCGCCGGGATGACCGACCGCTTCCTCACCCTGGAGCACCACCGCGTCCTGGGCCGGGCGGCGCCGTAGTTCCTCCGGGCCCCGCGCTCCTCCGTCTCCGGCCGCGCGGTCGTCGGTGAGTTTCGCGGAGAATTGAAGGTGCCAGCCCTGGTCGAGTTGTGTTCGCGGGATGAGAGAAGAGTTCTCGGAGGAAAGCGCGGGCCGGCGCGGCTCCGATTCGAGAGAGGAGCCAAATAGGGAACCAGAGATGAGTAGTGGAAGCGCGAGCCGAACGAATGTGGACCACAGCCGCAAGCGCGGCTCCATGAACGGACGAAGAGACCGCATCTTAGGGGGCTGTCCTCCGGGCGTCAACGCGGAGTGCGGATTGGCTGCATTGCCTGGGCTGGGGGTGGACCGACAGGAGCACTAGCCGTCAGAAAGTGCGCGGAGCTAGGGGTCCCCTAGCGGCGTGATGCCCTCCTCTGCTACAGGCCTTTGGGAGGGGACTCCACGCGCTTAGGCGCCCAAGATGGAGGAGGCGGTGGTGGCGAACAGAGGTCGGTGTTGAAGAATCCGAACGCCCGGAAATCTTCCGAGCCACCGAAAATCCAAATAGCACATGGGCCACCATGCTCCGTTAGACGGTTCATAACTTGGCGAACCTTCATACTCTTGAAGGTGACAGTCCAAGGCTCCGGCGGGTAGGGATCGCCCCCTCCTATCTGGGAGATTGCAACCTGTTCGACCGGAGGGGGAAGCTGGTGCACAATCGCCAATAAGCCGTCTTGTATGTCCACGGCGTTCTTCAACTCGAGGCTTCCCATTCCCCGGTTAAGGAGGTAGTGATCGTCGCCGATGACTGACCGGGGAAATACGTTCACGGTGGCCCCGTCCATGGACCAGGCGAACCGAGGGTCCGCTTCGCAGAGGGCGTCGAGGATCTCCCGGACAGTCTTGTCCTTCAGATGCAGGTCGAAACGCGGGCCTGCGATTTCTGGGTCTGTGAATTTCTTCTTCAGTATCTTCTCAAACCCAAATCTAAAGGGCGCAGGCCCACGAGCAAGCTTCCACGTTCCGTCCAGCAGCGTCTCGCCGTGAACAACGAACTCGGGGACCCGGGTCTCCAAGAATTTGGCCTCATTTCCGGCTTGGGCTCCTGACTGTTGTGCGCCGACGTGCCGCGCCCATGGCAAGGTCAGAAGTAGCGCGAGAGAAGGGAGAGTGCGTTTCAGATTACGCCCGGTTCGGCTCATTGCGTTGGTCCCAGGCTGGAGAGCGTGACGCCAGCGCTAGAGTACGTGAGTGAATTCTGCCGCACTTGGTATCCTTCAATTGAGATGGTTTGCGTAACAGTCGGGGAGGACGAGAGAGGGCTGGTGCTGCAGTAAGTCAGCTGGTCTGTGAACTGACTATTCGCATTCAAGCTCCCGTTGCCTGTCACGGTTCCGGCCGGGGGCTGTGGGTTGAAGCTCTCGGTTACTGCTGTGCCTCCCAGGCTAAGGCCAGGCTGCACTGCGGTTCCGTCCGGGTGCGTATAGGGGATATAAATATAAAGATAACTGGTCCCATAGCCTAAAGTACATGTGTTGCTCGGCGTGTTGTTTGCTGCGTAGGCGAACTGTCTGGCCGTGACGTTCAGGAATTTCGAAACCGGAGCCTGACCGCTTACCGTGTACTTGACGGTAATCGTTCTATCCCCCGAGTTGGTGCTTTGCGTGGTCGTATTGACAACCCAACCCGGACCTCCCGTCGTGACCGGCGTGAATGTATCGCCCGACGCGGAGGACGTTGTTGTGAATGTCCCGCCTGTTGGAGAGACCGTGGCGAAGATTGAGTTCGCCCCAGCCAGATTT
>DATEQM010000284.1:0-3755 GCA_035272605.1 Candidatus Acidiferrales bacterium | reverse complement strand
GACCACCAGCGGGATCAGGAGAGCCGCCGTAAGCACGCGCGCGCCGGTCACGCGCACCACCCCGGCATGGCACGCGGCCCGGCCCACCGTTCGCGCAGGTACCGCTGAATGATTTCGGAGTGGAAAGAAGGAAGGCGCATTCTCGAAGGCTTCAGTTCGCGGACGGGGATTCGGGCCGCCCGAGCCCGCCATACCGGCGTTCGCGTCCCTGGTACTCAAGCAGCGCCTCGAGCAGGCGGGCGCGATGGAAGTCCGGCCAGAGCACGCCGGTCACGTGGATTTCCGCGTAAGCGATCTGCCACAGCAGGAAATTGCTGATGCGCTGTTCCCCGCTGGTGCGGATCAGCAGGTCCGGGTCCGGCAGCCCGGCCGTGTACAGGTGGTCCGAAATCATTTCCTCGGTGATCCGCAGGTTCAAGAGTTCCCCGTTGGTGGCCTTCGCACGCGTCTCATCCAGCAGCGAATTGAACGCATCCACCAACTCGGCCCGCGCGCCGTAGTTCAGAGCCACCACCAGGCGCATGCCCGAGTTCTTTGAGGTCAATTCCATTCCCTGCTCGATATCCTGCCGCACGCCCGCGGGCAGTTCTTCTGCCCGGCCGATCACGCTCAGCCGAATGTTGTTTCTGTGGATCACGGGCAGTTCTTTCCACAGGAATTCGCGCAGCAGCCGCATCAGGAAGTCCACCTCGGCCTTCGGCCGCCGCCAGTTTTCAGCCGAGAAGGCATAGAGGGTGAGCGCGCCGATCCCCAGCCGCGCGCATGTCTCGATGGTCTCCCGCGCTGCCGCCACCCCCGCGCGGTGCCCGGCCACGCGCGGCAGATGCCGGCGCTGCGCCCACCTGCCGTTGCCGTCCATGATGACGGCCACGTGCCGCGGCAGCCGCTTCCGCTCCAGCCGTTCCAGAAGCGCCTCCTCGGTTTTCGTAAGAGACGGGAGTAACTCAGGCGTTTTCACTGTAAGAAACCGCGGGGAAGGCCCAAAGCAAAGTAGCACAGCCGCTGGCGGCGCGCAATGCTGCGTGCCGGCGACGGCTTGGAGCCATCCGGACACAGCGCGCCGCGCGAGGTTCAAAAGCCGATCGAGCTGGGATTAACGATGGCCTGGTAAAGAAGGATGAGCGTGAGCGCAATCATGATGGCGCTGGACACCCATGCAATCGCATTGAACAGCGGGCCGTTGGCCTTGTCACCCATCAGATCCGCGCGGTTGGACAGCAAAATCATGAAGATGAGAACGATGGGAAGCCACACGCCGTTGGCCACCTGCGAAAGAATCAGGATTTTCAGCAGCGGGGCCCCTGGTATCAGGATGATCGCTCCTCCGATCACGATCAGTGCCGTATACAGCCAGTAAAATACCGGCGCTTCCCGGAATTTCTGGTCCAGGCCGGCCTCGAACCCAAGTCCCTCGCACACCACGTGCGCGGTGGAGAGCGGGAGGATGCTGGCTGCGAATAAGGAGGCATTTAACAATCCGAAAGCAAACAGCTTTCTCGCCCACTCCCCGGCCAGCGGCCGCAGTGCCTGCGCCGCCTCCGCAGCATCCGCGATGTTGCGGTGGCCGGAAACGTACAGCGTGGCGCCGCAGCACACGATGATGAAGAACACAATGGCCATGCAGCTCACGCTGCCGATCAGCACGTCCAGGCGCGCCTGCGCGTACTGCTTCCGCCTCACTTTTTTCTCCACGAAACCCGCCTGGAGGTAAAAGAACTGCCATGGCGCAATCGTGGTCCCCACCAGCGCCGTCAGCATCAGCAGGTACTCGGTCTCGAAACTGATGTGCGGCACGAGGGTGGCTTTCACTGCCTCCGTCCAATTCGGATGGGCCAGCACCGCGCTGAATACGTAGGACAGGTAAAGCGTGCAGGCCACCAGGAAGACGCCTTCCACCTGCCGGTACGTCCCCCGCTGCACCAGAATCCACACGGCCAGCGCCGCAATCGGCACGGCGATGTATTTGTTCACCCCGAAAATCTGCATGGACGCGGCCACGCCGGCGAACTCGGCGGCGACGTTGCCCAGGTCCACCAGGAAACCGATCACCATGAGGAAAAAGGTGGTGCGAAAACCGAACTCCTCCCGGATCAGGTCCGACAGACCCTTCCCGGTCACCACCCCCATCCGCGCGCACATCTCCTCGCTCACGAATAAAAGGATGGTCATGGGGATCAGTGACCACAGCAGCGCGTATCCGTATTGCGCCCCCGCCACGGAATACGTGGAGATGCCTCCGGCGTCGTTGTCGACGTTGGAGGTAATCACACCGGGCCCCACCACCGCCAAAAAGAGCGCAAAGCGGCGCCACAGGTGGCGCCGCTGCGAGCGCCATCCCGCGAGGCGCGTGGCCCAGCCGGACAGGTCCGGCATGTCGGGCGTCTCGCTCATCCGTTCTCCCGCAGGTGTTTGATCACGTCGTCCACGGTAATCACGCCGAGGGGGCGCTGGTTGGCATCCACGACGGCCAACGTGCGCAGATTGTACTTGTCGAACAGCTCGAACACCTCTTTGTCCTTCTCATTCGGCGCAACGAAGACCACTGGATCGCTGCGCAGACTCGCAAGCTGCGTCCCGGAGGTGGCGGTCAACAGCCGGCCGACGGCCACGGTTCCGGCGAGGACGGCCTGTTTGTTGATCAGCAGGATGGTGTCGAGCTGTTCGGCGTTCAGGTCCAGGCCGCGGATCCAGCCCACCACCTCGTCGCGCTCCGCATCCTCTCCCACCAGCACGAATTCCGTGGTCATCATGCCCCCGGCGGAGCGCTCGTCGTACTGGAGCAAGCGTTTGACTTCCTGCGCGTCGTCACGGGGCAGCTCTTCCAACAGTTGCTGCGACGTCTCCGGGGGCAATTCCGCCAGCAGGTCTGCTGCCTCGTCTGGATCCATTTCCTCCAGGATGTCGCCCGCCTTTTCCGTGCCCAGCGTCTCCACCACCTCGGGCTGCAGCCGGTCGTCCAGCTCCGCCAGGGTCTCCGCCGCGGTTTCCTTGTCCAGCGACTCGATGATGGACTGCCGCTCGCCCGGAGTCAGTTCCTCCACGATATCGGCAAGTTCGGCCGGGTGAATCTGTGCGAGTTTGTCACTTCCAATCCGGAGTTTTACCCGGCGCATGGGGTCCGATTCGATCAGGTTCACGTATTCCCAGGGCAGAAGCGTGGCGGGCAGGCGCTGCTGCAGTTTCCGTACCGCTGCAGGCGAGAGGATGCCCTGCAGCAAGCGCCGAGCGGCGCCGCGGAACCCGGCGTCCACCTGGAAAACCCGCAGTTCGACGTTGCCGTTGGTGCGCCGGTCGTCAAAGTTCACGTCGTTGACGCGCACCACCTTCCGGCCGTTTACGTCAATGATCTGCTGGTCGAGCAGGTCTTTCCCCACGGCCAGCCAGGCCTCGTTCGCCTGGAAGGACTCCAGAGCCTGCTCGCCCACGGTCAGGCCGATCTTCCCGGGTTCCGCGCTGGCCACTTGGTCGTAACGCGCTACCAGGGGCTGATAGCGCCCGCGAGCCAGCAGGATCCGTGAGACCCGGCCCGGGTGGTCGGCCGGGACGATGAACAGCTCCCGCACCCGCCCCACGAAGTTTCCCTGCGCGTCGCGAACCTCCGCCCCCAGTAATTCCGTGGCGTGTAGCATGGGACCTCCTTCCCGGGCGTGCTCCCCGCCCGATCGAAAACAAAAAGCCCGTGGCGGGAAGCATTCCCCGGCCACGGGCCGGCACTCTCCCAATGGAGTTCGTCCTATCCCGGCCTGTTCGCGCCC
>DATEQM010000283.1:0-2705 GCA_035272605.1 Candidatus Acidiferrales bacterium | reverse complement strand
GGCCCACAAGGGCGGCGAAATAAAGCCATTGAAGACCAGGGAGCCGGCCCGTTTGGGCCATCGCTGAGGATACCTGCCGTGCAATCAACCAAGCTGCTCAACCTGTTGTGGGTCTTTGCCCTGCTCTCGCTGGTCGCGGTCGGCGGTGGCACCGCGGTGCTGCCCGAGATGCGGCGCATCCTGGTCGGACACTTTCACTGGCTCACCGACAAGCAGTTTCGCGACATCTACAGCCTGGGCCAGGTCGCCCCCGGTCCCAACATGGTGATGGTCCTGGTCATCGGCTACCGTCTGGCCGGCGCGCTGGGTGCGTTAGTGGTGGGCCTGGCGTTCTTCGTCCCCGACTGCTTCATCACCTTTTTCGTCAACCGCATCTGGGAGCGGTTCCAGGGCAATCCGTGGCGCACTGCGATCCAGCGCGGGATGGCCCCGGTCGCGATCGGCCTGATGCTGTCGGGAACCTACACGGTCGCCAAGCTCTCGATTGTGGACGCCACCACCGGCGTGATAGCGGTGACGGTATTCACGATTCTCTATCTCCGCCACGTCAATCCGGCGCTCCTGATCCTGGCCGGCGGCGCGATCACCTGCTTCATGCGCGCCCATTAGGCGCTTAAATGCTTGGATTTCAAGTCTGAGGATTTTCGCTTCGGATTTGTTCCTGTTTTCTGACAGAATGTTGTGCTGGTATTCCCTATTTTTTTGGAAACTGCTTATTGGAAACTGCTTAACAGGGGGGCGGGCCTCCGTGCCCGTGATTTCCCGTGGCGGGCAGTCGGAGTAGGGATCGTGATTGCTCACGACCCCCTCCACGGATCCGGACGAGCGGAATTACCGCATCCGGCTCTTGCCTCAGGTGATGACGCCGAGGCGGCGCAGCGGATAAGGATGACAGATGCGGGGCTTGGGCAACCAGCGCTTGAAGAGGCGCCGCGCGCGCTCCCAGCTCATCGGCTGCTGACTGCGCCGCGATAGCGCCCGCCGCCATAACCGCTCCACTTGCGAGCGGAACAGGGCGAGCGCCGCGTAGTTGGTGGGAACTCCGTAATACCGGATGTGCCCCTCAACCACCGCGTGCAGCCATTTGCCGACCGCCGGGACGCGGTCGTGCAGGCGCCGCCGCAGCTCGGCTTTCACCTCGCCCAGCTTGGCCTGCAACCGCTTGCGCATGGTCTGTCTTAGCACCGTATAGCGTCCGCCTCTGGTCTTCCCGCAGATATGCGTAAAGCCCAGGAAATCGAACGTGGCGGGCTTGGCCTGACCACGGCGCTTGCAGTTGTCGTCCGCGAAGGGTCCGAACTCCAGCAGGCGCGTCTTGTCCGGGTGTAACTCCAACCCGAACTTACCCAGGCGTTCGCCAAGCTCCTTATACATCCGCTCAGCATCCGCCTTGCGCTGAAACCCGAGCACGATGTCGTCGGCATACCGCACGACCACCATCGCGCCCAGGGCCTGCTTGCGGCCCCACCACTGGACCCACAGGTCGAACACATAATGGAGATAGATGTTCGCCAGCAGTGGCGACGCGCTGCCCCCCTGCGGCGTCCCTTTCTCCATCTGCATCCGCTGGCCCTTCTCCAACACGCCCGCGTTCAACCATTTCTGGATGAGCCGCACCACGCGCTGGTCCGCAATCCGATGCTCGACAAACTTAACTAGCCAACCGTGGTCGATGGAATCGAAAAATCCGCGGATGTCCAAGTCGAGCACCCAGTTCACCTTTCCCCTTAGTAATCCAACGTACAGCGCATCCAGCGCATTATGCTGGCTGCGCCCGGGCCGAAACCCGTAGGAGAACTCCTGGAAGTCAGTCTCGTAAATGGCGTTCATCACCTCGACCGTCGCGCGCTGAACGATTTTATCCTCCAGCGCGGTCACCCCCAGCGGCCGTTGCCGCCCGTCGGCCTTGGGGATGTACACCCTACGCACCGGCTTGGCCCGGTACGCTCCATGCCTGAGCCTCACGGAGAGCGCGCGGAGGTTGTCCTCCACCCCCTCGCCGTAGTGCCGCCACGTCTCGCCGTCCACCCCCGCCGCGGCTTCCCGCTTCAAATTGAAGTAGGCCGCCCGCAGCGCCTCAACGTCGTAGATGTGGTGCAGGAGCGCGGTGAACCGCTTCTTACTATCCTTTGCTGCCGCTTCACGTACCCGCTCCAGCGCACTGTGCGCGCCGCTCCGGCTCTGCGTCCGGGACGCGTTTTGCTGGCGCGAGTTCCCCTTGGCCAGTCCCCTTCCCTCCGCCTCCTCCGCCGCCGCCTCGTGGCCGGCTTTGTTCGGAGACTTCTGCGGTACTGCGGAACTGTCCGACTTCCCATGCCCGTTCATCATCGGCGTATGTCCTTAGACTTTCCCGACACGGCCTGCCACTCCATCAGCCGCAGGCGGTACCATGGGATCTCCCGGTTCTCGAGCAAGGTGTTTCCCTGCATGCACGGGGTCTATGACCGCGCGTGACCCGGCTGCATCTCGCGCTGGCGATGCCCCCGGTGTTGCCTTCCGCCACATCCCACGGCGTCGGCGTCTCGAAGGTCGACTCTTTCGCGGCTCAATACCCGGCCTGCACGTACCCCTGTCAACGCTTCGACGATTCCCTCACGAGAATCTCCGCATGACTCGGGGCCGCTGTGGGTCGCTAGCCCTTCAACGTATGACTCTTTCATTCACTACACCTCGCCGGTTTAGCCCGGCGCACGGGACGCCCGCCC
>DATEQM010000282.1:0-8320 GCA_035272605.1 Candidatus Acidiferrales bacterium | reverse complement strand
CAGCGCCGTCTCCAGTTTCCGCAGCAGCTCGTCGTCTATTTTCCGCCCGCCCGCCAGCAGCTCGCCCAGCGGCATGGTCAGCACTTCGCGGGTTTTGCCCACCGACTCCTTCAGCCGTTCCAGCAGCGTCGGCTCCGGCGGTCCAAACAGGGTAATCATCGCGATTATCTTAACAGAAGCAGCCGGAACGCCCGGCCTTCTGTCTCACGCTGAATAGAAGTGCGGGCCGAGCTGTTCGGAAGGGATGTAGCGGCAGGCTTGGTTGAAAATTGCCCGCAAAGTTCCGCGGTCGAGTTCACGATGGAGCGGAACAATCAGGGTTTGGCTTTCGCCTTCCGCAGACACTCGCTTCAGCTTTGCGTGGCTTCCCTTTTGGCTTACCAGGGAGAATCCGAAACGTAGAAAGATTTGAATGACCTCTTCGCCGGAGAGAACTCTCAGCTTAGGCATGAACTGCGTCTGGGGCTATTTCAAAACTGACCAGCACTTGCGGGTGCAATGCAAACCCGAGGGCTTCCAGATCCTCACCTTCCAAATAGAGATCTACGGCTTCTCTTACATTTCTAGCGATTTCATCGAGCGTAGCTCCCTGCGTAACGATGGGGACATCAGTCGCTTGCGCGACGTAGAACTTCTCGCTCTTCCACACGTGAAACTGAATCGTGCGTTTCATGTGGTCAGCCTAACACGCGCGCGATGGGAATCGCAACGTAACTCAGAGTCTCCTGTCAGCTGGACTTGCGTCAGTGCTATGCGGATCGACGGTGGAATCAGGAAGTCAGTTCGAACTCGCCGCGCTGCCCGGCAATCCGGGCCCGCAGCAGCTCTGCGCCGCGCCGGACGGTCACATCGATTCCCATCTTCTGGAATAGTTCTCGCAGTTGCGCATCATCCTGACTCTCCGCCTCAAAGGATGTGAGTTTGCACCCGGCCGGCGCGTCCACGGAGGGATGCACGGTGTCACGACCCCATTCAATGAAAAACGGCAGCAGGCCCGCGCGGTTGTCACTGAGGTTGATCGTCCGCCAATGCAGGACTTTGCCGTCCGGCCGAACGCGAGAGCCGTCATTTGGCCCGGCAGCGGGAATTCCCGCATCTCGCAGGCGTCGCACCACACTCTCTATGTCCCGCGTGTGCACGGCCCAGCCAATCAGCCGCGGCTGCTTCAAGCCGGCCAACTCCTTGAGGCGCGGCAATTGTGATTCGCTCTGCTGCGGGTCCGGAGCAATGATTTCCAGGTAGCGCTCCCGGCCCAGCGAGAGCAGCGCGTTTCGCGTTCCGGCGCCCGGATGCGAGCCGCCGCCCGCCGCGCGCACACCCGCTTTCTTCTCGACCTCCGCAACGCCTGCATCCAGATCGGCGGCGCCTAGCAGGATATGATCGAGCGATGGTGGCGAACTCTCGGCGGCCGGAATCATGCCTGGGCTCGCCAGCGCTCCCGCCAGTGTCAGAAAAAATCGCCGGCTCAAAAGGGATGACATCCGCTTTGGTTCCCTGGCCCGAGTGATCGGCGCGGCTTAGACTTCCACCAGTGTCGCGCTGAGTTTCAGCTTTCCGCTGCGGGCGGCCTCTTCCATCGCCGCGACGATATCGGGGTCGAAGCGCGTTCCGGCCAGCTCGCGCACGCGCTTCAGCGCAAACTCCAAATCCATGGCCGACTGGTACGGCCGGTTCGTGGTGATGGCGTCAAACGTGTCCGCCACGGCGATGATCCTGGCCATCAGCGGAATCTTATCGGCCGTCAGGCCGTAGGGATACCCGCGGCCGTTCACGCATTCGTGGTGCAGCTCGATCCCCGGCAGCATTTCCTTCAATTGCGGCACAGGGCGCATGATGTTCGCGCCCTTCACCGGATGCTGCTTCATGATCTGGAATTCCTCATCGGTCAGCGCCCCCGGCTTTTTCAGTACCCGGTCGTCAATCCCGATTTTTCCCACGTCGTGAAGAAGTGCGGAGATGCGCAGTTTGTCCAGCGGCTCCGGCGCCATGCCCAGTTGCTCCCCGATGATCACGGAATATTTCGCCACGCGCCCGGAGTGGCCGCGCGTGTACGGGTCCTTTTCGTCGATGGCCGCGGCGAGCATGCGGATCGAGCCGATGAACAGCTGGCGATTCTCTTCCGCCGCCTGCTTCAGCCGTTCGATGTACCGCTCAATGTCCTCCGCCATCAGGTTGAAGTCCGCCGCCAAATCGCTGATCTCCGCCGCGCCCGCCACCGGCGCCCGCTGGCTGAACTCGCCCCGGCTGATGGCCCGCGTGGACTGCGCCAGCGCGCGCACCGGGTTGGAAATCCCCACGGCGAAGAAATACCCGATGATCAGGGAGGCAATCGTGAGCAGCGACGCCAGCACCAGCGCCTGCCGGCTCAGCTCCGGAAGTCCCGCGTCCCTTTGCGCGTCCACCAGGCTGCGCTGCGCGATCACCGCCCAGCGCATTTCCGGAATGCTGCTCAGCGTTCCCAGCATCTCCACCCGCTTGCCGCCCACATCGGCGGTGAAATTGCGGTTTTCCGTGGTGCTCAGCGGTCGCGGCAGGTCTCGGAACAGCGCCACAATGGGGTACGCGCTACTGGCGTCGGCCCCCGCCACCCAGCGCTGGCGCTCGCCAAGCGCCACGATGCGGCCTTCGGCGTCCCGCTTCGCAGGGGGATAGGCGACGATGTGGCCTTCGGAATCCACCACGTACACCTCGCGCCCGCGCACGCTCGTATCGTCCAGCCGCGCCACGATCTCACGCAGCGAAACGACCACCGCCAGCATCCCCACAGGCTGCTGGTCCACCATCAGCGGAACCGCCACCACGTGTCCCGAGATCGTATCTTTTCCCTCGCCGATGGCCAGCGCCCCGCTCGAAAACTTAGCGCCCTGCGCGCACAGAGTGAACCCGCGCTGCAACGCTTTCCCCACAAAGGGATCCAGATCCGCGCGGAAACTCCCGCTCCAGGGCCCCTTCGCCTGCCGGTTCAGCGCCGTGGCGTACAGGATGTCCGGATTGTTTTTGACGAACTCCTCAAGACGCTGCGTCACGTCCGCGGCGTGCCGTGGAGCGTTCACATCGGAAACCGCGCCGGCCATTTCCAGCATTTTGATCTGGTCGCGGAGCTGCTCGTCCAGGCCGTTCTCGAACAGCAGAATCTCATCCGCCAGCAGGCGCGTGATTTCCACCTGCTGCAGCCGCTCCGTGTCCTCCAGCTTTTGCCGGCTGAGTTGCAATACTTGGCGCTGGAACAGAAGTATGGGGACCAGGCTCACCAGCAGCAACGCGCCCAGCACCAGCCACAGAATCCGGACGCGACTGAATATCCCTCGAATTGGCCTGGGCGCGCCCATCGAATCGCCAGTCTAAAGCTCTTTTGTCCGCCTCACAACGTGGAGAGTCCGCCGCGGTGTTTCCGGGGAACCTGTGCAGGCACTACGGCTTCGCCGAGCCTTTCCAGCCAAGATCGTGGATGCAGTTCAGCTTCCGGACGCGGAATCTAGCTCGCCGCAAGCGCCCGCCAGTCCGTTTCGCGCGCTCCCCGTTCACTCGTTTTTCAGCCGCCGCTCCATCAGCTCCCGGATGGCCTCCTGCGCCGGCCGGCCCTCGTAGAGCACCGCGTGCATCTGCTCGGTGATGGGCATCTCGATCCCGTGCCGCCGCGCCAGTTCCATCGTCGCCGCGGTGGTGCGCACGCCCTCCGCCACCATGTGCATCCCCCGCTGAATTTCTTCGAGTTTTTGCCCCTCGCCCAGGGCCACGCCCACGCTGCGGTTTCGCGAGAGCGCCCCGGTGCAGGTCAGCACCAGGTCGCCCAGGCCCGCCAGCCCGGCGAGCGTCTCGCGCCGGCCGCCCAGGGCGCAGCCGAGCCGCGTCATTTCCGCGAGCCCGCGTGTGATCAACGCGGCCCTGCTGTTGTACCCCAATCCCAATCCTGCGCAGACTCCCGCGGCGATGGCGATCACGTTCTTTACCGCGCCGCCCAGCTCGACCCCGGTCACGTCCGCGTTCGTGTACAGGCGGAAGGTTGGGCCCGCGAATTCCTCCTGGATCTCCGCGCCCAGCGCCTCATCTTCTGAAGCCACCACCACCGCCGTGGGGTCGCCGCGCGCCACCTCGCGCGCAAACGACGGGCCGGAAAGCGCCGCCACGCGCACCGGGAAGCGCGGCGCGGCGACCGCGGCGATCATCTGCGTCATCCGTTCCAGCGTGGGGGAATCGAGTCCCTTGGTGGCGCTCACGATGGCCGCGTCCGCCCGCAGATGCGGCAGCGCGCTCGTATAGATTCCTCGGGCGTGCTGCGATGGCATCACGCCGAGCACGATCTCCGCCTCTTTCACCGCCCCGGCCAGATCGCCGCTGATCTCCAATTGCAGCGGCAGCTCGAAGCCGGGGAGATAATCGGCATTGGCGCGCGTTTTCGAGAGCGTCTCCGCCAGCTCCGGCCGCCGCGCCCACAGGCACACCCGATGCGGCTTCCGGCTCCGCAGCAGCACCAGCGCCAGCGCCGTGCCCCAACTCCCCGCTCCCAGAATCGCGATTTTTCTCATGGGCTGGGGCCACGCCCTTCTATCGCCCGCCAAATTTCAGCCGGCTTTCGGTTCCGGCCAGCAGGCGCCCGATGTTGGAGCGGTGTTTTACGATGATCAGGATGGCCACCATCGCCGTGGAGAAGGAAACGGTGAGCGGCGGCGCGTGACGCGTGCCCGGGGCGTACAGAAAATACGTGGACAGCGGAAGCGCCGCCGCGGCCACCACCGACGCCAGCGAGACGTAGCGCCAAATCGAAACCACCACCAGCCACACCAGCGCCGCCGCCGCCACTCCCATCCAGCACAGCGGCACAAACACGCCGACCGCCGTCGCCACTCCCTTTCCTCCCCGGAAGCGCAGCCATACAGGGAAGAGGTGCCCGGCCACGGCGGCCAATCCGCTCAGCGCCATCCATCCGATTTCGCCGCCGCTCACGCGCTCCGCCAGCCACACAGCGCCGTATCCCTTCGCCATATCGAGCAGCAGCGTGGCCGCAGCGGCTCCGGCGCCCGCCACACGGTTCACGTTTGTCGCGCCGATGTTGCCGCTGCCCGCTCCGCGCACATCCGTGCCCTTCGTAAACCGCACGATCAGGTAGCCGAACGGGATCGATCCCAGCAGATACCCCGCGAGCGGCAGCAGCCAGAGCGGCATGGCCTCAGCGCTCCTCCGCGCGGCCCGCCGCAACGGAAACGGCGAACAGGAAACGCTCCACGCGCGTGTACACCGCTCCCTGCGGCCGGAGCCTGCTTTCCATCAGGTCAAACTCCGAGTAGGCCGCGCGGCCCAACTCCGGCGCGCCCAGCCGCTCCGCCTCCCGCCGCAGTTCGTCCAGACCTTCTTCCGATTTGATTCGCGCCAGCGTGAGGTGCGGCTCGAATTTCCGCGTCTCACGCGCAATCCCCAGGGGTTCCAGCACGCGCTCGATTTCCCCGGCCAGCTCCGCCAGACCGTTCCCCGCCTCGACTCCCGCCCAAAGCACCCGCGGATGCCGCGCATTGGGAAACCAGCCCAGCCCGCGGAAAGCGACCTCCACGGGGTTGCCCGCACGAATTCCCGCCAGCGCTCCGCGGATGGCCTCCACCGCGGCCGCTTCGATTTCGCCCAGGAATTTCAGCGTCAGGTGGATTCCGGCGGGATCGGTCCAGCGCAAGCCGCGTCCCGCCGCAGCGGCACGGGGCCGCAGCCGCGACGAAACCTCGCCCAGCGCGGCGCGCACGGCGGGCGGAAGTTCCAGCGCAACGAACAGCCGCATTGTGGCGCCGCTCACTGCTTCGCCTGGCCGCGCGCGCTCAGAAAATAGCGGCGAACCATGTCCAGGGCCGCAACGGTGGCCTGCACGCGGATGCGCCCGCGGTCGCCGGGAAATCGAAACATCTTTTCACTGGCTCCCTCCGCATCCGCCAGCGCGATGTGCACCGTGCCCACCGGTTTTTCTTCTGTCGCCCCGGTGGGCCCCGCGATTCCAGTGACCGCCAGTCCCAGGGTCGCGCCCGAGCGGCGCCGCACGCCTTCCGCCATGGCCTGCGCCACTTCCGCGCTCACCGCGCCCTTCGATTCGATCAGCTCCGCCGGCACGTCGAGCCACGACGACTTCAATTCATTGGCATAGCTGATCACGCCTCCGGAAAAGTGCGAGGAGCTGCCCGGCTGGCGCGTCAGCCGCTCGCCCAACATGCCGCCCGTGCAGCTCTCGGCCACCGCGATAGTCGCGCCGTGCCAGGTCAGTTCCCGCGCCACCACCTGTTCCATCTCCTCGCCCATGGTCGAGAACAGGACGTCGCCCAGCGCCCGCGAGATGCGCTCCACGATCTCGTCCAGCCGGCGCACCGCCGCGGCCGTTTCCTCCGACCACAGCCGCAGGTGGATCTGGATCTCCCCGGGAACGTGCAGCAGCGTGGTCTGGATGTCCGGGTAGCCTTTGTAAATCGGCGCGATAGCCTGGTCCACCGCCGACTCGCCCAGGCCGGTGGTCCGCAAATCGCGCACGTAGAGGCGCGGTCCCTCGGCGCGCGATTCCAGCCGCGGCGCCACCTGTTCGACAAACAGCGGCTCCAGTTCCGACGGCGGCCCGGGCAGCAGGATCACCAGGCGCTTGCCGTCCTCCACCCACAGCCCCGGCGCGGTCCCTCGCGGATTCGGCAGTACCGTGGCGCCCACCGGCACCAGGGCCTGCTTCGCGTTGATCTGCGGCATCGGCCGGCCCATTCGCGCGAATTTTGCCTCGATGTCCTTCAGGATTTCGTCATTCTGCACCAGGGGATGGCGCAGCACGGCGGCCAGCGTCTCGCGCGTCCGGTCGTCTTCGGTGGGACCCAGGCCGCCGCTGGAAATGATTACCTCGGCAAGTTCCAGCGCGGCACGGAACGCCCGGCCCAGGCTCTCCGCCTCGTCGCCCACAATGGTTTTGCGCACGACTTCGATGCCCAGCCGGTTGAGTTGCGCGGTAAGGAACAGCGAATTCGTGTCCTGGCGGTCCGGCGTCAGCAGTTCCGACCCGACGGCAATAATCTCCGCCTTCATCACCTACGGTTCTACCCGAAGCGTGCGGCAGGCGCAAGTGAAGGAAGGCAATAGGACTACCAGGGAGGGGCCTGAGGGATAGCGGGAGGCAACTAAGGGCTAGCGGGGCTGTAGCGGTCGGCGACGGCCATGACGGATGTGGAGGACGTATACCGTGTCAGTTGCGATGGTGAATAGAATCCGATACACGTGCGGCTTGTGGCCGTAGAGCAGTTGGCGCACCTCAAAGGGAAACCGGGCATTCTCGGGAGCAAACGTGCAACGCGCTGGAAACTCCGACAGCGTGGCGATTGCTTCCTCGAGGGCCAGGAACCACCGGACGCCCGCGTCTCCCGCGTGTTGCGAGAGGAGCCATTCCAGGATCGCGTCCGCCTCCTGCTCGGCTTGCGCCGTGATCTCAACGCGGAATGGCATGCTTCCGGCGCATGTCGGCAAGAAACTCGGAGGCGGGCCTGGCGCGTCCGGCTTTCAAATCCTCGTGGCCCCGGCGAATGCCTTCCGCGGCTTCGGCAAAATCCTGCCGTTCCCACTCGAGATAGGCCGCCAGGGCGTCATCCAGAACCGTGGCGGGATCCTGGCCGAGCCGCCTGGCATATTCCTCGAGCTGAGCCTTGCGCTCTGGTTTGAGCGGAATGGTGTCCATAACGGCCTCACCCGAAGGTTCGGGCGCTCCTTGCGTCTCAGTTCATCCTAAGGCGTCACAGAACGAAGGTCAAAGGAGAAGTGCGGCGCGCCCCCTGCGCTGGGCCTGGTAGCGCCCGCCTGAGCTAGTCGAAGGGCACCTCGAAGACCCTGAGCGGTATGGCCATCGCAGATTCCGAGCCCCTCGCAAAGGGCTGTCGGCCGAAGTTCCAGGTCTCGTCCCTCTGCCCGATCTTCGTTTTTCGAATTTCGGGTGGTCCCTCCTTGCGCCTCCCGCAAGGAGGGGATCCGGAATTGGCCCTGTTCTTGCCCATTTTCCCTATCTCTTTTTTCGATTTTCTATATCAGTATTTCGCGCCCCTTCCCGATTATGTTAACCGGGTAACCTCCGCGGAATTCGCTCACTTTCCGTTCATAACGTTCCGCTTATTTGCGCCCTTCCAGCTGCTTTCTCGAGAAATTCCGCCGCTCGTTTTTCGATTTTCGTCCGCTGCGGCGGACGAGTTTCGCCTTATCGCAACTCCGGCCTGAATACTCTCAGCGTCTGATTCGCGGAGCGCAGCAAAGACCTCCAGCGGATAAAGTCTCCGTCGTTTTCCGTCACCAGCGTGGCGTCCGCGCGCGCCGCCTCCAGCGCGATCAGCAC
>DATEQM010000281.1:0-6792 GCA_035272605.1 Candidatus Acidiferrales bacterium | reverse complement strand
CGGGCGGCGAACCACTCGCGCAGAATCAGCAGGACGGCGACGCTGAAGATCAGCACGAAAAAGAACACTTCGTGGCTCACGATCGGCCCGACCACCGCCATTTCCCGCTGGCTCGACGGCAGCCATTGCGCCTCGCTCATTTCGTGCACGCCAGTGAGGAAGAGCTGGGCGGCCACGATGTAGAGGATCGTGGTGGTGGCGGCGAAGAAGCGGCCCAAGGGAACGCGCAGGGTTCCCTGGAAGAAGAAAACTCCCACGGCCATGGCCAGCGCCAGGCCCAGCGAAGTGCCGATCCAGATGCTCACGCCCTCGCTCGACAGCTCCACGGCGCGCAGGATGAGCACCAGCTCCACGCCCTCTCGCACCACCATCACAAACACAAACGCGGCCAGACCCAGCCCCGCGGCAAGCGTCGAGCCCTGCGCCAGCGTCTCCACGCGCTGCTCGATCTCCCGCCGCAGCGTGCGCGCCACCCGGTTCATCCACAGGATCATGGTGATCACCAGGACGCCCGCGACCAGCATGAGCAGACCTTCAAAGCCGTCTTCGCTAATCTTCCAGTGGTCTAGCAGGGCGGCGCCGGCAAGGCTCGCGGCAACGGCCGCAGCGAGGCCGGTCCAAACGTAGCGGGTCAGGTGGCGCCGGCCAGTGCGGCCCAAATAGACGAGCACGATGCCGACGACGAGGGCGGCTTCCACGCCCTCACGGAGAGCGAGCAGAAGTGCAGAGAGCAAGTCGGCTCCTTGGAGGACCCCATCTGCGGCGGGTGGTCCCGGCTGTCAGTTGCAAATCATTGGCAACTGGCTATTCCACACTACCAGCAGGACGCCTCCCCCGTCAAGCCAAACCTTGCAGCGGAATGGCGTGGCGAATTCATGCGGCCCTCCGCCCCCCATTTTCTGCCACCCATTGGCGACCAACGGACACCCCCTTTCGGACCCGCATGCTACGATTCGCCTATGACCCCACCGACAACCGAAGAAGATCCCCGCTACGCCCCATTTCTGGACCTCTGTCTTCAATACGGTGACTTCAACCGCCCCGTGTTCCTGGAAGCAATCCTCCGCTGGTTCGTAGAGTCCGCCGACGCCAAAGAACTTGCGGCCCTGCGCCGCGCCATCCGCGACCGCACGAAAGCCCTCAATCAGAACGCCAAGAAAGGCCGGCCCGGCGCCGAGCACGATCCAGACTGGATTCGCCGCTCGCTCCAAATCGTCTGGCAGCGAGAAATCCTGCATTGGCCCTGGCGCAAGATTGCCCCCGCCGCGGGCCTCAAGCTCACCCAAGCCAATATCCGCACGCTTCAGAACCGTTGTGAGCGCTACTCGCTGCTCGTCTGGCACGCCCTCCCAACTCACGTCGACCAACCGCAAGCTCTCAAACACTTGCTCGAATCCAAACCCATCCAGCGAATGCTCCACTCGCGCCTTTCTCTCCCCTTCCACACCCACCCAGAAGACTCGAAGCGCCTCGTCCGAACCCTCGTCTACCGAGGACCTCACCTGGCCACTAAGTTCATGCGTAAATAAATCCCTCTTATTTTCTCTTTTATACCGGGTTCCCAAGCGCCACCGTTCGCCGTATTCTGACCCCATGTTTCGCCGACCAGCTCTCGCCGCGGAATACCCTGGACCAATCCGAGCACCGCGGGCACAGATCCAAGCGAACTCTTTTCGATTCTGCACTTCTACGTCCCCCTGCTCTAACTCCCGCCGCATCAACACATGTAAAATTACCTCGCAAGTACACATTCTGCGCCACTTAAAGTCCTTTAGAATCAGAGGTTACGGTTTTTCGCCTACTAACTCCTTTAGCTTCTGCACATGCACGAATGCGGGGAAGGGGGCGATACCAGGGTTTGAAAGCAAGCGTAAGGCGCTTCCTGTTCTCCCCTCGATCCGATGGCCGAAGGTCCCGTTGATCTAAAAAGCTCATGCGCGACGATCTCCTGTTTCGATACCGCCCGCATCTCGTGTACAATATGGAGTTTATGGGCGAACCAACAAGCAGTGCCGCCGCCCAGGCGCGGCCACAACGCAAGCTGGTGCGGGTCAGTCCGCGGGGATTCTGCGCGGGCGTCGTCCGTGCGGTGGAAATCGTCGAGCGGGCGCTGGAGATCTTCCGCCCTCCCGTCTACGTGCACCACGAAATCGTGCACAACCGCTATGTGGTGGATCAGCTCCGCAAGAGCGGGGCCATTTTCGTGGAATCGGTGGAGGAAGTGCCCAACGGCGCGGTGTTGATCTTCAGCGCGCACGGCGTGCCGCCGGCGGTCCGCGAAGAGGCCCGCCATCGCAGCCTGCGCGTGATTGACGCTACCTGCCCGCTGGTCACCAAGGTCCACATGGAGGCGCTGCGATTTGCCCGCGAGAGCCGCACCATCATCCTGATCGGGCATCGCGACCACCAGGAAATCATCGGCACTTCCGGCGAGGCTCCCGACCGCACTCTGGTGGTGGGCAGCGTCGAGGAAGTGGACCGGCTGGAAGTGGAAGATCCGGACCGGCTGGCATTTCTCACGCAGACGACGCTGAGCCTCTACGACACGCAGGAAATCGTGGCACGCCTGAGGCAGCGCTTCCCAAACATTTTGGGGCCGGCATCCGACGACATTTGCTACGCCACGCAAAATCGCCAGGAAGCCGTTGAGCAGATCGGCAAGGAAGTGGACCTGATCCTGGTGGTGGGTTCGGCGAACAGTTCGAACTCCAACCGGCTCGTGGAGGTCTCGCAGCGCGGCGGGACGCAGGCGCGCCTGATCGAAGACGCGAACGACATTGACCCCGTGTGGCTCGAGGGCGTCGGCAGCGTGGGGCTGACGGCGGGGGCCTCGGCGCCGGAGGTGCTGGTGCAGCAGGTGAGCGAGCGGCTGGCCAGCCTGGGTTTCAGCGAGCAGAGCGATCTCGATTTCATCCGCGAGGACGTGCGCTTCACGCTTCCTCCGGAGCTGGTTTCGATTGTGCCGACCGCGGCGGCCACGGGGTCGCCGGCCAACTGAGGGGCCGTCCGTCCCGATGCTTCGGGATTCGGGCGTGCGAAAAGAAAGGGCAGGTGCTTGGCGGTCAAGATCCACCGTGATCCGAAAAAGGTTGCGCTGATCGGCGTCCCCACGAGCGCGGGCTCCCACGGACCCGGCGCCGAGCGCGCCCCCGCAGCATTGCGCGCCGCAGGCTTGGTGGCGCGCCTGGAAGCCGCCGGATACGAAGTCGTCGACCACGGCGACACTCCCACCTTTCTCTACCAGCCTGACGAAGAACATCCGCGCGCGCGGAACACGGCGGCAGTGGTGCAGGCCCTGGGCGCGCTGCGCAGCAAGGTCGAGCTCGCGGTCAAGTCCGGGGCGCTGCTGCTCATACTGGGAGGCGACTGCGCCATCACTCCGGGCACGGTTGCGGGCGTGCGGCGTTACTACCGCGAGGCGGGCGTGCTCTGGATGGATCGCGACGCCGACCTGAACACGCCGACCACGAGCCCGTCCGGCTGCGTCCACGGAATGACCGTGGCGCACCTCATCGGGCGCGGCGCCGCGGAGATCGTGCGGTTTTCCGCGGACATGCCGATGGTTCGGGAGCCGAATCTGGCGCTCTACGGGATCGAGCGGTTGGACCCGCCGGAGGAACAGTTTCTCGTCACCGCGCTGCTGCACTCCTATCGCGCTTCCGACATACTCCGCCGCGGGGCGGCGGCCACGGCGCGCGAGGCGGTCGAAAAGATCCACGGCCGGCACATGCCTTTCGTGCTGCATTACGATGTGGACGTGATTTCCAGCCCGGAATTCACCGCCTGCGGTTTTCCCGCGGAAGGATCGCTGCGCGCCGCGCACGTCCGCGAGGCCCTGGCGGAAGTGGTGGCGGCGCCGCGACTGCTGGCCATCGAGCTGTGCGAATATTTTCCCGAGCGCGACGCGGACGGATCCGCGGCGCGATTCCTGGTTGAGTTGTTCGCCGAAGCGCTGGCCGGAAGGCTCCGCGCGCTGACGCAGCCGAGCGACTCGGAGAACGCGGCGCCATCTTTGCCGCCCGTCCCGGTTCAGGCAACGGCCGAAGCTGCGCTCGTCGCGCCAGCGGCGCTCTCGGCGGAAGAAGTTGCGCCCGCCGCCTCCGAAACGGAAGCCGCACCCGTCAGCGGTGATGCAGCCGCTCCGGCGGCGCCCACCGAGCCGGCCAGAGGGGAAGCCCTCAGCGTTCCTGCGGGCGATGCGGCATCCACCTCCGCCGGAAAGTAACGCATCCCATCCTGCCGCAGGCCGCTCTTGTGAATCCGGCCCGTCCGAAAAAACCAGCAGGGCTGTTTCCCGGCAACTGCATCGCTCGCGGCTTCTTTTCCCATCAAGATTTCAAGCGATACGCGGCAATTTCCGTCCCGCGCCGCACAAAACGAAAGAAGAGCGCGGAATCGGCGCGAGCGAGTTCAGGCGGAGCAGGCGGTCACGGCGCGGCGGGTTCGCCGCTGCGGACTCCGGCCATGACGCAATCGCGGCCCGCGGCTTTCGCGCGGTAGAGCGCGAGATCAGCGGCGTGGAGGAGTTGCTCGCCGGTGGTGCCGTGGTCCGGAAAGCAGGCAATGCCGACGGAAAATGTGACGCTGCCCAGGAATTGGCCGTTCAAGGAGATTTCCAGGCGTTTGCTGTCTTCCCGCAGGCGTTCGGCGCGCTGCTGGGCGATCTCCAGGGATGATTCCGGCATGATGATGGTGAATTCCTCGCCGCCGTAGCGGCACACGATGTCGTCTTTCCGCATGCGCGACTGGAGAAAATTGCCGATGGCGCGCAGCATGGCGTCGCCCGCGGCATGGCCCAGCGTGTCGTTGTAGCGTTTGAAGTGGTCCAGATCGAGCATGAGCGCGGCGAGCGGGCGTTGTTTGCGGTCCGCGCGGCGCAGTTCCCGCGCGAGCGATTCCTCCATGTAGCGCCGGTTGAAGAGGCCGGTGAGCGGATCGCGGATGGACTGGATGTGCAGGGTTTCGCGCAGCCGCAGGCTGGCCAGGGCCAGGCCCAGGTGGTCGGCCACGGAAAGCGCCAGGCGGTTTTTCGCGTCCGTCATCACCGGGCGGCCCTCGGGCCCGGGAGGACCCATTTCCAGGTGGAGCACCCCGATGGCTTCGCCCTGGGCCACCATGGGCACGCACAGGTAACCGGTTTTGATCCCCTGCCGCACGTGGCCGCAGATGGGCGATTTGGTGGGATCGTCCACGCGATGCACGCGGCCGCTGCGCAGCGCCCAGCAATTCTCCGGAGAGAAGACGGGCTCCTGCGCCGTGTACCCTCCCCACACGGCCATGGCCTCCACCAGGTTCTTTGAGGCGTTGGTGACGAACAGCGCGCCGGAATCGTTGGGGAAAAGCGAGAGGGCCGATTTCGAAATGACGCCGCAGGCTTCCTCGGTGGTGAGGCAGGTCTGGAGGCGGTCGCCCATTTCGTTCAGCAGCAGCGTCTCTTTGTTGCGCACCTCGAGCTCACGCACCCATTCGGTGAGCATTTCGTTGGCCTGCTGGAGCGCGTTCTGGGCGCGCTGGCGCTCCCGGTCGGCCACGTGCAAGGAGCGCGCGGTCCGCAGGATCAATGCGCCGAATACGATCACGTTGGAGACGGCAAACAGCAGCAGGCGCACCTCGGAGGAGTACAGGCCCATCATCTCGCCGCGCCAGCAGATGTAGCCGAGCAGCGGCGGAACGAGGATCGCCGTGGGCAAGAATCTCCGGGCCATCACGCCGCCGGCGCTGTCCGCGTGCGTCACCTCCAAGAGCCCGCCTTCGAATCTTTCAATCAGAAAACCAGCGGACAGCAACAGGAACCCGAGGGAAGCTCTGGGAGACATCGAGAGGAAGACGCCCATCTCGTGGTTCACCGTGACCTCGTAGCTGCGCGCCAGCAGGGCGGTCATGGAGATTGCGCCGGCACCCAGCGCGAGCAGTTGGCAGCGCTCCAATCGGCCGGCAATCCGGGGATCGAAGAACAGCAGCGCCAAGCCGAGCAAGGTGAAGCAGAACGCCGCGTTGGGAGCCATGCCGGCGAGTCCGGCGCTGGAGAGTTCCGCTGGGCTGACTCCCAGCGTGGAGTCACGGAACGCTGCGAACACGCGCAATCCGGCGCCGGTGGCGACCGCAAGCGCGGGTATCCAACGCGCACCTGCGCCCCACCGCTGCCAGAAACCTTCCTCGCGAGGGCGCACGAACCAAAGGGAAACGCCGAGGAGCAGGAAGCAGAACGCCGAGGAGGGATTCAGGGGAACGGCCGCGGGAAACAACGCCTGGACGGAATGCACCCCGGCGGCCCAGCCCGACAAGGACACAACCGCTCCTGCGGCCACCAGTACTGCCGCAGACTGCGCGGGTGCTCGGAGTAGAGCCGCGAGCCGGGCTTTCATTCGTGGCGATGCCCCACTGCCTCCGGCCCGCCGCAGCGAGCCGGGATTCGCGGCCTGCGCGGCGATCCGGAGAGTCGAAGCGGGGCGGCGACCCTCCGTATCCGCAAGACAGCATTATCCCGCGCGGGGCCGCAGTCAAGTGCTACCGTGCGCCGGGCCCGAACTGCCCCCACCCCGGCGAACCGCTTGTTCGGCAGGTTCTTCGCCGCGGTTTCTCGCTCGATGCGAGGGTGCTAGGGTCTCTCGATAGGGCCACTGGGCCTTCCCCCTATTGCCTCGGGGACGCTGTGCTCGTCCAGAATGATGCGTGACACTCTTGGTAGAGTGTCGCGATGCAGATTCGAAACGGGAAGATCCCCCGAGCGCGCCAGCTGGCGCGCTTGGGGGGCGAACTGAGTCGGACCGCCCAGCGGCGGCTGGATTGGAT
>DATEQM010000280.1:0-24237 GCA_035272605.1 Candidatus Acidiferrales bacterium | reverse complement strand
CTGTTCGACCGGCTGGACGCGCCGGTGCGCCGCGTGGCCGCGATGGACACTTTCTGCGCCTATCATCCGAAGCTGGAAGATGAAATTCTGCCGCAGAGCGCGCACCTGGTGCGGGCCGCGCGTGAGCTGCTCGCCTGGTAGCGGCGGCTTCACGCCGCCAGTGTCCCTATGCGCCCGCCTGTCGGTTCGCTGGAGGGAACTTCTTGCATCCGGCTGCGTATAGGACTAATAGAGGAGACGGTGGTTGCTTGTCTCCCGAGGTGAAATGCAGATGATCTGTCCGCGCTGCCAGAAGGAAATCGCCGAGGGCTCGAATTTCTGCTACCTGTGCGGCGAGCGCATCGCGCCTGCTGCGCCCTCAGCGGCCACGTATTCCGGCAGAGGACCGCGCCGGCTGGTGCGCAGCATGACGGACCGCAAACTGGGTGGCGTGTGCGCCGGGCTGGCGGAATATCTGGAGATGGACGTTTCGCTGATGCGCGTGCTCGCTGCGGTGTCCGTGATTTTTTACGGCGTGGGCCTGGTCGCCTACCTGGTGGGCTGGATGGTGATTCCGGAGGGCGATCCGATCCCCGGCCTGCCACCGCCGCGGCCTTCCCGGCGGCTGCATCGCTCCCTGACCGACCGCCGCATCGGGGGCGTGTGCGGCGGCATGGCAGAATTTCTGGAAGCAGACTCGTCCATCATCCGCATCATCTGGCTCGTCGGGCTGTGCTTCGGGGTCGGCCTGCTGGCCTACCTGCTGCTGTGGTTCATCCTCCCGGCGGGAGATGAGCAGCCGGCCGGCATGCAGCCTGCAGCTTGAAAGAACGAAAATCGAAAAACGAAAAAAGAAAAACGGAGGAAGCCCTGAGCCATGTGCAGGTGTGAGACCGACGCACGGACTAAACCTCGAAGAGTCGGGGCAGGGCGGCGTTACTTTGCCGGTTTCGGTTTACCGGCCGCAGCACGCGGCGTCTTCGAGGGCAGCAGGATTTCGTCCAGGGAGATTCCGCCCGGTCCGCAGGTGGCCAGGGCCAGAGCAGCGGCGCCCACGATCAGAGGAAATTCATATTCGTGCACGGCCAGATAGCCCTTCGCCAGGTGAACCTTCCACATTGCCACACCCATTTCCGCGGCCAGGAGCAGCGCGATGGGCCGCGTGAAGAATCCAACCACCAAGAGTATCCCGCCGAATACCTCGAGAGCGCCGATGGCGTAGGACGTTCCGTTCGCGAAGCCCAGCTTCGCGAACATCTCCGCGGTCTGGCGCGGGGCGCTGAATAACTTCGGGTATCCGTGGAACAGGAAAATCAGCCCGAGCGCCAGCCTCAGGACCAGAAGGCCGAGCGGCCGCAACCCGACGAGAAATAGCATGGAATCCTCCGCGACGGGCGCATTGTAACGCCGTTCTCGGTTTTTGGGGCAGGCTCGCGCGAGCCGCCGCGCGTCGTGTTGTACAATCTGGGGTTCGATTTTCCGGAGAAGGGGGCGTGTGGCGAGTGCGATCCGCACCATCGGGATTTCCACCGGCGGCGGCGACGCGCCGGGACTGAATGCCGTCATCCGGGCGGTAGTGCGCTGCGCCAACGAGCGACACGGCTGGCGTGTGCTGGGTATCCGGAACGGCTTCGACGGGCTGATCTGGCCGGAGCAATGCGTGGAACTGACCCGCGAGAGCATCCGGGGGATTCTGCCGCGCGGGGGAACGATTATCGGCACGACGAACCGCGGGAATCCGTTCCGTTATGAGATTGAAGAGGACGGCGCAACGCTCGAACGGGACTACTCCGTGGAATGCATGGAGAACTGGAAGAGTTTGGGCCTGGATGCACTGGTGGTGATCGGCGGCGACGGGACGTTGTCCATTGCGAACGAGTTCAGCAAGCGCGGATTGGCGGTAGTGGGTGTGCCGAAGACCATTGACAACGACCTGCTCTCCACGGACGTCACTTTCGGCTTCGATACGGCGCTGCACGTGGCCACCGATGCGATCGACCGGCTGCATACGACGGCGGAGAGCCATCACCGGGTGATGGTGGTGGAGGTGATGGGCCGCGACGCGGGGTGGATCGCTCTGCATGCGGGGATTGCGGGGGGCGTGCACGTGATCCTGATTCCCGAAATCCCGTTCACCATCGAGAACGTTTGCGCGGCGATCCGCCGGCGCGACGCGATCGGGCGGCATTTCAGCTTGGTGGTGGTGGCGGAAGGCGTGCGTTTGCCGGCCGCGGACGGGCTGGGCCGCCCGTTTCCCGCCAGGAAGGTGCGTAGCCCTGCCGTGCTCATCGGGAACGCGATTGGCGATGTGACCGGGAAAGACGTGCGCGTGACGATTCTGGGCCACGTGCAGCGCGGAGGCTCGCCCAGCCCCTTTGATCGCATCCTGGCCACGCGCTTCGGCGTCGCCGCCGTGGAACTGATCGCGCGAGGCGAGTTTGGCCGGATGGTGTGTCTGCGCGGCACACGAATCGAATCGGTGCCCCTGGGCGAAGCCATCGGGGGCTGTCATTTCATAGATCCCGCGAGCGACCGCGTGCAGGCTGCGCGCGCCGTCGGAGTTTCCTTCGGCGATGCGTCCTGAATATCCACTGTGCAGCCGTGCCCGACTGGACTCCGCGGGCATGCGCCGCTTCGATTCCGGCGGGGAATCCGGCCGGGATGCGCTTCGCCGGCTGCGGGGTGCCCGCCCGGTTCGCCGCGCGGGGCTCTTCCGCCTTCTGGCCGCGCTCCTTGCCGTTTTCGCGCCGCTCGGGCTGGCCGGCTGCGGGCATTCCGAACGCGCGGGCGAAGAGGCGTTTGCGGGCGACCGCAACGTCACGCTGTGGACCAGCCTCGCGCAGGTGCGCGAGCCCGCGGCAACCGTGCGCTACGGCGAGCGGGTGGAAATCATGGAGCGGCAGAACGACCAAGCCCGGGTGCGCACAGCCGCGGGCGTCCTCGGCTGGACGGAGCAACGCAACCTGATCGATTCCGCGCTGTGGCATCGTGCCCGCGACTTGGCGGAGAGGGCGCGTACCCTGCCGGTTGAGGCGCGCGCGACCACCGACAAACTGACCAACGTGCACATCGAACCCGGCCGCGCCTCGCCGCGCATCTACCAGTTCCGCAGCGGCACGCCGCTCGAAATCCTGGGGCGCGGTGTGGCGGACTACGCGCGTGGCGGCGGGGACGAAGGAGGCGCGCCGGCCGGGGGCGCGGCGCCGCCGGCGGAGACGCGGCACGAAGACTGGGCACTGGTTCGTGCGAAGCAGGATCCCGGCGGGGAGATAGCGGGCTGGGTGCTGCGCCGCTTTGTGAAGTACGAGATTCCGCCGCAATTGCTCGATTATTCGACCCAGTACCGTTTCGTCGCATGGTTCGATTTGAACACGGTGGCTACGGGAGAACCCGCACCGCCTCCCCGGACTCCGGCGGGGCGCGTGGCGCGGGAAGCACCCGGCCCTCCGGAATCGGTGGGAGCCGGGCACCCAGCCGAATCGGGCGAAAAGCCGCAATTCCTGGTTGCGGGGATCCAGGGGCCCGAGGGGCAGCCCTGCGATTTCACATTAATCCGGGTGTACACCTGGGGGGCGGAGAGGCAGCGGTACGAGACGGCGTACGTGGAAAGCAATCTGTGCGGCAGCCTGCCGATCCGTGTCCAATCCGCCGGCGCGGCAGGGGGCAATGCGGAGTTCGCATTTACGAATCGCGGGCGTGGCGGAGAAGAGCGCCGGGAGTACGTCATGCACCAAACTTCCGTACGGCGGACGGACAACCGGCGGCCCGGCCCGCACCCGGCGCGCAGGGCTCACTGATGCCGCGTGCGTCAAATCGAAGTTGGTGTCGTCCCGGACGATGAAGGCTCGCGCCCCAGCAACCGCGATCGCCCTGTGGGCCACGGCGGCTCTCCTGTGGGCCGTTGCGCCGGGATTTCAGCACGCGGCGGGGGCGGCGCAGTCTTCCGGCGATGGATTGATGCGCCCGGCCGAGTCCCGTCCCCGAATCGAATTCTTGGGGGAATGGGGAACGCGCGGGGAAGGCCCGGCAAACCTGGACCTCGCTGTGGCCATTACTGCCGACGCCCGCGGACTGGTGTACATCGCGGACGCCGGGTCAGGCTTCCTGCATAAATTCACGGCGGACGGCCATCCCCTGCTCGCGTTTGATGACCCGCGGGTGACTAATCCGGTGGCCATTGCCGTGGATTCCGACGGAGAGATCTACGCCGCGGACGGACGTTCAGGCCGCGTGCTGGTTTTCGGTCCCACGGGCGACCCGGACCACGAGCAGCACGCGGGAGGGCTGGGACGCTTCCGGGCGCCGGCGGCGCTGGCCGTGGATGGGGAGGAAAACCTGTACGTTGCGGACACATCCCTGGGAGCCGTGGCCGAGTACAACGATCGCGGACACTTTGTGCGCATCGTGGCGCGAGGCCGCGCCGGGGCCGCACAGGTGCGCGCTCCGGTGGCCCTGGCCGTGGCGCCCGACGGGTCGCTCTTTGTGGCCGACAGCGGCAGTTCGCGCATTTTGAAGTTTTCCCCGCGGGGCGATTTCCTGGGCTTCTGGGGCCAGCCCGGGTCCTCGGGTCTGCAGGCCAAGAACCCGGTCAGCCTGGTTGCCTCCGAACGCTACCTGTTTTGCTTCGATGCGGCGCCGCCGCGGCTGCTGGTTTGGACGCTGGATGGCGCGCCCTATTTCGAGCAGGATTTGGGCGCGCGCATCGCCCTCTCCTCCGGGAGCGCGGACACGCGGGCCTCGCTGGCGTTCGTGGCGCCCGATGAATTGCTGCTGCTTGATCCCTCGAGCGGAAAGGTGCTCGAGTTTCGGCTCATTTTTTGACCTGACGGCACGGTTCGGAGGGCTCTGCGCATTCCTGCTCGCGCGCGGGGAGGAGGCTCGCGTCCGCATGGCTACGCCGGGCCGCGTGGCCGTTGCAATCCGGCGCCGCAGTGTGGAATCATCGTGCGGCGGCCATTTCCGGGCCGGCGTTGGAAGGAACACGTGGACTTGCTCGAACAAATCGGAGACACAGCGGGAAGCATCTGGCGGGCGCTGGAATCGAAGGGCCCCCAGAGCCTGGGCGCGCTGAAAAAGAATGTGAAGGCGCCGGGCGATCTGGTATTGATGGCGGTCGGATGGCTCGCGCGCGAGGAGAAACTTGCGTTGGAGCTGAAGGGCCGCACGCAACTGCTGCGTCTCAAATAGGCCGATTGACTTCCGCATCGGAGGGGCCGGATGGCTCGTCTGCTCACCGAAGCCGACGTTCGCAGAGTTTTGACTATGCCCATGGCGCTGGAAAGCGTCGAGCAGGCTTTTCGACGCTATGGAAACGGGCGAGCCGTGCTGCACCCGCGTATTCGCCTCCTGATGCCCTCGCGTTCCTACATGCATTACATGGCTGCGGCCGATTTCGATGCGGGATACTGCGGGATGAAGATTTACACGAGCGTGCGGGGCGGGTCGCTGCGCTTCGTGGTGGCGCTGTTCAAAGCGGAGACGGGGAAGCTGGTGGCGCTGCTGGAGGCGGACTATTTGGGCCAGATGCGGACGGGCGCGGCCTCGGGCCTGGCCACCCGGCTGATGGCCCGGGAAGACGCGCGCCGGTGCGGGATCCTGGGCAGCGGGATCCAGGCGCGCTCGCAACTGGAAGCGGTCGCAGCCGTCCGTAAGCTCGAGGAAGTCCGCGTGTACAGCCGGAATCCGGAACGCTGCGACGCTTTTTGCCGGGAGATGTCGATCCGGCTGGGCCTGCGCGTCTCTTTTGCGGAGAATTCGGAATCCGCCGTGCGCGAAATGGACATCGTGATTGCGGCGACCTCCTCCTCAACGCCGGTCGTGTTCGGCGAGTGGCTGTCACCCGAGGCCCACATCAACGCCATCGGCGCCAATTTTCCTCAGAAACGCGAACTGGACGAAGAAGCGGTGCGCCGCTGCGGGATCATCGTGGTGGATTCGCGCGAGCAGGCGCGGCTGGAATCGGGCGACCTGATCGCCGTCCTGGGAGAAGATGCCGGCGCCTGGTCGGCCGTCCGGGAACTCGCCGACGTGGTCACCGGGAAGCTCGCGGGACGCACGCACGACCGCCAGGTGACCCTGTTCAAATCGAACGGCGTGGCCATTGAAGACGTGACCGTGGCCGCCAGGGTCTATGAGGAAGCGGTGAAGCAGGCCCTGGGGCAGCATCTGCCGTTTGCGGAATTGCCGGTGGGCCACCAGTAAAGGTTCGGGCGGTCGCGGCACCGGAACGGCGCTCGATCGCCGCGGGACGCCTCGCCCCACCTGGCGCACCGGCAGGATCTTCAGTGTACTTTTCCTAAGATTTCCCTGCCGCTGCGGCTCGCGGCCGGCGCGAGCCAGGTGGCTTCTCCGGCGACGCAGCCGGGGAAGATTTTGCGGTCCGCTCTTCGAGGGCGTGCAGCACCTCGTCCATTTCCGCCCGCCAATGCATTTTCAGCAGAGCGAAGGCGCGCGCCGGCTGATCGGTAGCCAGGGCCTCGGCAATCTGTGCGTGGTCCCGCTCGCGGCGCTCTGCGATAGGTGAATCCCGCGGCAGGGTGGCCGCGTATCGCCGGGAGAGTGCTTCGATCCGGCCTGCCAGTTCGATGAGCCGCGTATTTCCGCTCGCCTCCACCAGCGCCGCGTGCCAGGCCCGGTCGCGTTTGAGTGCCGCGGCAGAATCGGCAGAGGCCCCGGCGCGCAAGCCGGCCTGCTCCAGACGTTTGCGAAGCTCCGCGGAATCCCCGGCGGACAGGAACATGGCGAGCTGTTCGAGGCTCCAGAGGATGGGATAGAGTTCCCGCGCGTCTTCGGGACGCAGGGGCGGAAGAAAGAATCCCCGGTTCGGGTCGCAGGCCAGCAGCCCTTCCGTTTCGAGCTGGATGAGGGCCTCGCGGACCGGGGTGCGGCTGACGCCGAGTTCGGCGGCGAGGGCGGAGTCGTTGATGCGAGAGTTGTGCTGCCAGCGGCCATCGAGGAGCATGCCGAGCAGGGAAGAATAGACCTGCTGGCGGAGGGAGTGGCGAAGGATGGGCTGGACCCTCATGCATACTACATACCGCATTATCCATATCCCGCGCAATATGTAATATTTTCAGGTTGTCCGGGTGCCACCTGCGCCTCTCCCCGGTCCCCGCTCTGGCCCCAGTGCTGGTTCTCACCGCACGTCGAGCATCACAGCACAGCGTGACTATCAGCACTGCCGCGCGTTTAGCCCGGGGATACTGTTTAGCGGTTGGCAGAGTGTGCCCAGCAGTGTGTTGTACGGGCGCCAGTCCTGGGAAGAGACGCCGACGGGGGACAACGAGTGATGTGGACCACGCGTTCTCGTTCGTTCCGGTGCAGCCGAGAGGCAGGTTCGAGGTTTCGGCAGAGCAGGCCGGCAGCGCTCCCGTTTCAACTGGATCACGGATCACTCCGCCTTCCGTTCCGGCAACGCATGCGGGGCTGAGGCAAACATGCCGGCCGCTCAGCAAGCGAAGCGGGATTCCGCAATGAAGACAAGGAGAAAACGACATGGCTGACCAAGTTTTGAAAATAGTGGACGAGCGCACAAAGGCGGCTTACGACGTGCCGCTGTTCAAGGGAGCCGTACGGGCCATGGACCTGCGTAAAATCAAAACAGGTCCGGACGATTTCGGAGTGATGACCTACGATCCGGCTTTTCTGAACACGGCGGCATGCCAGAGCAGCATCACCTACATCGACGGAGACAAGGGAATTCTGCAGTATCGCGGGTATCCCATCGAGCAGCTGGCCGAAAAATGCAGCTTTCTGGAAGTGGCCTATTTGATTCTGAACGGCGAACTGCCGACGGAACAGCAACTGGACAATTGGGTCAACGACATCAAGCTGCACACCATGCTCCACGAGAAGACCAAGAACTTCCTGGAGAGCTTCAACCACGACGCCCACCCGATGGGCATGTTTATCAGCACCCTGGGGGCGCTTTCCACAATCTACCCGGAGTCGCGAAACGTTCTCGATCCCGAGGTGAGGAAGCTCCAGATCCGGCGGCTGATCGGCAAGGTGCCGACGATTGCGGCGTACACCTACCGGCATAGCCTGGGCTACCCGTACGTGTATCCCGACAACGATTTGAGCTACACGGAAAACTTCATGAACATGCTGTGGAGGATGGTGGAACCGAAGTACCGGGCGAATCCGGTGCTTTCCCGGGCGCTCGAGATCCTGTTCATCCTGCACGCCGACCACGAGCAGAACTGCAGCGCCAACGTGATGCGAGCGGTGGGCAGCTCGCAAGCCGACCCGTTTGTCTCCACGGCGGCGGCCGCCGCGGCGTTATCCGGACCGCTGCATGGAGGCGCAAACGAAGCAGTACTGAAGATGCTCGACGAGATCGGGACCAAGGATCGCGTGCCGGCGTACATCGAGAAGGTGAAGGCGGGGCAATTCAAGCTGATGGGCTTCGGACACCGGATCTACAAGAACTACGATCCGCGGGCCAGGATCATCAAGTGGGCAGCGGACCAGGTGTTTGCGGCCACGGGCAGGAATCCCAAGCTGGATATCGCCCTGGAGCTGGAGCGCGTGGCTTTGGAGGACGAATACTTCATCAAGCGGAAGCTGTATCCGAACGTTGATTTTTACAGCGGGATCATCTACCAGGCGCTGGGCTTCAAACCGGACCTGTTCACGGTGCTGTTCGCCATTCCGCGGACGGTGGGCTGGCTGGCGCAGTGGCAGGAAATGCTGGAGGATCCGGAGCAAAAGATTGCGCGTCCGCGGCAAATCTACACCGGATACGCGGCGCGTGACTTTGTTCCCATCCAGAAGCGCGTGGCACAGGCCGTAGCGGTGGCACGATAAAAGAAAGCGGCGCGGGCGAAGCGTTTGAACGCAGGGGGTGAAGCGCTTCGCCCGGCTGCCCTGTGATAGCCGGGAGCGACACTTCTGGATTCGCTTGAATATCCATACCGGATTGACGCCCGTGATGGCGAAGTCGAACCGGAGCTGGGGAGTCGTCTGCGGGGCTCCAGCTGACTGCTGCATGCGCAATGCGTTGCTTCTGGCGTCACTTCTGGAAAGGGCACCGAACCTAGGCACGATTCTGAATCGAAATGAGATTTGTGATAAAACCACTTGCATGCGATCCCTGCTCCTGCCTCTGACTCTTTGTTTGATTTGTGCCCCAACTTTCGCACAGAGCCGCGTTGCGGTTTTCGGCGGCCCGCCGGCTGGGCGCACGGTCGTTTGGATTCTCGGCGCCGACGGGAAAATGTCGGAGTACGACGGGGCCGATTTCCATCCTTGGAGGACGGGACTGGCTTTGCCGGCTGGCGCGCGCCAGCATCCCGAAAATATCTCCATCAGCCGCAAGGGAACCGTCATCTATGCAGACACGATTGCCGGCACGCACCTGCGTCGGTTGTGGAGCTCGAACAACTACGCGCACGAACTTACCAGCGGCTCACAGGATACACGCCCCGGGAATAACGGAGGGTCCATCGAAACCTGGGCCACGCCCGTGGTCTACTTCAGCGACGACGGTGCGCGCATCTACTGGTTCGAAAACCGCATGACGGAGACCTCCGGCGGCGAAGGCAATATCTCGCGCACGGGCGAGTTCGCTTCCTGGACGACGGACCTGCAAGGCGAAAACCTCAATCCCGTTGTGAGCTTCGCCTTGGCTGAATGCAAATGCGATACCGGGGCCTGTGAGGAAACCTGCCCGGAGATTTCGGTCTGGGCGCCGAACACCGGCGTTTCCGACTTCTTCTTCCTCACCCGCTGGGTCCAGGGCCAGATCCAGTCGAAGTATCAGGAGACCGATCTCTATCGCCTCGCGAACGGCAGGTGGTCGGCCCGGAAGATGGCGGACCCGGTCGAACTCTTTCTCGATGCCGCCAAGGGAGGTGACTTCTACATTGCGGCGGTCCCCGATTCCGGCTGCTGTGGCTGGGAAAACGAAAGCGATGATGTCACCTATGTCGTCCAGCGCGGCCGGCAGACCACGCTCTTCGATGAGCGGGCGCGTTATCACAACGACGATTACGACGTGAGCTTCATGACGGCGAACGCGCTCTTCTCGCCAAACGCCGGCGAGGTGGCGTACACCGTGGGCGCTACCGCCCGGGCGGAGCAGGAGATCCGGCTGTCGGACGAGGGAAAACCGAATATCGAGGAACTGGCCGGCATCCGCGCGGCACTCAAGGACCTGCCTCGAGTGGAGGTTGTAATGCTCTCCGATGTTTCCAAAGTGTCGCTCAGCCTGGCGCACTCCGAGATGATCGGCTGGCTCGATCAGCAGCGACTCCTTGTTCTTCAAGGCCGACAGCTCATCGTGGTGGACGTTGCCAGCGGTGAGGCGAAACCGACGGGGCGCACTGCCGAAAACATAGCAAGCGTCTTCATCCGGTGAAGATGGGTCGCCAGATACCAGCAGCGGTGGCCGACTGGGCACCCTGAGAATGACACCGACCGTTCCATGGAAACATTGTCCCCGGCGTGTTCGCGCCCGTGCTCGCAAGCTGGCGTTACTTCCGGATGCCCCGTCACTCGCCCGCAATCCCGCCCTTGGGTAGATTGAGGCTCCAAGAATCGCAATCGAAAAGGGAAAAGTATCAGGGTGCGCTTGCTTCTTCGACGCAACGAAGCCCGTAGAGGTTGACCCACTCCGCGGGATCGACCCTGACGCGGAACGACACGCGGACGAGCCCGGCACCGACGTACCAGGACCCGCCCCGCACAACGCGGAGACGGCCGGTCGCGGGCCCTGCAGGATCGGACGACGGGCTGCTCCGGTAGTAGTTGGGGTCATACCAGTCGTTCACCCATTCCGAAACGTTTCCCAGCGTATCGTAGAGCGCAAACCCGTTCGCTTGCTTCTGGGCCACCTCGTGTGCCCCACCGCCGCTGTTCTTGTAATACCAGGCGATTTTATCGAGGTCGCCGTAGCGCGACTGTGTGCTCCCGCCTCGAGCCGCGTATTCCCACTCCGCTTCCGTCGGTAATCGCCCGCCAGCCCACTGGCAATACGCCTGGGCCTCATCCCAATTTACAGTGACGACGGGGATGTTCTGGTTCGCCCAGCTGACTTTGAATCCCAGGCCAGGGGGCACCTGGGGCATCTCCTGGCTGGTGGCCGCCGCAAAGCGCTGGTATGCCCCCACGGTCACCTCCGTCTGGCCCATCCAGAACCCCTTGGTGATCGTTACTTGGTGCGAGGGCTTCTCCCGGTCAAAGCATTCGTTGTCTCCCGGCGAGCAGCCCATCATGAAAGTTCCCGGCGGAATCCAGACGTACTTCAATCCGTCCTTCGGGTTTTCCCTCACCGTGCCCGCAGCGGGCGTTGGCGCAGGCTGTTGTGGCTCAGCCAGCGTCGCCTTGATGGTGGAATCCTCCCCAGTGGCGGGAGGCTGAGTTGTCTCTGGCGGAAGTTGTGCGCGAACGGAAGCCGAGCCGAGAAGGAATGCCAGTGTAAACAGACCGAATTTGCTCTTGCAAGACGGCATGGCCTTCGTGGTTTCTCTCGGCGAATCCTATCACGGACGTTCCCGCAGGAAGAGGTTCTGGACGAGTCGTCGGCAATACGGAAATAATCTCGGAGCTGAAGTCCCTAGTGCGTCTTGTCCATCCCATTCCGAATTATTGGCACATTGTCTCTGGCGTGTTGATGTCGCGTCCGGCCAATTCGCGGGCGAGGACTGCCGGAGGGCAAGCAAATCAGGAAGAGCCGCGGCCTTTGCGGGGTGAGCGCGGCGTGAACTCATTGCTGGAGTTGTTCGACGCCGGGAATGTTTCGGCCTTCCGCGCTCCCGCATTCGCTTTGCTGCGCCCCGTATGCCCGGCCTTCCAGGGCCGAACCACCAGTGGGTGACGTGGGCGATCCATGGGCATCTCCTCTTCGACTCTAGTGTACCCCTGGGCGCTTTCCGGGAGGAGTAACCGGGCGCGGGGCGAGGAAACGCTGCTAGCGGCGCGGTGAAATGCGCCCGCAGGTCCGCAGTGATTGATTCCGGGCGGCGACCGGCCGCGCCTTGGCAGGCCCACGGCCGTTGACACCGGCACGCCGGTGCGTTACATTTCCGAACGAACGTTCGAACGGGCGCATGCCAGGCGTCCCTCCGCGAGGCCTCTCGAATGTCTGCTGTTCCGCGACCATTGCCGCAGCGCAAATCGGACCGCAAGTTGCAGCTCATCTTCGAGCGGGCCGCGGAGGTATTTGCGCGGAAAGGCTTTGAAGGCGCGTCCATGCGCGACCTGAGCCGTTCGACGGGCATTTCGCTGGCCGGGCTGTATCACTACGTTCCCAGCAAGCAACAACTGCTGCACCACATCCAGATGGAAGCGTTCTCGCAGATTCTGGAACAGCTCAAGGCGCGTCTGGAGGACATCCGG
The DNA here is from genome assembly GCA_035272605.1 of Candidatus Acidiferrales bacterium. Lineage (GTDB taxonomy): Bacteria > Acidobacteriota > Terriglobia > Acidiferrales > UBA7541 > JOPF136. The sequence goes on along the minus strand of DATEQM010000280.1, from coordinate 11,919 downwards.
GAGCCGGAAGAGCGGGTGCGCGTGCTGATCCAGAACCACCTGGAGTACTTCCTGGCGCATCCGGTGGAGATGAAAGTGTTCACGCACGAGGCGGAAGCCCTGGCGGGACCGTTTCGCAGCGAAGTGGCGGGAATCAAGCGCCGCTACTACGAGTTGGCCATGGAACTGATCCGCAATCTGCAAGAGGGCGGCGGGGCGCGCGGGGTGAATCCGCGCACGGCGGTGCTGGCCCTGTTCGGCATGATGAATTGGATTTATACCTGGCACCGCCCGGGCGCGGATCCGGGCGCAGGGGAGCTGGCGGACACGTTTGCGGACATTTTCCTGCATGGCGCGCTGGCCGCGGGCCCGCGCGCGGCCGGCGGAAACGGCCGGGCTCGCGCAGCGGCTGCGGGAGCCGGACGGACTCGGGAAGCAAACTCGAAAGAGAGGAAAAGCGGCAATGGCCACAGTTACGGCAGTTGACCAGAAGCAGCTGGTGCAGTACCGGGTGGGGGATGGCGTGGCCATCCTGGAGATGACGGACCCGCCCGCGAACACCTACACGCACGAAATGATGCGGCAACTGGACGAGGCCATCCTGCGCGCGCGGATGGACGAGTCCGTGTACGTGCTGGTGCTGCGGGGCGGGGGAGAGAAGTTCTTCTCCGCGGGGGCGAACATCGCCATGCTGCAAAAGGCGGACCCGCAGTTCAAGTATTATTTCTGCCTGCACGCCAACGAGACGCTTTCGCGCCTGGAGCAGACGCCGAAGCTGGTGATCGCCGCGCTGAACGGGCACACGGTGGGGGGCGGGCTGGAGATCGCCCTAGCCTGCGACCTGCGCGTGGCGAAGAAGGAAGGCGGGAAAATCGGCCTGCCGGAGGTCACCCTGGGAGTGCTGCCCGGGACGGGCGGGACGCAGCGGCTGCTACGCGTGGTGGGCAGGTCGCGCGCGATGGAGTTGATGGTGACGGGGCGCACGTTTGGCTTCGAAGAAGCGCAGGAAATGGGCCTGATTCACGAGATTTTCGAGCGCGACACGTTCTGGGAGCAGGTGATGGCATTCGCGCGGCAGTTCTGCCCGCCGAACAAGGCGGCGCGCGCCGTGGGGCGGATCAAACGGTCGGTGGTGAGCGGCGCGGACATCAGTTTCCAGGAGGCGCTGGCACTGGAGCGCGAGCTACAGCAACTGCTGTTCACCAGCGAGGACGCCAAGGAAGGGCTGGCGGCGTATGTGGAGAAGAGGCAGCCGGTGTTCCGGGCCAAGTGAACAGGGAAGTGAGGAGTGACGAGTGGCGAGTGAGAAGAACAGGCGGAGGGAGAGTTTGATGCGAATTTTGCCGGACTATCTACGAGAAGGATTGAAAGTGATCCTGGTGGGGTTCAATCCCGGAGAGGCTTCCGCACGCGCGGGGCATTACTACGCGGGGCGCGGCAACAGCTTCTGGCCATTGCTGTACGAATCGGGATTGATCCCGGAGCCGCTGGAACCGGAAGAGGATCGCCGGCTGCTGGAATTCGGAATCGGGCTGACCGATCTGGTGAAGCGCGCTTCCCGGGGCATCGAGGAGATCCGGCGCGAGGATTTTGCCGAAGGCCGGGTGCTGCTGGGACAGAAACTCGAAGAGCACGCGCCGCAGGTGATCGCGTTCAACGGCAAACTGGTGTACGAGAAATTCTCCGGCCGCCCGGTGAAGTTGGGGATGCAAAAGGACCGGCTGTACGGGGCGCAGGTCTATGTGCTGCCCTCCACCAGCGGCCAGAACACCACCGAAAGCCACACGGAAAAGCTCTACCATTTTCGCCAACTCGCCGCCCTGGTGAACGGGCAGGCTGCGCCGCGCGCGGCGCGAGCCAAGGGAGCCGGGCGTGGCTGAGGCGGTGGCAACCGTGGCGCCGGTCCTGGTGGAGACGCGGGACGCGGGCGTGCTCACGCTGCGGATGAACCGGCCCGAGCGGTTGAATGCTGTGGATCCGGAGCTGGGACAGGCATTGGCCGCGGGCGTGGAGCGGGCCGCGGGCGATCCGGCCGTACGCGCCGTGATCCTGACCGGCACGGGGCGCGCTTTCTGTGCCGGCGGCGACCTGGCGGTGATTCGCGCGCTGCGAGATGCCGGGCGGACCGCGGAACTCGAACCGCTGCTGCGCGCCGGGACGCGCCTGATCATGACGCTGCGGACGATGCAAAAGCCCGTGATTGCCGCAATAAACGGCCCGGCCGCGGGGGCGGGGATGAACGTGGCGCTGGGCTGTGACTACCGCATCGCCAGCGAGCAAGCCATGTTCGGCCAGAATTTCGCGAAGGTGGGATTGTTCCCGGACTACGGCGGGACGTATCTGCTGCCGCGGCTGGCGGGGGAATCGCGGGCGGCCTGGATGTTTTTTACGGGCGACATGATTACCGCCCAGGAGGCCATGCGGATCGGGGTGGTGGACCGCGTGGTGCCGCAGGACCGGGTGATGCCGGAGGCGCAGGCGCTGGCGGCGCAGTTTGCCGCGGGGCCGCCGATGGTTCTGGGAGCGGTGAAGCGCGTTTTGTTCGGACCGGAGAAGGCGAAACTGGAACGCGCGCTCGAGCTGGAGGCCGAACAGCAGATGCGATGTTTCGGGTCCGAGGATTGCACCGAAGGGATCCGGGCATTCTTCGAGAAGCGGTCGCCGAAATTTCAGGGAAAGTAGGATGCGAGGAATCTGGGGAGCTACGAGGCAAGGAGACGACTCAGAACATGCCGGCGACGCGGATATCAAACTTCGATGATTGGGTGGATCTCTTCCGGGAATGGCAGCGCGACATCGACGTGGCCTATCCGGAAATCACGGGCTACCAGTTCGAAGCTAAATTCGGGCCCACGCGGTCGAACGAAGTGGAATTCGGGCATTACAAGGGGCGGCCCAAGTGGCGGCGGCTGATTGACGTGCCTGACCAGCGGGTACGCGACGCGCTGATGAACCTGATCATCTACCAGGGGGACACGGAATTCGCCTCGGTGGAGCAGCAGCGGCGCCTGTTCCAGGCGGCGCCATCGGAGCACGACCGCCAATCGCTGTGCCGCGTGGTGACGGAGGAGATGCGCCACGGCTGGCAGATGTGCCATCTTCTGATCTATCACTTCGGGCACGGCGGGCGCATCGAGGCGCAAAAGATGCTGGAGCGGCGCGCGTTCGAGAGCAAGCGGCTGCTGGGCGCGTTCAACCAGGAGGTGAAGAACTGGCTCGATTTCTTCACCTACACGGACTTCGTGGACCGGGACGGGAAATTCCAGCTCACCATGCTGAGCTATTCCGCGTTCGAGCCGCTGGCGCAGTCCATGACGCCCATGCTGCGCGAGGAATCGTTCCACCTGGGGACGGGACAGGACGGGCTGAAGCGCGTGGTGCGGGCGGGAGTGGTGCCGCTCGCGGTGGTGCAGAAGTACATCAATAAATGGATTCCGGTGAGCTACGACCTGTTCGGCGTGGACCAGTCGAGCTCGGCGCACTGGTTCTACGTGTGGGGGCTCAAGGGCCGCTACGACGAGCCGCGCAACGCCAAGCCCGCGGACCTGGGCCACATCAACGAGCATAGCCGCGAGCTGTATCACCTGGAGTGCTGCCAGCTCGTCGAGCAGATCAACAAGAACGTGCCCGCAGGCCAGCCTAAACTCTACGTGCCCGACCTGAAATTCAACCGGCGCATTGGAGAGTTTGCCGGGCGGCCCTACAGCGTCCATGGGGAGCTGATGGACGAGCGGGCCTACGCGGAGCATCTGCTGGAGATTCTGCCCGGGGCGGAAGATCTGAAGCTGCTGGCGGACATCGAGGCCACCGAGCCGCAGTGGATCGCGCCGAAGCAGCCTGCGGCAGAAGCGTGAGCCGGAGAAGAACACAGGCTGAAGCCTGTGCTACCTGATGCCATCGAATCTACGGATTGAATCGAAGGAGCGCGTGGCGCGGGTCACCATCGACCGGCCGCCGCTGAACGTGCTGGACATCGGCATGATCGCCGATATTGGCGAAGCGCTGGTGCGCCTGCCGACGGATCATGAATTCATCATCTTCCAGGGCGCGGGGGGATGCTTTTCGGGCGGCGCGGACGTGGCGGACCACATGCCCGAGCGCGTGGGGCGTCTGCTGGGAGCGTTCCATCGCGTGTTCCACGAAATGGGGGCGGGGCACGCGGTGACGATTGCTGCGGTGGAAGGCCAATGCCTGGGCGGCGGGTGCGAGCTGGCGATGTGCTGCGATTTCATTATCGCCACGGAATCGGCCACCTTCGGGTTTCCGGAAATTAAATTGGGATGCTTTCCCCCCATTGCCATGGTGGCGCTGCCGCGGATGATGCCGGGACACGCCGCTTTCGATCTGATCCTGACGGGGCGCACGATTTCCGCACGGGAGGCCAGCGCGCTGGGGATGGTGACGCGCGTGGTGGCCGATGGCGAACTGCCGGTGGCGGTGGACGGCCTGCTGGCGGAGATGAAGCATTTGAGCCCGCCGGTGCTGCGGCTCACGCGGCGTCTCACGCGCTCCGCAGGTTACACGGAAGAAGAGAAAGAGCTGACGGCAATCGAGAACATGTATCTGGAGGAACTGATCCGGACCCACGATGCGGTGGAAGGCGTGCGGGCGTTTCTGGAAAAGCGCGCGCCGGTGTGGACCGGAAAGTGAGGGTGGCGAAGTGCGATTCCTGCATAAACCGAGTTGAACGTCGTGCCGCAGAGCAAGAGGTCTCTTGCTCGAGCAGGGCGCAGAACTGGAGCTGCGGAATCTGGACACCGAGCGGCTGACCGAGGATGAGCTCGATTCGCTGATCGGCGCGCGCGATTACCGCATGTTTTTGAATCCGCGGAACGAGCTGTATCGCCGGCGGAAGATGGGCGAGAAACCGCCTTCGCGCAGCGAAGCCATCCGGCTGATGGCCGCTGAGCCGAACCTGATCCGGCGGCCGGTGGTGATCGCGGGAGGGCGCATGGTCCTCGGTTACGACGAGGCGGCCCTGCGCGCGCTGGCGGGGAGCGGGCGTCCGAAGCGCGGTGAGCGAAAAGCACGGTAGGGCCGTGGACTCCCGGACGGAACCACCCCGAGTCTGACCCGAGGCTTCGGAATCCGGGTTATCGCAATCTTTATGGACCCCATAATTGATATTCACGTTCACATTCAGCCGCTGCGGCAATTCAATGCGCGGTCCTTCGAACAGGTGCGGCGGGGCCATCCGAACTGGGCTGAAGTCGAGGAAATCTGCGAGAAGCCCGCGGCCTTGCTGCGGTATCTGGACCGCGCGGGGGTGGAGCGCGCGGGCCTGATCAACTACGTAAGCCCGGAGGTCACCGGCTTCACGGCGGAGGTGAACGACTGGGTGGCGCGGTACGCGTCGGCGGACCCGCGGCGGCTGATAGCGTTCGGCTCGGTGCACCCGCGCCACGTGGGAGATGCGGCGGCGGAAACCGACCGGCTGGCGGGGCTGGGCATCCGGGCGCTGAAGATTCATCCCTCGCATCAATGGTTCGCGCCGAATGCGTACCGGGGCGAGCTGCCGTCGCTCTCGGCGGTCTACCGGCGCGCCGCGGCGCATGGGATGCCAGTGATGATCCACACGGGCACGTCCATATTTCCCGGGGCGCGGAACGTGTACGCGCAGCCCATGCTGGCGGACGATGTGGGCGTGGATTTTCCTGATCTCACGGTGATTCTGGCGCATGGCGGGCGGCCGCTGTGGATGAACGAAGCGTTCTTCCTGGTGCGGAGACACGCGAATTTTCACATGGACATTTCCAGCATCCCGGCGCGGCGGTTGCTGGAGTATTTCCCGCGGCTCGAAGAGATTGCGGACAAAGTGCTGTTCGGGACGGACTGGCCGGGGTTCGGGATGAACGACATGAAGGCGGGGATCGAGGGATTTCTGGCGCTGCCGATTTCCGCGGACGCGAAAAGAAAAATCTTGTACGGAAATGCGGCGCGGATGTTCCCCCGGTAGCCGTCGTCCTGCCAGGCGGGACTGCGGTTGCCCGTGCCGCGCGCGCGGAATCTGATAAGATTTTGCGATGCCTCCAAAGAAAGAGATCCGATTCTCGCAGGGCGATTTGACGGACGCGGACGTGGACGCCATCGTCAACGCCGCGAACAACGATTTGCAGCTCGGGGCCGGCGTGGCCGGGGCCATCCGGCGGAAGGGCGGGCCGTCGATCCAGCGCGAGTGCGACGCCATCGGCAGCATCCCCATCGGTTCGGCGGCGATTACGGGCGGAGGCGAGCTAAAGGCGCGCCACGTGATCCATGCGGCGAGCATGCAGCTCGGCGGGCGCACCACGCCGGAATGCCTGCGCAGTTCGACGGCGTGGTCGTTGCGGCTGGCGCGGGACCGCGGGCTGAAGTCCGTGGCGTTTCCGGCCGTGGGCACAGGGATCGCGGGCTTCCCGCTGCGCGAATGCGCGGAAATCATGCTGCGCGAAGTGGCGGCGCACCTGAAGGGCGAAACCCCGGTGGAAACAGTACATTTCGTGCTCTTCGACCGGGCGGCGCTGGACGCGTTCCAGTCCGTATGGAAGGAAATGCAGGCGAAAGGCGAGGGACTGTGAGCGCGCATCTCGAAAAAGTGCGCGCGGAGCTGGCCCGCTACGAGCATCCCCTGTTCGCGTTTGACGCGCGGGAGGCCGGCGAGATGGTGGAAGTGCTCATTGAATTCCGCGGCGCCGAGCCTGCCGTGCACACTTACGTCTACACCCTCCAGGCGCGCGACCTGGAGCAGGCCCAATTTCCCTGGACGTTCCAGCGGCAGCTCTACGATTGCCTGCACGATTACGTCGTGGAGATGTTCACGCGGAATCCGCAGTGCCGGGACTGAGGCGGGCGCGTGGCCGCCGGATTCCCGCCGCCCATGGCCGCTGAGCGCACGCCACTCGCGGCGCTTCTGCTGGAGCGCATCCGCGCCTCCGGGCCACTTACCTTCGCCGAATTCATGGAGGCCTGCCTATACCATCCCGAGCATGGATATTATTCGCGGCCGGAGACGCGGCGGTTTGCGGACTATTACACCAGTCCGGACGTGCATCCCGTTTTTGGCCGGCTGGTGGCGCGGCAATTGGCGGAGATGTGGGAACATTTGGGACGGCCGGTGGAATTTCTGGCCGTGGAAGGCGGGGCGGGCGCCGGCCGGCTGGCCGCCCAGATCCTCGATTTTGCCGAACGCGCGCTGCCCGAGTTTTTTGGCGCGCTGCGTTATGTTGCGGTGGAAGCGTGCGCGGCGAGGCGGGACGCGCAGGGGCGGGCCATCGGCCGGCATCTCGAGTCGGGACGCGCGGCGTCGCGTGCCGGTCTGCCGGAACGCATTCCGGCGGGCTGTTTTTTTTCAAACGAGTTGCTGGACGCGCTGCCGGTGCATCGCGTGGTGGGCGGGCCGGACGGGTTGCGAGAGATTCGGGTCGGGGCCCAGGACGGGTGGTTCGCCGAGGTGATGGCCGCAGAGCCCTCGCCGCGCGTCGCCGCTTATTTTGAGCGCCAGGGCGTGAGATTCGCGCAAGGGCAACAGGCGGAAGCGGGGCTGGCGGCGTGCGACTGGATCGTGGAAGCGGGCCGGCGTCTCGAGCGCGGCTTCGTGCTCACGATTGATTACGGCCACGAGGCGCCCGAACTCTACAACCAGCGGCACCTGCGGGGCACGCTCGTGGCGTACCGCGACCATCGCGTTTCCGAGGAATATTATGCCGCGCCGGGATTGCAGGATTTGACCGCGCACGTCAGCTTTACCGCGCTCGACCTGTGGGGACACGACGGCGGGCTGGAGCGGACGGGCCTGGCCAGCCAGACGCGATTTCTGCTGTCGCTGGGCCGCGCCAACGATTTTGCGGATATCTACGACGAGGGGCAAACGGAGGTGGAACGCCTGCGGGCGCGACTGCTGTGGAAAACGCTGATTTATCCGGAGGGGATGGGGGAGACGTTTCGCGTATTTATCCAGAACAAAAGCGTGGACGGAGCGCGATTAACGGGATTGGCGGAATTATAGGCAGCAGAGGGAAGGAAAAGAGGGTGCAGGGAGGGGAGAAGGCCCATGGCCGGAACAACGCGTTGGAGATGAGCGTGGCGCGACGCAGATGGGCCATGACCTCCGAGAACCCCCTTTTTAGATCGTTTCCGAGAAGGCGACCACTCGTCCGGAACCGTCGGAATACTGACCGCCGATAAATGACGAAATCCGCTAAAATCTCGCCCACCATGATGCTGGCTTCGGGCACCAAACTCGGGCCTTATGAAATCGTCGCCGCGCTAGGCGCGGGCGGGATGGGCGAGGTGTACCGCGCCCGGGACACGCGGCTGAAGCGCGATATTGCAATCAAGATTCTGCCGGCCGAGTTCTCCGCAGACAGCGATCGGTTGCTCCGATTCGAGCGGGAAGCGCGCTCGGCTTCCGCCCTGAACCATCCCAATATCGTCACCATCTACGAACTCGGAGAGGACGGTGCCACCCACTACATTGCGATGGAGCTGGTAGAGGGGAGGACGCTACGCGAGCTGCTTGTGGCCGGCTCGCTGACGATACGAAAGGCAATTGAAATCGCGGCGCAGGTAGCCGAGGGGCTGGCCAAGGCGCATGAAGCGGGCATTGCGCACAGGGACTTGAAGCCCGAGAACCTGATGTTGTCTCACGACGGATTCGTCAAAATCCTCGACTTCGGCCTGGCCAAGGCCGTGTCGACAAGCGAAGATCTGCCGGACATGAACACCGCGTCGGCGTGGCAGACTCGACCGGGAGTGACTCTCGGAACGCTGGGATACATGTCGCCGGAGCAGGCCAGCGGCCAGCGGCTGGATTTCCGGTCAGATCAGTTCTCGTTCGGCCTGGTGCTCTACGAGATGGTGGCCGGAAAGCGGGCCTTCCAGAGAAGCACGGCGCCAGAGACACTGCTGGCCATTCTTCGGGAGCAAGCTGCGCCGATCGGAGCGCAAAACCCGGAGGCACCAGCGCCACTGTGCTGGGCTATCGAACGGTGCCTGGCGAAAGAGCCCGATAAACGCTACGCCTCCACGCGGGATCTGGCGCGGGAGCTGGCGGCGATACGCGACCGCTTTTCGGAAAAGCCGGTTGCGCAGGCGGACCCCCGCCCAGCCAATATTCCGGTGCAGCGAACCGGATTTGTGGGACGAGACAAAGAGGTAGCCGCCGCCCAGGAACTCCTGCTCTCCAAGGATGTGCGCCTGGTCACGGTGACGGGGCCGGGCGGGATCGGCAAGACGCGGCTCGCGGTGGAGGTGGCGAGCGGCCTGGCAGAGCGCTTTCCGGGCGGGATCCATTTCGTTCCGCTCTCGCCGATCAGCGATCCGGGCTTGATCACAGCCGTGATCGTTCAGACGCTGGGGATCCGGGAGGCCGGAGGGCAGTCGCCGCTGGAAATACTCAGAAAGAACTTCCAGGATTCGATGCGCGCACCGATGCTGTTCCTGCTGGACAATTTCGAGCACCTGGTTCCAGCGTCGCCTGTCGTGGCGGAGCTGCTAGCCATGGCTCCGAGTCTTAAGATACTGGTAACGAGCCGCGCAGCCTTGCACGTATATGGAGAACATGAATTTCCGGTGCCGGCGCTGGCGGTGCCGGATATGCGGACGATGCCCGCGGTGGAAGTCGTGTCGCAGTACGAAGCGGTCGCGCTGTTTGTGCAACGCGCCGTCGCCGCGAGGCCGGACTTTGAACTGAACCAGCAAAACGCAGCGGCGGTGGTGGAGATTTGCACCCGTCTCGACGGTCTGCCTCTGGCAATCGAGCTAGCGGCCGCGCGGGTCAAAGTACTCTCACCCGCGGCCATGGGGACGCGCCTGGCGAGCCGATTGCAGCTATTGACGGGCGGCGCGCGGGACCTGCCGCAACGACAACAGACACTTCGCGCCGCTATCGACTGGAGCTACGACCTGCTGAGCGCCGCGGAGCAGAGGCTCTTCCGAAGGTTGTCGGTGTTCGTGGGGGGATGCACGCTGGAAGGCGCGGAAGCTGTGTGCGACACCAAGGGCGATCTCGAGTTGGACTTGCTCGACGGTATGGCGTCCATGGTGGACAAGAGCCTGGTGCGGCAGGTGGAGCAAGCGAACGGTGAATCGCGATTCGTGATGCTGGAAACGATTCGCGAGTACGCCCGGGAAAAACTGGGGGCAAGCTCCGAAGAGACTTTGACGAAGCGCGCCCACGCCGCCTACTGCCTGGTGCTCGCCGAGGAGGGGGCCACGGAGCAGAGCGGCGCGGAAAGAGTGGAATGGATGGATCGCTTCGCGCTGGAACACGACAATTTTCGCGCGGGCCTCGAGTGGCTGACGGAAACCGGAGAGGCGGAGTGGGGCATGCGTCTCGGCGCCGCCCTGTTTCGCTTCTGGGAGGGCCGGGAGCATTTCGCGGAAGGCCGGGACAGGCTAGGCAAGCTGCTGAAGCTCCCAGGAGCCGCGGCTCTCGCGAAGGTCCGCGCTCGGGTGCTGTTTGCCGCAGGCGTACTCGCGGGCGAGCAGGGAGATTACGCCTCCGCGGATGCGTTGTTCAGGGAAAGCCTGGACATCGCGCGCCAGTTGAGCGACAAGCAGAGCGTCGCCGTCTCTCTCAACGCTCTCGCGGTCTACGCGCGTGACCGGGGTGACTTCGCGGCCGCGCACTCGCTGTACGAAGAAAGCCTGGCGCTGTGGCGAGAATTGGGCGAGCAGAAGGCTGTCGCTCGTTCCCTCAGTAACCTGGCGAATGTCGTCACAATGCAGGGTGACCACGCCCGCGCGCGATCCTTACATGCCGAATGCCTCTCCATCTTCCGGGAACTCGGAGATGGGACCGGCGTTGCCTGGTCGCTGAACCACCAGGGGGATGCCGCTCGCAATCAGGGTGATTCCGGCGCGGCGCGGGAATTGTACGAACAGAGCCTGGCCATTTTTCGGAAACTCGATGACCGCTGGGGCATTGCCGGCACGCTGGCCGACCTGGGAAACCTGGACAGGGAACAGCAGGATGGTCCAAAAGCGCACTCTCTGTATCGGGAAAGCCTGCGAATCTTCCAGGAACTGGAACATAAGCGCGGAATTGCCCGCCTGCTGGAGTGTTTCGCGTGCTCCGCTGCGGCTCAACTTCAAACAGAGCGATCACTGCGGCTGGCCGGCGCGGCGGCTGCGCTGCGCCAGAATATTGGCGCTCCGCTCACGCCCGCCGAGCAGGCCAAGCTGGAAGCCATTCTGCAGCCGGCGCGGGAGGCGTTGAACAATACGGCGGGCGCGACGGCCTGGTTAGAAGGCTGGAATATGCCGGTGGAGAAGGCTATTGAAGAGGTGCAGAAGCTCGACGCGGCGCCTTCCTCCTGCTAGCGCCGGACAGGCGGGATGGCGAGGGAAATCCTTACTCGGCGGTTGATGGGTCGATGAGCCGGCGCACGGCGGAGACGCGATTGGCAGGAAGGCCCACGCGCCTGGCGTGTTCCTGGATGGTGGCCTCATCCGGGGCGAGGTAGACGCAATACACCTTATCACCGGTTACGTAGCTATGAAGCCACTGGATCTTGGGTCCCATTTCCTGAAGAACCTTGACTGACTTTTGGGAGATTTCGCGCAATTGCGCGTCGGACAGATTTCCAGCTCCCGGAACTTCGCGTTCGATGACGAATTTTGGCAAGAGCGTTCCCCCGATTCGCACGCATGCTAGCATGCAGATGGAGCGACCTCAAGACGGCTTTGCCGGAGCTGCCAAGGCAGCGGAGAATTTCCAAGCACTGAAGAAAAGAGGTTGGCATGGATGTTAAATCCCTTCAGAAACCGCTAAAAGAGCAGTACCGCAGCGACCCAAAAGCATCGCAAATCACGATCCGGGCGAAGGGTGGCCAGACGGATGTACCGATCGCGTGCTCGATCGACTTAGGGCGCGCCATCTACCATGCCGAAGCCCACCAGGGGGTCGGAGGCGCCGGGGCCGGGGCCTGTTCTGGTGATCTTTTGCTCGGGGCTCTGGCG
>DATEQM010000279.1:0-3286 GCA_035272605.1 Candidatus Acidiferrales bacterium | reverse complement strand
GCGCCGCGTACCACAGAAACAGGCCGTAGGCCACCAGCCACCCGGCCAGCGCCCCGCGCGACACCGGCTTCCATTCGGCAGCGCCTGTATCATCCATCATGCAGCAATTTTAGTCCGGCGCGTCCCGCGAACCCACAGTCCATTCCCGGCCGCGTCCCTCGCACGAAACACGCAGGAAATCGCTCCCGCCCTGTGGGCCCCGCGGCTTTTCCCATCGCCGCAAGGCTTTCCCGTGGCGCGTCCACAGCCATTTCGGCTACACTGCGCCGGCCGTCTGACTTGCATCAGCATTCGAGGACCGCATATGGAACCGCGGGAAATTTCGGAAGACGTCGAGAAGGCAAAAGAATCCGGTGACCGGCCGATCGGCTTGAGCATGGCCATATTTGCCGTGCTGTTGGCCGTAGCCACTATGCTCAGCCACCGGTCGCACACGGAAGAAATGCTGCTCGAAACCCGCGCCGCGGACCAGTGGAATTACTACCAGGCGAAGAATATCCGCTCCCACGTCTACGAGGCCGACGCCCAAATCGCCGCCCTGCTGGGCGACCGCGGCGCCCAGGCCGCCGCCGATTTCCACGCCAAGGCCGATCAGCAAAAGGCCGATTCCGCCAAGATTCAAACCGTCGCCGAAGAACTCGGCAAGGAAGTTGCCACCACGGAAGGCCGCGCGCGCTTCTACGATGGCAGCGAGCTCTTCCTTGAGATCGCCATCGTTCTCAGTTCCATTTCCCTGCTCACGCGCTCCCGGCTTTACTGGAAGGTCTCGTTTGTGGCCGCCGGCGCCGGCATCGCCGTGGCCTTGTGGGGGCTCGTCCACTGACCTGCTGAAATCCGGCTGCCGTTCTGCTCCTCCTCTCGCCACCCGTCACTCGGAATGTATCCGCCGCGGGGGACTCGCCACTCCAGTCCGCCCGCCCCGCCGGTAGAGCATGTACGTCAGCCGCCCGTGCAGCCAAGCTTCGCCGGTCACCGCGTCGTGCTTGCTGTCCTCCGATTCACTCAGCACGTGCGCGTAGTCGCCCCCCAGGCGAACGATCTCCTGCTTCAGCCGCACGCGGAACTGCGCCATCAATTCTTCATAGCACTGCGTCCACAACTCATCCCGGTGTTCCAGCGTTCCGGGCACGCGCCCGCTCGTGGCCTCGACCGTATGCTCCCCCATCGCTTCCGCGTTGAAGGGAGGCAATTCGTGGTGCCAGTAGATGATTTTGTTTTTGTCGCCGTCCATCACGTTCGCCCGCAAGCTCTGCCCTTCGGATTCATGGCGCCGCCAGAATCCTGAAGTGCGCACGAATCGGCGCAGGTGCTACGCAGACCTGCCTAGGGCGAGCCGGCTCCTGTATCGCGCAGCAGCACGATGTCGGATTCCAACCGGTATTGCACCAGAAGGATAGACTTGCCGTCAGGCGAATAGTGGAAACCTCGGATGTTCTCGGAAGTGAAATTGGTGATCTGGCGCCCGCGCGCGGCCGTGCCGGTGGAATCGAGCGGCTGCACCCACAAATTGTCCACGCCGTTCTCGCTGACCGGGTATACCAGCGCCTTGCCCTCCGGAGTGAACTCCGGCCCTCCGGAAATCCGCGCGTCGGGATCGAGAATGCGCTGCGGTGGCTGCCCGGACGACGCTTCCAAATTCACCAGCAGGATTTTGTGACCGCTGGCGGCCCGAGTGCCTTTGGGCGACAGCGCGATTTCGATGGCCAGGGACTTGCCGTCGGGCGCGATGGAAAACGTGCCCACGGGGAACGAATCGGGCACCACACTTCCGGGCACAACCTCGGATTTTCCTCCGTCCAACGGCACCTGTTTTATCCGCTGCGCGGTACGGTCCACGTAGTACACCCATTTCGCGTCGGGGGAACAGCGCGGAATCACGTCGTACGCCCCGTCGGAAAGTCGTTTCGTATTCGTGCCGTCGGAATCCGCGCGCCAAATGTTGGTAGTTCCCGTGCCCCCGCGTCCCGCCCAGGCGAACACCACCGGGCGCGCATCCCCCGCTCCCGCCTTGCCGCAGGCGGAGGGAAATCCGATCTGAGTGGCAGGATCGCTCAGCAGCGTCGTCGATTTTTCCCCGTCCAGCGAAATGCGGATGAGTTTGCCGGGCGCAACCGCATAGACTTCCTTGTCTCCGGCCCAACTGGGAAAGTTCAAATCATTTTCCTGCTGCAGGATGCGATTCGGAGCATTTCCCGTGGCCCCGGTGGCTGGAAACACATACAGACTGCGCACCTGTTTGCCCTGCACTGTAGCCAGCGTCCGGCCATCCGTGGAAACGCTCACTCCCCCGTAGCTGTTCGTGTCCTTGGTCACCTCCTGGAGTTTTCCGCCGGAGGGGGGAAGGAAGGCGATCTGTGCGCTGCTAAAGCCCCTGCTCTTGCTGCTGTAGGTGACCAGCAGGCCCCGCCCATCCGCCAGCCAGGTAATCGTGTTGATCACTTCGTCCGTAAAATCGGCCAAACTCCGCTTCTGGCCCGATGCCGGATCGATGCTGACTATGGTCGAGAGGTTGGCCCCCTGGTCATCCTCCACGCCGTCGATCTGTTTTCCATCCGGCGACCAGGCCAGATAGCGGGTCATCTCCCCGATGGGTCCTTCCAGCAGGCTGGTTTCGTTCGCGCCATCCGCACCGGCGAGCAACACTTGGTATCTTCCCACCTTCGGGTTGTTCGCGCGCACATAGGCAATGCGCTTTCCGTCCGGCGAGAACGCCGGGTTCGCGTCAATGTCTCGCACCACCGTCTGCGGCGTGCCGCCCAGCACCGGTGCGCGATAGAGGACCCTGTAATCGCGGGCGGAAAGTTCCGATTTGCGGAAATAGATGTAATTGCCGTCCGGAGAAAAAATGGGGATGTAATAGAGCACCGCCGCGGGCGGAATCACCTGCGTGTCGCTGTTCGTCGGGACGTGCCGCAGCCATAGGCTTTGCAGCCCGCGGTCTCTCACCACGCTCACCACGTATTTTCCATCCGGCGAAATTGCCGCTGCGTACGATTTTCCGTTGTCGGTGAGCTGCGAGATTGTAAAGTTCTGGAAGGGCATGCCCGCCTTTTTCCCACGCAGCAGCGAAAAGACCCCGTAACCCGCGCCGGCCACCAGCAGCAGGATCACCACGGCAAGCGCCGTCAGCTTGCCTTTGTTCTGCTGCGCCGCCTCCACAATCACCGAGCTGCCCGAGGGGTGCGCGGCCGCGACGGCGCTTTCCAAGCGGGAACCGGCGGGCGCGGCGGCTGCCCGTGTGGCGCCGGATGAGAGCTCTTTCTCCTCGCCCGCGGCCACCGCAGTT
>DATEQM010000278.1:0-2489 GCA_035272605.1 Candidatus Acidiferrales bacterium | reverse complement strand
CGGCGAACGGCTCCGCGCGGCCATCACGGAGCGGCTGGCCGCGGGCACGCAGGCGCTGATCCTGATCAACCGCCGCGGCTATTCCTGGTTTCTGCTGTGCCGGAGTTGCGGCACGGCCGTGCAGTGCCGGAATTGCAGCATCGCGCTGACGTGGCATAAACGCCGGGCGCGGCTAGTGTGCCACTACTGCGCCTTCTCGCGGCCCGTGCCCGCGGTGTGCCCGAAATGTTCGGGGAAATATTTGTATTTCGTCGGCGAGGGTGCCGAACAGGTGGAGGAACAGCTCCGCGCGGAGTTTCCGGAAGCGCGGATCGCGCGGCTGGACCGCGACTCGGTGCGCACGCAGCAGGCGTATAAAAGAATCCTGCAGGGATTCGCCGCCGGAGAGCTGGACGTGCTGGTGGGCACGCAGATGCTGGCGAAGGGCCACGACTTCCACCGGGTGACGCTCGTGGGGGTGGTGTCCGCGGACCTGGCGCTGGGCCTCCCGGATTTTCGCGCGGCGGAGAGGACATTCCAGTTGCTCACGCAGGTGGCGGGGCGCGCGGGTCGCGGGGAGTTGCGCGGCGACGTGCTGATCCAAACGCACTATCCGGAGCATTACGCCATCCAATTCGGCGCGCGGCAGGACTATCGCGCGTTTTTTGAGAAGGAAGCGCAGTTCCGGCGGGCGATGCACTACCCGCCGTTTGCCGCGCTGGCCAACGTGATCGTGCGCGATGCGAAGCTGGAGAACGCGGCGCGCTGGGCGCGCCAACTTGCGGCGATTCTGGCGCCGGCGGAAGAGCGCGGATTGAAAGTTCTGGGCCCGGCGGCGGCGCCGCTGGCACGGTTGCGGGGCGAGCACCGGCTGCAGTTTTTGATTAAATCGCCGCGGCGGTCGGTGCTCACGGAAACACTGACGCGGGCGCTCGCGGCTTGCGCGGAGAAGGAAATCCCGGAAGGGGCGGTGCTGGTGGACGTGGATCCGATGGGGTTGATGTAGCGGGCACAGACCCGCCGCGGCGGGTTTGTGTCACATGGGGGCGCAGGCGCGTCAATTGCCGGAAAGCGTAGCGGCGAGATTTTCGACCAGCGGGGCGGGCATAAAGCAGAGCACAAAGATGGCCAGAGCCACGAGCGCCCAGATGCGGCGCTTGGCGTCAATGGGCTCCCAGCGGTCCAGCAACAACGGGTGACGGAAACCGAAGAGCAGGGCGAGCGCGGCCCACACGTACCAGCCGACCCAATAATGCCAGGCCATCGGAAGCAGCAACAGCACGGCGAGCAGCGAGATGCGGCGGTGATTCTCGCTGGAAAGGGAAAAGAGGATGTGGCCGCCGTCGAGCTGGCCGATGGGCATGAGGTTGAGCCCGGTGGAGAACAATCCCACCCAGGCAGCGCGGCCGATGGGATCGAGCAGGAGCGTATGCGGCGCGATTCCGGGACGCAGCAGGTGCGTGAGAGCGCTCATGAGCAGAGGAACGCCGAAGGTGTAGTCGGCGTTTGCTTCGGCCCCGGGCACGACTTTGGAATAGAGGATGGCCAGTACCAGCGCGGGAAGCGCGAAGATGAACCCCACGACCGGCCCGGCGAGGCCCACGTCGAACAGAGCCTTGCGGTTCAGGATGGGCGAGCGAATGCGGATGAAGGCACCCATGGTGCCGAAGATGGTGGGGAAGGGAATGAAGTAGGGATAGCTGGCGGAAATGCGGTAATACCGGCAGGCAAAAAAGTGGCCCAGCTCGTGGGCCAGCAGGATGGTCATCAAAGTAAACGAAAAGGGAAGGCCTGTAAGAAGCAGGCGCAGCGACCTGTAGTTCTGCCACCACAGGAATTCGTTGGTGAAGGGCGCGACGCCTTGGGCGTAGTCCTGGGCGAATTGCGCGCCCACGGCCAGTGTCGAGACCACCGTGGCCAGAAAGAGCAGCGACGCGACCACCAGGGTGCGCTGGCTGGCGGGCGTCGCGCGGGCGTAGCCCTCCATCCAGTACGGCAGGAAGAGCGACTCCTGTTCCGGGGAAGCCAGCGTGCCGATCCTGTCTCCGTTACCCTCTCTCATTTGCGTGGTTGTGGAAGGAATCGCAGTTGCGGCGGCGGAAGCGCGCGATGAAGATCTGCCCGGAGCGTGCGGACGAAATGGCTCAGATGCCCCGGAGTTCCTTTCCCGGCTTGAAGCGGACCGCCTTGCCCGGCGGAATGCTGACTTCTTCTCCCGTGCGGGGATTGCGGCCGATGCCGGTCTTGCGCGGCCGGACGCTGAAGACGCCGAACTTGCGCAGCTCGATGCGCCGCCCTTCGGAGAGAGCCTTTTTGAGCATTTCGAAGACGGTCTCGACGGCCTGCTCGGCCTTCGAGCGGGTGACGTTTGTGCGGCTGACGATCAGATTCACAAAGTCCAGCTTGATCACAAGCGCCTCCGGCAGCCTTCGCAACACTATGCTAGGGAGCCACTTGCAGGATGTCAAGGCAACCATTCGCGGGAGAAGCGCGCAGCCAGCGGCCCGCGG
>DATEQM010000277.1:0-14228 GCA_035272605.1 Candidatus Acidiferrales bacterium | reverse complement strand
CCGGCGATTGCCGACATGGCACCCATTTCGTGCACGAAGGTGTGCGAGCGGGCGTCGCAGACAATCTCCTGGCCCGGCTGCGTCGAGCACCAAATGGCCAGGAGGTTGCCCATGGAGCCGGAGGGGACGAACAGGGCCGCTTCGCGGCCGAAAAGCTGCGCCGCGCGCGACTCGAGGCGATTCACGGTGGGGTCTTCGCCGTACACGTCGTCGCCGACCTCGGCTTCCGCCATGGCGCGCCGCATGGCGGGAGTGGGGCGGGTTACCGTGTCGCTGCGGAGATCGATGATGTCGGTCATGTTATGCCGCGCCGCCTTCTATGCTAGTAGTTCCGCGAACACCTCGTTCGACACGGCCAGACGAGCGGGGATCAGACGGAGGATATCTCCTTCCACGGTCACCGCGCCTGCTTCCATCAACCGCGGGAGGCGGGGGCGGAGATCCACGCCGTACTGCGCTTCGATGCGCGACAGGTTGATGCCGTCGAGCAGGCGCAATCCGAGAAAGACTTCTTCTTCCAGCGCCATGTGCGGGGTGACGGAATGGCGCTGCTCGATGGGGAGAGCGCCCGCACGAATCGCCTGCACGTAATCTGCGGTATCGTGCGCGTTGGCCCAGCGTTCGCGGCCATTAAAGGAATGGGCGCCGGAGCCGAAACCAAAATAGGGCGCGCGAATCCAGTACTTCGAATTGTGGATGGCGCGGTGGCCGTCGAGCGCCCAGTTGGAGATTTCATAGTGCTGGTAGCCCGCGGCGGAAAGGCAGGTGCAGGCCTGGTCGAACCACTCGGCCTGCTCTTCTTCGCTGGGCACTCGCCGCGCGCCGTAGCGGGTTCCACCTTCGAGCAATTCACGGCCAAGGTGACTTTCTTCGTCCACGTCGAACATGTAGAGCGAGACGTGTTCCGGACGCAGGGCGAGGAGTTTACCGAGCGAAGCGTGCCAGCTTTCGGCGGTTTGCCCGGCGAGGCCGAGGATCAGATCGAGGTTCAGACTGGCGAAGCGGGCGGCGCGAAGCGTCTCCACGGCGCGGAGCGTGTCCTGCTCGCGATGCCGGCGGCCCGCCGCGCGGAGTTCGGCATCGGAGAAGGACTGCGCGCCGAGCGAGACGCGATTGACGCCTGCCGCTCGCCACGCGCCGGCTTTTTCCTGTGTCACGGTTTCGGGGTCGGCCTCGAGGGTAATCTCGCGCCACTCGCGCCTGGTGGGAAATGCCTGGCGCACAGCAGAAAGCAGTCGCGCGATATCATCAGCGGGCAGGAGGCTGGGAGTGCCGCCGCCGAGATAGATTGTGTCGGGTGCGCCGACGGGCAGGGCCAGCGCGGATGCCGAATACATTTGCTCGTGGTCGCGGATTTCGTTCGCGACCGCGTCCACGTAAGGCGCCATCAGTTCGCGGGGGAAGACGCCCGTGGCGAAATGACAGTACGTGCACTTGGATTGGCAGAAGGGGACCTGGATGTAGACGCCGGAGAACATGTGCGCTGGAAAGTGTAACGCAGGAAGAGGGGACGGCGCGCGGGAACAGACGGGACGAAGAGGGGCGGACACCTGGGTCCGCCCCTACCAAGCGCTAAAGATTCAAGCCAAAGCGGCGGCGGATTGAGCGCCGTAGAAAGCG
Organism: Candidatus Acidiferrales bacterium; assembly: GCA_035272605.1. GTDB lineage: Bacteria > Acidobacteriota > Terriglobia > Acidiferrales > UBA7541 > JOPF136. The sequence goes on along the minus strand of DATEQM010000277.1, from coordinate 12,608 downwards.
TACCAGGGCTTGGCGGCGCCGAGGCGGTCGTTCACGTTCTTGATGTTTTTCACGCCGGTGTCCGCCAGCCAATCTTCCAGCGCGCGGAGGCCATGCTTGCCGTAAACGGGAATCGCATCCTTCCAGGTGGCGCGGCCGCACAGGACGCCGGAGAAATTCACTCCCGTCTCGGAGGCCAGCTCGAGGGTCTCCGAGAAGACCTCGTTGGAGACACCGGCGGACAAATAAATGAAAGGTTTTTTCGCCACCGAGGCAGCGCGGCGGAAATAGTCCTTGGCCTGGTCGCGCGTGTAAGCGGATTCGCCCTTGCAGGCGCGCGAACCGGCCACGTAGGCCATGTTCACGGGCACTTCCACTTTCAGGACGTCCACGCCGTAGCGGTCGCGGGAAAACTCTTCCATGGCGCGGATGACGAAGTCGGGCTTCTTCCTGGCGAACTCGATGCCTTTCTCGTCCACGCCTTCCTCGTAGGTGACGAATTCCAGGAAGTAGGGGACGTCGCAGCCGCGGCACTCGTCGCCGATGCGCTCGACCCAGGCGTGCTTTTCATCGTTGATGTGCGGAGCGTCGGCGGGCGCGTAGTAGAGCAGAATCTTCACGCAATCGGCGCCTGCTTCCATGAGCCGGCGGGCGGAGTAGTTCGGCAATAAATCGGGAAGGCGGCCCGGCCGGGTGTTGTCGTAACCGCTCTCCTCGTAGGCCAGCAGCAGGCCGGCGTTCTTGGCGCGGGCGCGTGCGGCGCGCAGGCCGAATTCCGGGTCGAGCAGAATGGCGCTGGCGTGCGGCGTGAGGACGCGCACAACGGCTTCCTTGAATTCACTCATCATGTCGGCGTTGACGTCTTTTTTGTCCACGCCCTTTTCCTTGGCAATGAGGTTGCGCAGGGAGCCGCGCTGGTCCATGGCCGCCGCCGCGATCACGCCCTTGGCGTTGGCCACCGCTTCCATCCCTTTGATTTTGCCCGCGCTGATTTTCATGGAAATGCCTCCGACTCGTAGGGTGGTGCAGACGGGCTGATTCTACCACGGGGCGCACTTGGAGAAGCGCCTTCACTCAGGGCGAAGCGGCCCGTTGTTGGACGGCGGACCGGATGGCGGCCTGAAGCCGCCGTCACAGCGCCTTCGAGACATGGCTGGCGATCCAATCGCCGGCTTCGCGAGTGCCGAGCGAGCCGCCGAGGTCGGCGGTGCACTTCCCTTCCCGCAGCGCCGCGCGCACCGCCCCGCGCAGCGCGTCGCCTTCGCGCGGCCAGCCGAGAAAATCGCACAGCATGGCGCTGGTCAGGATGGAGCCAAACGGATTGGCCAGGTTCTTTCCGGCGATGCTCGGCGCGGTGCCGTGCACGGGCTCGAACAGAGAGATTTGGCCGGGGTGGATATTTGCGGAGGGCGAAAGCCCCAGGCCACCGGAGAGTTGGGCGCCGAGATCGCTGACAATGTCCCCGAACAGGTTGTTGGTGACGATCACGTCGAACTGCGAGGGATCGCGGACCATCTCCATGGCCAGGGTGTCAATGTACAGGTGGCGGGATTCCGTCTCCGGATGCTCCTTTTGCAATTCACGAAAAACGCGCTGCCACAGGTCGTGGCCGTGAGTGAGCGCATTGGATTTGTCGCTCATGCAGAGGCGATGGCGGGGCCGGGCGGCGGCGTACTGGAAGGCGAAGCGGAGGATGCGTTCGACGCCCTTGCGCGTATTCAACTCTTCCTGCACGGCCACCTCGTCCGGCGTGCCGCGCTTGAACTGGCCGCCGATGTTGACGTAGAGGCCTTCCGTGTTCTCGCGAAGAACGACGAAATTGACGTCTGCCTCGGTGCGGTCTCGGAGCGGGGTGAATCGCCTGTCGAGAAGCACGCAGGGGCGGACGTTGACGTAGAGGTCCAGCCCGAAGCGCAGGCCGAACAGAATGTCCATGGCATGCTGGTTGGAGGGCACGCGGGGATCGCCGACGGCGCCGAAGAGGATGGCGTCGAAATCGCGGCGCAACATTTCGATCGCGCCGGGGGGCAGCGAGACGCCGTCACGCAGAAAGCGCTCCGCGGACCAATCGAACTCGGTGAATTCGGCGCGGCGCGCGCCTGCGGAGAGAGCGGCGCGGAGGGCTTTGAGGCCTTGCGCGGTTACTTCGGGGCCGATGCCGTCGCCGGGGATTACGGCGATGCGTTTCGCGGGAGCTGAGGAAGTTGCGCTCATTGGCGGGCGGTGACGCTAGCATGCAGGCGCGGGGTCGTCAACGCAGGCGACGACGTGGGCGCGGAGAGGAAGGAAAGAATTCACCACTGCGCACGAAGGACACGGAGTTCGGAGCAGGCGGAGAGCCGAGGGCTTCAGCCGAGCATGCGGAGGAAGAAGGCGGCGAAGCGGGCGCCCACGATCCAACTGAAGGGCGGCAGGCCCAACGAATAGTGGCCGCAGGGCAGCAGCAGGCGTTCGACTTCAATGTTGTCGTGCTTGAGCGCCTGGAACAGCTCTTCGGAATATTCGGGCCAGAAGGTGGGATCGTATTTTCCGCTGACCATGAAGGCGCGCTGGGTGGAAGCCTTGATTCGGTGAACGTAGGGAAACGGGCTGATGGGGGACCAGAAGCGAATCAAATCCTCGCGGGAGACTTTGGCCTGGAGCGGCTCCCAGACGTGCAGGGTAGTCAATCCGGTGCTGACCACCGCGCCGAAATAAGTGGAGACGTGGAGAAAGACTCCGGCACGCACGGCGGGATCGTGCGCCATAGTGATGAATCCGATGGAAGAGCCGATGCTGGTGCCCAGCAGTCCCAGGCGGCTGTAGCCCTGGAGTTCGAGCCAGCGGAGGCAGGAACGGGCATCGGCAACGGCCTGGCGATTTGCCTGGAGCGTGAGGCCGATGTTCGGGCCGACCAGGTTGTAGGCGCGTTCGTGTCCCGCCACGCGCCGGCTGTCGTGGTAGGGCAAGGTAAGGCGGAGAGCGGAAATCCCCAGTGCATTCAGCCATTGGCAAATGCCGACGTGCTCGTGGGGCTTGGCGTTCCACTGGGCCATGACCAGGACGGCGGGTCCGGCCGTTGCGGCGGGGAAAAGCCGTGCGTGCACCTGGTTGTTCTCCGGCCAGGGAGACTCGACGGCGCTGGTAAACGTCAGCTCGCCGCCGGCGAGGCGGTAATCGCCGGCAGGCGCGCCGGGAAACCAGGCGTCGCTCGCGCCAATGGTGCGATCCGCAAATTCCAGGAGCCAGCCACGCGGGTCGGGCTCATTGGCGCGGCCTCCGACGTGTTCCAGGCCCCAGGCGAAGGGCAGGACGGCGCGCGAGTCGCGCGACCAGTGGCGGTGCTCGTAGCGGCGAATGGATTGTTCGAGCCAGCTCATGGGACAAAAGAGGCGAGTGTAGGGAGCGGGTGGCGGAGTGTCAAATCAGTTGCAGAGAAGGGCGAGTGGCGCGGGGTGAAGCGTCGCGGATTGAGGTCCAGAGACGGAAGCAGAAACGGCCACTCCCGCCTGCGGCGGGCAAAGCCGCGCGGGAAGATCGCAAAGTAACTCGTAGGAAGGGGAGGAAGAACTTTCGGCTATCGAGCGCGGCTGCGGGTGTGTCAGAGTCGAAGCATGATGGTGGCCTTCGCCTTCGTGCTCGGCCTGGTGGTGGGCAGCTTTCTGAATGTGTGCATCCTGCGGATTCCAGCGGGGGAATCCATCGTGCGGCCGCCCTCGCATTGCCCCAAGTGCGGGAAGCCGATTGCGCCGTACGACAATGTGCCGCTGCTGAGCTGGCTGGTATTGCGCGGGCGCTGCCGGAATTGCAAGACGCCGATTTCCGCGCTGTATCCCGTGGTGGAATTCCTGACCGGAGCGCTGTTTGCCGCGTGCGCGCTGGCGTTCGGTCCGACACTCGCGTGGGGAAAATGGACAGTGTTCTGCGCGGTGCTGCTGGTGCTCGCGGTAACGGATGTGCGGGAGAGAATCCTGCCGGACAAAGTGAATCTCACCGGGGGCCTGTTGGGGCTGGCGTGGAGCGCAGTGGTGATGCTGGGGGACGGCACTTCGCTGTGGCTTTCCAACCGCATGTTCGATTTCCCGCCGCCGGCTCGAGTGCTCTCCGTGACCGACGCGTTGCTCGGCGCGGCGGCAGGCGCGGGCGTGCTGTGGGTTTTTGCGGAGGGCTACTTCCGCCTTCGGGGGCGTGAGGGCATGGGGCTGGGCGACGTAAAAATGATGGCCATGGCCGGCACGTTTGTCGGGGTGAAGGGCGTGTTGCTGACCATCATGATCGGAGCGCTGCTGGGCAGCCTGCTGGGGTCCATCTTCATCCTTTTCCGGCGAGCGGGCAGCGATTACGAACTGCCGTTCGGATTATTTCTCGCTGCGGGGGCACTGGTAACGGTGTTTTACGGGCATCCGGTTCTGGCGTGGTATTTCGGACGGTTTACCTGAAGCGCGGCAGGCATGGTCCACTGTGAAATCATTCACGCAGCATGGCCGCAGGTGGCGGCCGCGCTCCAGATACGTCCCAGGACGCACGGACCGCAGCCCTTCTGGCTGACCGCGGGATTTTTCTTCACGCTGGCGATATTTTTCGCGTTCCTGCTGGCATTCGGAATGATCCTCCGCGCGCTGCGCAACCGGGGCGCGGGTATCCCCGCAGGGGATGGTCCGGCGCCCCGGCCTGCCGCGGCGGGAGAGTCTGCGTTCGCCTCCGCGTCCGTGCAGGCGGTGATCCAGCGATTGCGGGAGCAGGAACGGGAACTCGCACGGCTGCACAAAGAGTTGAAGGACCGCGCCGCGGAAACCGAGCGGCTGACCGAAGCCGTGACGCGGCAGATGCCTACGGGCCTGCTGCTGGTGAGCGCCACGGGGATGATCAGCCTGTCGAATCCCGCGGCGGAGCAGACGCTGGGAGTGGGCGCGCTGCAGTACCGGCGTTACTCGGAGGTGTTGGGGGCGGGATCCCCGATCACGCAACTCCTCGCGACCTGCCTGCGCGAGGGCTGCACCTACCAGCGCGAAGAGGTGGAGCACCGGAATGGTTCCGGCGAGGTGCGCCATCTGGGGCTGAGCATCTCTCCGGTGACGCGCGACGCGAAACGGGTGGCCGGCGCGCTCTGCCTGCTGAGCGATCTGACCGAGCTCACCGCGCTGCAGCGCGCCATGCTGCTGAAAGAGAGCCTGGCGACGCTCGGAGAGATGTCCGCGGGGATTGCGCACGAATTCAAGAATTCGCTGGCCACGATTTCCGCCTACGCGCAGTTGGTGCAGCAGGAGGCGCCGCCGGGCGAGGTGGCGGAAAACGCGGGGAAAATCCTGGAGGAGGCGCGGTCGCTGACTCACGTGGTGACCGAATTCCTGCGATTTGCACGGCCACTGGAGGTCCTGCCGGGCAGCGTGGCCACCGCGCCGCTGGTGGAGCGCGTGGTGGCGGAGACGCGCGACAGCCATCCGCGCGTCGAGTTCCAGACCACGGGAGAATTCCCCGACGTGGCGGGGGATGAGGGCCTGCTGCGGCAGGCGCTTCTGAACCTGGTGCGCAACGCGGCGGAGGCGGTGTCCGAATACCGCAGAGAAGCCTCGCCCGCCGGCCACGTGGTGATTCGCGGGGAATGCGTGGGGGCCGCGGGAGCACACCTGGGTGCGTCGCAGCCGCCTGGCGAACGGGGCGCGGGGCATGCCATGCTGCGCATTGTCGTGGCCGACGACGGGCCCGGGATTCCACAGGACGTCCTGCCGAAGCTTTTTCTGCCCTTTTACACCACCAAGCCGGACGGGGCCGGGCTCGGACTCGCCGTGGTGCAGAAGATTGCCGTCCATCACGGGGGGAGCGCGGAGGCGAGGAATCTGCCGGGGGGCGGGGCCGAGTTTATCCTTACGGTACCCACGGAACCCCAGAAATCCGAGACAGTTGCTTGACCAGCCGGACGCATCTAAACTGTGTGCAGGTGTTCACCCCAGCCAACACCTTGAAGGTGGTGCCTATGCGTAATACTTCTTTTGGCTTGCTCCTCGCAGGCGCGCTCTGCGCCGCCGGGTGGTGGAGCGCGGCCGCGGCGCAGGACATGACCACGACGGGCGCGCAGGAGCCATCGGTGGCCGAGGCTGCGCGCAAGGCGAAAGCCGAGAAAAAAACCGAAGCAGTGCCTCAGCACGTCTGGACGGACGACAATATCCCGAAAGTGCCGCGCGAGGTTCCGGCCGCGACCGGGGAAGCCGGCGAGGAGGGCGCTGCGGAGGCCGGTGCGGCAGCCCCTGCGGGAACCAAGGCTGCCGCAGCCGAGGACGATGCCAAGAAGCAGGCCGACCTGGAAGCGAAGTGGCGCCAAAAGTTCGCCGACGCGCAAAAGAAACTCGACGACGATCAGAAGGATCTGGACCTGACCCAACGCGAGTACAACCTGAAGCGCGAGCAGTACTACAGCGACCCCAATACGGCCATGCGCGAGCAGTATCAGTACCCTGGCCAAAAGGGGGGCGAGGTGAACGATACGGCCAAGAAGATCGACGACCTGAAGCAGAAAATCGAGCAGGACAAACAGGCCATCTCCAACCTCGAAGACCAGTTGCGGAAGGAAGGCCTGCCGCCAGGATGGGCCCGTCCCTGAGGCGAGGCTCGCCGCAAGGGCCCCGTAATCGCTGAGCTCCAGGACCGCGCCGCAGGGCCTAACCTCCAACGCGGTGCGGGATGACGGTTCGTTCCCCCGCGAGAAACCTTACCCAGTTCGCCGCACTCCTCCGCCCTCCACTACTCCCGGCGAGAAGTCCGGGCTAGACTGCCTGCATGGAACCTGTCCTCCTGGTGGAAGACAAGGCCGAACTCCGTGGCGTGCTGCGCAAGGCGTTGGAGCGCGCCGGCTGGAAGGTAGAGGAATCCGGCGACGCCACCGCGGCTATCGAGAAGGCCCGCAACATGCGTTACCTGCTGGTGCTGACGGACCTCAAGCTTCCAGGCGGCTCGGGCCTGGACGTTTTGCGCGCGGTGAAGGAAGCCGACCCGGACGTTCCCGTGATCTTGATGACCGCTTACGGGTCGGTGGAGGAAGCGGTCACAGCGATGAAAGAGGGCGCCTTCGATTTCATCCAGAAACCAGTGGACCTGGACCATCTGAAAATCCTGGTGGAGCGCGCGGCAAGGCAGCAGGACCTGCTGAGGGAAAACTTGGTGCTCCGGGAGGAGTATGCGGCGCGCTACGGTTTCCCGCGCATCGTCGGGGAGCACCCTGCCATCCAGACGGCCGGGCAGCAAGTGCAACGCGTGGCGGCGACGGATTCCACCGTGCTCCTGCTGGGAGAAAGCGGGACGGGGAAAGAGCTGTTTGCGCGGGCGATCCACCACCTTTCTCGGCGGCGGGAACATCCCTTTGTGGCGCTGAACTGTGCGGCCATCCCCGAGGGCCTGGTGGAAAACGAGCTGTTCGGCCACGAGAAGGGCGCGTACACCGGGGCCGGCGCGCGGAAGCTGGGCAAGATGGAAATGGCACACCGCGGGACGCTCTTTCTGGACGAGATTGCCGAGCTGCCGCTGATGACCCAGGCGAAGCTGCTGCGCGTGCTCGAGGAGCGGCGCTTCGAACGCGTCGGGGGGACGCAGGCGGTGGACGTGGACGCGCGCATCCTGTGCGCCACGAACAAAAACCTGGAAGCCGCGGTGGCGGAAAAGAGTTTCCGCGAAGACCTGTATTTCCGCATTGCCGCCGTGCCGCTCACCATTCCGCCGCTGCGCGAGCGGGGCGAGGACGTGCTGCTGCTGGCGGCACATTTTCTCGAGCGCTTCTGCCGGGAGCTTTCCAAGCCCGGGCTGCACCTGAGCCAGGAAGCGCGCGAACGCGTGCTGGGGTACGAATGGCCCGGCAATATCCGCGAGCTGCAGAACGCGATCGAACGCGCCGTGATCCTGGCCGACGGAGCCGAAATCGAGACCAAGGACCTGCGGCTGCCGTCGCCGCGGCCGGCTGCGGACGGGGTCGCGTCGCGGGCCGCGGGTGAGGATTTCTCCTGGGAGGGAACGCTGGACGATGTGGTCCGGCGAGTGACGGAGCGGGTGGAGCGCTTCAAGATCGAAGCGGTGTTGCGCGGGTGCAAGTGGAACAAGACGCGCGCGGCCGAGCAATTGGGAATCTCGTATAAGACGTTGCTGAATAAGATCCGCGATCTCGGCATTCCGGACTGACGTCCGGCGCCAGTCTGTGGCCGCTTGAAAGGACTGGCTCCAGCGGCTAAAGCCGCTCATTTGCTGAGCTTAACGGCAGGACTAAAGCTCCGCCTTTCCATTTGTTTGCCCTACCGTCTGAGCGGCCTTCTATACGGGAGTTCTTCCACACATTTCCTAGAATCCGAAATCCGTTTCGGTACGTCATATACATCGTGGCTATATATGGAGGGGCAAAGATGGGGAATGCGGAACTGAAAAAGGGGACGGCGGAGGTGCTGATCCTGGGATTGCTGGAAAGGCGGGCGCGGCACGGGTATGAAATCGCAAAGCGGATCGTGGAACAATCCGGCGGGGTGCTCGATTTCCACGTGGCTTCGCTCTACCCCATGCTCTACCGGCTGGAGCGGCGCGGCTGGATTGAAGGGCGCTGGGTGGAAAAGCACGGGCAACGCCGGCGGCGGTATTACCGGCTGACGGCCGCGGGCAGGCGAGCGCTTCCGAAGGAGAGGCGAAGCTGGCGGGAATTTATCCGCGCGGTGGAGCGCGTGGTGCACCTGGGAAATGCCTGATTGGAAACAATTCGTTCGGGAGCGGCTGGGCAGCCTGGGGGTGAGCGGCCCGCGCGAGCAGGAAATCGTGGAGGAGATCGCGCAGCAGCTCGAGCAGGTGTATGCGGATGCGCTGGCTCGTGGGGCCAGCGAAGCCGGGGCCCAGCAGGTCGCAGCCGCAACTGTTCCAGACTGGGCAGGGCTGGCGCGGGAAATCCGCCTCGCGGAACGGCCGATTGCGGCGCGAGCCGCGAGTCACTTGCCGGAACACTGGCAGCCGGCGGCGCAGGAAGAACGCCTGCGCGAACGGCGAGGAGGAAACATGCTGGCCGACATCGTGCAGGATCTGCGGTTTGCGATGCGCATGCTGCGAAAGAATTGGAGCTTTGCGGCGCTGGTCGCGGTGACGCTGGCGCTGGGGATCGGGGCAAACTCGACGATCTTCTCGGTGGTATACGCCGTGCTTCTGCGGCCATTGCCTTATCCGGATTCGAAGGATCTTGTCTATATCCGCGAGAGCAACGTGGCAAAGGGCTGGCCGAGCTTCTCTGTATCTCCGGCCAATTTCCTGGATTGGCGGGCCCAAAACCGCTCGTTTGAACAAACCGTGGCGCTGGCGAACGGGACGTTTAACTACGCGGGCGGGGAATATCCAGTGCAGTGGGAGGGGCTCAGCGCAACGCAGGGCTTTTTCGAGATGTTGAGGAGCCGGCCGGCGTTTGGCCGCACGTTTGGCGAGGGAGATTTTCAGCCCGGGCGCGACCACGTGCTGGTGATCAGCGACGGGCTGTGGCGGAGCGCCTTCGGTGCCGACCGCGGCGCTGTCGGGAAGAGCATCACGCTGGACGGAGAAGCATACGAAATCATCGGCGTAATGCCAGGGGACTTTCAATTCGGCGGCCTGAAGACGAGCCTCTGGCTCCCGTTCGTGATCGGGGATTCGCTGAAAACCGTGCGGGGCGCGCACTTTCTGAACACCATGGCACGGCTGCGTCCCGGGGTTACTCTGGAGCAGGCACGGGATGATATGTCGAACATTGGACGGCAGCTCGAGAAGCAGTACCAGGACACGAATGGGGGCTGGGGAGTGGTGGTGACGCGGGCCCAGGAAGCCGCGGGGAGAAGTGTGCGGCCGGCGCTGCTGGTGCTCCTGGGCGCGGTGGGGCTGGTGCTGCTGATCGCCTGCGCGAATGCCGCGAATATGCTGCTGGCGCGCGCCACGGTTCGCTACCGGGAGATCGCGCTTCGGCACGCCCTGGGAGCCAGTCGTCTGCGCCTCCTGCGGCAATTGCTCACCGAGAGCGTGGTAATCGCGCTGGGAGGCGGACTGCTGGGATTGCTGGTGGCCATTTGGAGCGTTCGAACGCTGGCCGCGCTGCATCCGGCATTCTTGCCGCGCTCCCAGAGCGTCACCGTAGATTGGCACGTGCTGTTGTTCACGCTGGCATTGGCCATGGCAACGGGAATCGCATTCGGACTGGCGCCAGGACTTGTCGTGGTGGGGGGAAATCTCTCCGAGGCGCTGAAAGAAGGGGGACGGTCGGCCGCGGGAGGACGCGGACGGCTGCGGCAGATGCTGGTGGTGGCGGAGGTGGCGCTGGCATTTGTGCTGCTGTTTTCCGCAGGGCTCTTCGTGCGCAGCTTCGACAGGCTGACGGCGGTCGAGCCCGGTTTCCGCACGGGCGGAACGCTGGCGTTTGACGTGAGCCTGCCCCGGGCGCACTACTCCTCCGAGGTACAGCAGCGGGCGTTCTACGAGCAGGCGCAACAGCACATGGCGGCCCTGCCGGGCGTGGACTCCGTGGTGATGACTTCGCTGGTGCCCATGAGCGGAGACGACGAGATGTACAGCCTGGGACTCGCGGGTCAGGCGGACTCGGAGAGCAGCCCCTCCGCGCTGTACTACCTGGTGACTCCGGGGTACTTCCGGGCGACGGGAATCCGCCTGCTCGCGGGCCGCGAGTTCACGTCGGAGGACAGCGCAACCGCGCCGCACGTGTGCGTGATCAACGATCTGATGGCCCGCGGCCTTTTTCCAGGCCGGGATCCCATCGGTCAGCGCATCCAGATCGGGCGGAATTACGCCATCGTGCGCGAGATCGTGGGGGTCGCGGCGAGCGTGAACCACTACGGCCTGGACGAAAAGGCCGGGATGCAGGTCTACGAGGCCTTCGCGCAAATGCCGCGGCGCAGTATGACGTTTCTGGTGCGGACGGGAGGCGATCCGATGTCCATGCTGGCCGCGGCGCGGCACGTGGTGCAGCAACTGGACCCGCAACAGCCGGTAACGAACCCGACCACGCTGGAAGACGTGGTGAGCGAATCGGTGGCGCTGCCCAGGTGGCGAACGGTGCTCCTCGGTTTGTTTGCGGGGTTGGCTGTATTGCTAAGCCTGGTGGGCCTCTATGGCGTGATGTCGTACACCGTGACGCAACAGACGCAGGAGATCGGGGTGCGCATGGCGATGGGGGCGCAGCGGTGGGATGTCCAACGGCTGATTCTTTCGCGGGGGATGGGACTGGTGGCGGCGGGCGTAGGGATTGGAGTGGTGACGGCGTTCGCGACTGGAAAGTTCCTGGCTACGTTCCTGTTTGGGGTGACAGCGCACGATCCGGCGACACTGGCGGCTGCGGCGCTGCTGTTTGGCGCGGTTGCCGCGGTAGCGTGCTGGGCTCCCGCGCGGCGGGCCACGCGCGTGGACCCGCTGCACGCGCTGCGCTACGAGTAGGACGGACGCTTGCCGGTGTGCAGCGCGACGATTCCGCCGGTCCACAGGGTGTAGGCGACATCGGAAAATCCCGCCTGGCGCATCATTTGCGCCAGCGACTCCGGGGACGGGAACTTGGACACGGATGCGGGCAGATACGAATACGCCGCGCCGCTGCCGGAAATGGCCCCGCCAATCCAGGGAAGAATACGCCGAAAATAGAAGCGGTAGAGGGGCCCGAACAGCGGGCCGCTGGGTTCGACAAATTCCAGGATGCCCACCTCGCCGCCGGGACGGAGCAGGCGATAGAACTCGCGCAGGCCCTCGGCATAGTTTGCCAGGTTGCGAAAACCGAAGGCCGCAGTGATGAGGTCGAAGCTGGAGTCAGCAACCGGCACGCGCAGCGCGTCGGCCTCGAAATAGGGGATGGTGAACGCTGGCAATTCCTTACTGGCGCGCGAGCCGGCAGTCTTGTGGACCGCGCGAAGGAGCATGGGGTGCGCGAAATCACTTCCGAAGACCGCGGCGCCGGGGCTACAGGAATGGGTCGCGCGGCGCTTCAGGGCCAACGTCAGGTCCCCGGTGCCGCAGCAAAGGTCCAGGACGCGCGCCTGCGGCAGGCGGAGGATGTGGTCGAAAGCCAGGGCGGTGCGCCGCCGCCAATGGCGGTCGAAGGAGAGCGACAGCAGCCGGTTCAGCAGGTCGTAGCGAGGGGCGATCGCGCTGAACATTCGCCGGACGTTCTCGGAGGCTTCGCGTTCGGTGGCCGCGCCTTCCGGGCGTGTGCCGGGCGCGGGCGGTTGTGAGGAGGAGTTCATGCGGATGGGACTAGGTGCCGGCGGCGAGGCCTGCCAACATTCGGGACAGTGATTGCTCCGGGACATTCTCCGCGGCGCGGACATCACCGATTTGCCGCGGCAGGATGAAGCGCAGGCGGCCGCCGCGGGCTTTTTTGTCGCCGCGCATGGCTGCCATCCAGCGCGCCGGAGGAATGCGCGGGAGGGCCGGGAGCGGGCCCACCTGGCGAACCAGCGCCTCGATCCGGTCGGCTTCTTCCCTCGGCAGCCAATCAATCGCCACGGCCAGACGCGCCGCGGCGATCAATCCCCATCCGACGGCCTCGCCGTGCAAGAACCGCCGGTAGCGCGTGAGGGCTTCGAGCGCGTGACCGAAGGTGTGGCCGAGATTCAGCGCCTCTCGAGGACCGGTGTCGAGCTCGTCGCGGCTCACGATTTCGGCTTTCGCGCCGA
>DATEQM010000276.1:0-6597 GCA_035272605.1 Candidatus Acidiferrales bacterium | reverse complement strand
CTTTCAAAGGGTGCGGTTCTTTTCGAAGACCCTGAAGTCTTTGTGATCGCAGACGCGGTTTGTGCGCCCCGCCCCGCTTTCGGGGCTCCGAGCCCCTCGGAAACAGCAGGACTCTGCACCCCTCCGTGTTCTCCGTGCCTCCGCGCTCTCCGTGAGAAATCCCCGTCCAATCCCCGTTCCGCTAGTAGCCCCCGACTCTCGACCCTCAACTCTCGACTGCGAACTTCCGGCTTCTGACATTTTTTGTCACCACTTTTCTCTTGACCTAGCCTGTTAACTACGCTATACTAGGTTGGGGTGATTATCGATGGGGCGCTCCAAAGCAATCCGAGTATCGCGGGCCCAAATTCCAGCTAACCCCCATAAGATTCAGGCGCTCACGCACTCCTGCGCAACCCATGAAAATCCGCCTTCATTGTTTTCAACGATTTACACACTCCCGCGTTCGACCTTTGCGATCGATGTCCTGTGTTCTCTAGCGATTGCAAACTCCGGGGGGAGGGGGGGTGGGGGGGAGGGTGGTACAGTACAGACTAGGCGAATCCCTGACAGATTGGACCGGGGCGATACCAGTTTTCAATGGCAACGCGCCCTCTGCCTCCCGGATGGTTTTGCGGGAGCGTGTGGCACTCTCCGGTCTCGCCACCAATCATCGCAGATCCCGATTCCATCGGGACCAGTCACGGCCCCGATCCCATTGGGACCAGTCACCGCCAGGGCACAGTGCGCGCCAACGAAAGAGCGCTACGGAACGCCACAAGCTACACTCCAAACGAAACCGGCATCTACTGGAATAGGCGAGACGTTTCGCACCGCCGACCCCAACCCGGCGGCACGGCACTCCCAGCGAGCCCGCCGCAAGCGGACCGGACCGAGGAAGACGAAAGAATGAAGGGAAAGACGACAGCGCCCCGCAACGGTAGGCCCGTGTGGGCCGAGGTGTCGCTCGGCGCGATTGCCGCAAACCTCCGCGCTATCCAAAAGTGGGTGCGGCCCGGGCGGAAGGTGCTCGCGGTCGTGAAAGCAGACGCCTACGGCCACGGTGCGCCGGAGGTGGCGCGCGCGCTGGAACGCGCGGGGGCCGATTCGTTTGCGGTCGCCTGCGTTTCCGAGGGCGCGGAGCTGCGCGAGGCGGGAATCCGCCGGCCGATCCTGAGCCTCACGGGCTGGTGGAACGGCGAGTCAAAGTACCTGTTCGAATACGACCTGACGCCCGCGGTGCATCGCCTGGAGGACCTGGCGGCGCTGGAAGCGGCGACGGCGGACCACGCGCGCCGCGTACGGCGGCCGCGCTTCCGCAAGCCCTTTCACCTGAAGATCGACACGGGCATGAACCGGCTGGGAATTTCGCCGGGGGACGCGGAAGAATTCGCTCGGCGGTATGTCGAATGCCGCCACGTGAAGCTCGAGGCCACCTACACGCACTTCGCCTCCTCGGAGGATTTCTCCACGCAGCAGACGGAGACGCAGGAGCAGCACTTCGCAGTGGCACTGGGGCGGCTGCGGCGCGCAGGCGTGGATCCCGGGGCGCTGCACATGGCCAACAGCGCAGCGATTGCCTCGCGGCCGTCCTCCTGGGGCCACATGGTGCGCCCGGGCGCGCTGCTGTATGGCTATCATCAGAACTACGACCCGAGCGAGCGGCTCCAAACGGCGCAACGCGGATTGGAGCTGCGCCCGGCGCTCGCCCTGCGCGCTCGGATCATCGCGGTGCGCGACGTGCCCGCGGGAACGGCCATCGGTTACAACGCCAGGTTCACTACCTCACGGGCTTCGCGGATTGCCGTGATCCCGGCGGGATACGCGGACGGGGTGTTGCGGCGCCTGTCGGGCAAGGGGCATGTGCTGGTGCGCGGCATCGAGGCCCCGCTCGTCGGCATGGTTTCGATGGATTTGAGCATGGTGGACGTCACGGACGTGCCGGGCGCGGCAGTGGGAGAAGTGGTGACGATTTTCGGGGCGGATGGCCAACGCCGTATCAGCCCGTTTTGCGTCGCGCGGGAACTGGGGACAGTCACCTCCGACCTCCTGTGCTCGGTGGGAAAGCGCGTGCCGCGCCACTACACGCAGTAGTAGCAGGCGGGTTGTGAGGCCGGGAACAGCGAGTGTCCACCGCCGGAGGGATTGTCATCGGGGTATTGGAAGCGTTATCCTTCATTGCGGAGCGTTTCACTCGATTCCCAAGGGTCGGACCAAGGGAAATCGGCATGGGCGAGTAAGTGGCTCCGTCGTGCGGGGCCTGGGATCGGGCTTGCATCACTCGCAGATCCAGGGGAAATTGAATGGGCCGTCCAGCACTCGCCACATCGGCGGCGGGATCGGCGGTTGTTCCGTCACTGAAGAAGCATGACCGGAAAGAGGCCGCGAGAAACGCCTCGCGGCACGGGCATGGCGCTTGGCTGCTCCGCGCCGCGCTCCTGCTGGCGTTCGTCCTGGCCAGCATCCATTTTCAGCCGCTGGAACTTTCCGTGGAGGCGTCTGCGCTCTTCGGAGCCGGGCTGGCGCTCGCGGTGGTGCTGCTGCAGATGCAACTGGAGCGCGCCAGCCTGCGGCGGCTCATCGGCGGTGTGGTGGGGGCGCTCGCGGGTCTGCTGGGCGCGCTGCTGGTAAGCGTCGTGCTGGGCCACACGACTATGGCATTGGTGCCGCGGTCCTTCACCACCCTGACTACACTGTTCGTGCTCACCTACCTGGGGCTGGCCCTCGGCGCAGCGAAGGGCGAGATGCTCAACCTCGATGCGTTCGGGGGCGTCTTCAGCGGGGAACCCAGCGGGAGCCAGCAGTCCAAAGTGCTGGACACCAGCGTGATCATTGACGGGCGGATCGCGGACATCTGCGCGGCGCAATTCTTGGAAGGGACGCTGCTCATCCCGCGATTCGTGCTGCGTGAGCTCCAGATGGTGGCCGATTCGGCGGACCCCCTGAAGCGGCAGCGCGGGCGGCGGGGCCTGGAAATCCTGCAACGCATGCAGAAGAGCGAGGCGCTGCGCGTGGAGATTGCCGACGACGATTTCCCGCAGACTCCCGACGTGGACATGAAACTGATCGAGATGGCCAAGCGCTACGGCGCGAAGATCCTCACCAACGATTACAATCTGAACAAAGTGGCGACGCTGCAAGGGATCGAGGTGCTGAACATCAACCAGCTCGCCAACGCCCTGAAGCCGGTGGTGTTGCCCGGCGAGGCCATGCGCGTGTTCATCCTGCGCGAGGGGAAGGAATTGGGACAGGGCGTGGCGTACCTGGACGACGGCACGATGGTGGTGGTGGACGGGGCGCGGCGCATGATCAACCGCGCAGTGGATATCACGGTCACTTCCGTGCATCAGACCACTGCCGGGAAAATGATTTTCGGGAAGCTCGACGACCGATCGGGCCAAACGGCTCCGTCCGCTTCGGCGGCCTCATCCTCACCCAACGCTGCCGAGCCGCCCGCGGCTGTGCGCACGGCGCCGGGCGGGGCGGAGGGACGTGCGCCGGAAGGGACCGCCAACGAGCACGCTCCGCGGCCGGTGTTTCCTGAGTCGGGCCGATCCTGAGAGCGTCTGCGGCGAAATTTTTCCTATCCCTCAATCACTGCAGAATTGCTATGACGCTGCGTGAAAAGCACGGCTGCGGCTCCCAGCGGAGACCAGCGCCTTACGCCGCCGCCGAGCCGCAGATTTCCCGGTGCTTTCTTTCTCTCGGGCTGCTGTTGCGCTAGACTCTTATGCCCCTGACGATGCGAATCGCCGCCATTGTACCGGCTGCCGGACTCGGAACCCGCATGGGCGCGGGAACGCCGAAACAGTTCTTGGAACTGGACGGGCTGCCGCTCGTGGTGTTCACCCTGCGGCGGCTGGCGGAGTGCGCGGCCCTGACGCACTTCTACGTCGCTACGCTGCCGGAGGAAGTGGCCGGGCTGGAGCGGCGCCTGGGCCAGGAAAAACCGGGGCGGCCGGTGCGCGTGCTGCGCGGCGGGGCGACGCGGCAGGAATCGGTTGCGCGGGCGCTTGCGGAGGTGCCCGCGGACGCGGACCTGGTGCTGGTGCATGACGCCGTGCGGCCGCTGGTGACGCGGGAACAGATCGAGCGGGTGATCGAACAGGCCCAGGCCTGCGGCGCGGCCATCCTGGGCGTTCCGGCCACGGACACAATCAAAGAAGTGAAGCGCTCCAGCCTGCCCAAGGACGTGGCGCTGATCACGGCGACGATCCATCGGGAGCGCATCGTGATGGCGCAGACGCCGCAGGTGTTTCGCACGGCGCTGTTGAAGGAGGCCTTTGCCCGGGCGGCGGAGGATGGCATGTCCGCGTCGGACGAGGCGTCGCTGGTCGAACGACTGGGACATGAGGTGCGCGTGGTTCACGGCTCCGAGCGCAACCTGAAAATCACGCGGCAGGGCGACCTGGAGCTGGCGCGGTTCTATCTCCAGCAGGAACGCAATCAGAAATGACGCGGTGCGGCATCGGATACGACCTGCACCGGCTGGCCGAAGGCCGGCCGCTGATCGTCGGCGGCGTCCGGGTCCCCTTTGAAAAGGGGCCTGAGGGGCATTCGGACGGGGACGTGCTCGCGCACGCCATTTGCGATGCGCTGCTGGGAGCGGCGGGAGCGGGCGACATCGGCACGCATTTTCCGGATACGGACCCGAAATGGAAGGGCGCGGCGAGCCTGAAATTCCTGGAGCACGCCCGCGGGCTGCTCGAATCGCGCGGATTAAAAATCGAGTACATCGATGCCGTGGTGGTCTGCGAGCGGCCGAAGCTCGGCCCGCATTTTCCGGCCATGCGCGAGGCGCTGGCCCGTGCGTTGGGCGTGTCCGCGGACCGTGTGCATCTGAAGGCCAAGACGAACGAAGGCGTGGACGCGGTGGGCCGCGGCGAGGCCATCGCGGCGCACGCCATCGCCACGCTGGACGGCTGAATTCCCTCCATGGAGCCGCTCGCCGAGACCGGGCCGGGGACGCGCCAGCCCTCTCCGTTCACTCGTGAGGATGTTCGAGCGATCGTCGAGCGGCGCGGCTGGCTCGCGGCAGGCGACGCTCGCGATGCGGCCGCCAGCACAGAGCCGGCCGCGAGCGAGGGGGCGCGGAGCGAGTGGATGGCGGAAGCGGCGCAGCTCCTGGGGGCGCAATCTCCGGACGAAAAGGCGCTGGAAGGGCTGTTGGAGCGGGTGTTCGACTACAAGGCGCAGCAACTGTTGGGCCGGGCGGAAAACCAGGCGGTGATGGTTCGCGAGGGCGCGCGGCAGGTGCTGCGGGAACTCGCTGCACTGGTGCTGGACTCAGCCGAGGTGAATTCCGAACGGTATAAAGAAATCGTCGCGGCGCTCAAAGAGCGGACCAGGAGGCGGGGTCAGGAATTGTTCCACCCGGTGCGTCTGGCGCTGGCGGGCCGGGCTGGGGAGGGGGAATTCGACCGCGTGGTGCTGCTTCTCGATGGTGCGGCGCGGCTACCCTGGAAGGTGGCGGTGAAAAGCTGCCGCCAACGCCTGATCGAGTTTTGTGCCGCGCTCGATTAGCGCGCATCGCGGGCGAAAATACCGAACAGTGAGAGCAGAGAGCACGGAGTATGAAGGGAACGCAGAGCAGCGGAGAGGAAAGGATGGAGCGGCTGACGGGGATTCATGCCGTGCGGGAGGCGCTGGCTGCGGGCCGGGCGCTCGAACGCATCGTGGTGGCACGCGGGCGGCACGGGGAACGCATCGAGGAAGTGGTGCGGCTGGCGCGGGAGCGAGGCGTGCCGGTGCGCTTCGAGGAGCGCGTGCAACTGGACCGGCTGGCCGGGCGTGAGGAACATCAGGGCGTGGTGGGGGTGGCGGCGGCAAAACGCACGGCCACCCTGGAACAGCTCGTAGCGACGGCGGGGGCGGAGGCGCTGCTCGTGCTGCTCGACGGGATCGAGGACCCGCGGAATCTGGGGGCCATCGTGCGCAGCGCGCTGGCGGCCGGCGCGGCGGGCGTGGTGATTGCGGAGCGGCGCGCGGCGGGGCTAACGGACACGGTGTCGCGGGCGGCGGCGGGCGCGCTGGAACACCTGCCGGTGGCGCGCGTGGGGAACATGGCGAGGGCCATGGAGGAATTGAAGGAAGCCGGCTGGTGGCTGGTGGGACTCGAAGAGCGCGCAGGGAAGGCGCATACAGAGCAGGACTTGACAGGAAAGGTTGCCTTGGTGCTGGGAGGCGAGGGGAAAGGGCTGCACGAGTTGGTGCGAAAGCGCTGCGATTTTCTGGTGGGGATTCCCACGGTGGGGCCGGTGCGCTCGCTGAACGTATCCGTGGCTGCCGGAGTGGTTTTGTTCGAGGCGGTGCGGCAGCGCAAGGAGAAGAATCGAGTGCAGGGGTGAGGCGATGCGCCGCATCGGAAAAAGCCGCAGGGCTGTTGGGTTTTGTGACTGGCCCGCGGTCTGAAGGCTGGCTGCCCTTCGCCCGCCGCGGCGGGCTCAGGACCTGCGGGAAGCCAGCGCTACCTGGTTAGGAGTCGTATTGGAGGAGGGAGTGCACGTCGTGCCCGGGAAGTTTGGCGCGGCCGTTCAGAAACGTGAGTTCCACGATGAATGCTGCGGCGGCCACTTCGCCGCCGAGCTGCTGAATCAGCGTGATGGCTGCCGCCGCGGT
>DATEQM010000275.1:0-2855 GCA_035272605.1 Candidatus Acidiferrales bacterium | reverse complement strand
CCGCTGCGCGAGCGCAAGAACGATATCCCCATGCTGGTGAATTCTTTTCTCGAGAAATTCAGCCCGGCGGAGCGGCCGGTCACCGGCATTTCCGAGGAAGCCATGGGCCGTCTGATGGCCTACGACTGGCCAGGCAACGTGCGCGAACTGGAAAACGCCGTGGAGCGCGCCGTGGCCCTCGGCTCCGGCCAGGTGCTCACGCTCACCGATCTCCCCACCAACCTGCAGCACGGCATCTTCGAACGCCGCATGGGCATGGACGAGCTTGTGCCTCTCGAGGAACTCGAACGGCGCGCCATCTTCCGCGCCCTGCGCGAAACGGGGGGCGACAAGCTGGCTGCCGCGCGGCTGCTGGGAATCGGCAAGACCACGCTGTACCGCAAACTGAAGGAATACGAGCACCTCAAAGCGTCGCAGAACTGAGCCGCCGCGCTGGGGGCGCGGCGCACTGGCCGCCGTGTATTGTGCCTGCCCCGCATCACGTGTTTCCGCCCCGGCCTGGGCGGAAACACACCCCCTCGCAACTCCCTCGACATCCTGCGCCCTCCCGGCGGAACCTCTCGCGCCTCGCCTCCGTACCTTCCTGTAGACTTACTTCCATGAGAACCGCTCTGCGCATTGCCGGGATTCTGGTTCTGGTCCTGCTGGCCGGGGAGACTCTGGCCGGTGAGGGGATCGGCTCCGGAATTCTGCATCCCGCGCGGCGCGCGCTGACGCCGGAACTGGTCGCGCAGGCGGACCAGGCGTTCACGCGCGCAGGCGCCATGCGGGAAGACTTTGTAGTCACCGCGCACGACGGCGTGCGGCTGCGCGGCTGGAAGGTGCGGCCGGCGCATGCGAACGGCGACTGGGTGCTGCTGTTCCACGGCGTTTCCGACAATCGCGTGGGGATGCTCGGACAGGCGGAGATGCTGCTGCGTCACGCCTACTCGGTGGTGATGATGGACGCGCGAGGCAGCGGGGCGAGCGAGGGGCCGATGGTCACCTACGGCTGGCTCGAGAGGAACGACACGCGCGCCATCGTGGACGCGCTCGCCGCCACCGAGGCTCTGCCCGCCTCCGCGAACATCTTCGCCTCGGGTGAATCCATGGGCGCGGCCGTGGCCTTGCAGTCCGCAGGCGTTGAGCCGCGCATCGCCGCGGTGGTGGCGGAGAGCGCGTTCCGCAACCTGCGCGAAGTTTCCTACGACTACGCCGGTCTGCGGATGAGCCCCCTGCTCGGCAAGACGCTCCTGCGTCCCGTGGCGATCGTGGGTCTGCGCAACGCCGAGTGCGAGGGCGGATTCCGCGCCGAAGACGTCTCGCCGGAGCGGGCCGTGGCCGCGCGGACGTTTCCGGTGCTGCTCATCTGCGGATTGGACGACCACAACATCCCGGCGCGTCACACCCGCGCCATATATGCGGCGGCCAAAGGGCCCAAAGAAATGTGGCTGGTGCCCGGCGCCGGGCACACACAGGTCCAGGGCCGCGCGCCCGAGGAATTCGAGCGCCGTGTGGCGTCGTTCTTTGCCCGGGCGCGGGCCCGCGAAGCCACGCAAGCGGGCAGTCCTCCCGCGAACCGTTAGTCTGACCGCCGCGAGCGTCGCGCGAGCCTCCGAAATGGTAGGATTCCGTTCCGACGGAAGGTTGCCGCACCGGACAAAATCTGGTGTCGCATCACATTCCGCAACCGCGCCCGGATCCTGATCCCCGATGAGACGCAAGCGTCGCGTTCCACCACAACCAAAGCGCGCCGCGGAAAAAGCGGAGGCCGCGCCGCCGCCCGAGCCTCTTGTTCCCCGGGCGCCGCTGTGGCTGGCACTGGCATTTCTGTTGCCGAATCTCGGCGCACTGGCCTGCGGGTTTGTGTTCGACGACCGCGTGTTGATCGTCCAAAACGAGGCGTTGCACCTCCACTCGCTCCGCCAGATCGCGCACCTCTGGACCTCCGGATACTGGCCGGACGCGCGCGGGCAGGAACTCTACCGTCCCGTCTCCGAGACGCTCTGGGCCCTGATCTGGGCGGTGGGCGGCGGCGCTCACCCTTCGCTCTATCACGCGGTCGGGCTGGCGCTGGGGCTGGCGGTCGTGCTCCTGCTCTACCGTTTTTTTCTGGCTGTCCCAACCGCGCCGCGCGTCGCGTTCGTTGCCACGCTGCTGTTCGCGCTCTTTCCTATCCACACGGAGGCGACCACCTCGGCGGTGGGTTCGGCGGAGCTGCTCGCTGCGGCGTTCGGCCTGGGCGCGCTGCTTCTCTACTTCAACGGCCGTCCGGTTCCCGCGCTCCTGCTGTTTGCCCTGGCCGTTTTCTCCAAGGAGAGCGCGGCCACCTTCGCGGCGCTCCCGCTGGTTTTCCCGCGAAAGAATCCGCGTCCGCGCGTGGCCCTTGCCACCGGCGCCGGGGCCGCTGCCGTGATCGGTCTGGCGCTCCTGGCGCACCGCCTCCTGTCCCGCAGTTCACAAATCCCTGCCATTGATAATCCCATGGGGCTTGTCGAGGCCGGCCCGCGCATCCTCACGGCGCTTTGGGTGCAATGCCTGTACCTGTTCAAGACCGTCCTGCCCCTCACGCTCTCCGCCGACTATTCCTACAAGCAGATCCCGCTGGTGATGGGGCTCGGTGATGTGCGCGCGTGGGCGGGGCTCGCCCTGGCGGGCGGCGCAATCGTCCTGGCCCTCGGGCGCCGCGATTTCCGCCCGGCGGTGCTCGCCTACGCCGTACTGTTTTCCGCGACGTCGAATCTTCTGTTCCCCATCGGGACGATGATGGGCGAACGGCTGGCCTACGCGCCCAGCCTGGGGCTGGCGCTCCTGCTGGCCATGCTTTTGGCGCGCAGCCGCCACTGGAAAACGGTGCTGATTGCCGTGGCGCTGCT
>DATEQM010000274.1:0-6186 GCA_035272605.1 Candidatus Acidiferrales bacterium | reverse complement strand
GGGGAGTGGTGGAGCAAAAGGACGCCATGGCCCGTGAAATGACGCTGAAACACGAAGATATTCCCGGATTCATGCCGGCCATGACCATGACGTTCAAAGTCAAGGATCACGGCGGGCTGGTCAACGTGGAACCGGGCGACTTTGTGACCGCAGATCTGATCGTGACGAAGAACGGCGAGGGTTCCTGGCTTGAGAATCTGGAAATTGTGGATGCCAGCAAACGGGGAACCGTCGCAAACGAGTCCGCGGCGGCCAAGGACAGCTTGGACAAAGAGATCGAAGCGTTGCCGCTGATCAATCAGGACAGCAAGAAGGTGGAACTGGGACAGTTCCGGGGGAAGGCGGTGCTGCTGACGTTTATCTACACGCGCTGCCCGCTTCCCGACTACTGCCCGCTGATCACCAGCCATTTTGCGGCTATCGAGCGCAGGCTGAAAAAGGATCCCGCCGCCTACCAGAAGACCCACCTGATCAGCATCAGCATCGATCCCGAGTACGACCAGCCGCCTGTGTTGAAAAAGTACGCGCTGGCCTATCTGGAGACCCCGGCCAGCCTGGCGCACTGGGATTTTGTAACCTGCGCCCCCGGGGATTTGAAAAAACTGGCGGGCGAGTTCGGCCTTTTCTATCTGCCGGACGGCAATACCGTAGCGCATTCGATGAGCACGGTGCTGATCTCCCCGGCTGGCACCATCGTGAAGGAATGGAAGGACAGCGAGTGGTCGGTGGATGAAGTCACGGCGGCGGTCATGGCCGCAGCGAAAACAGAGGCGTCCGAGGGACCATCCGCGGCGAAGGCGGGCTCAGCAAGATGATTTGCCGGACCCGCGCTTTGACCGCCGCAGCGGCCGGAGCCCTGCTGCTGGGGAGCTGGGGATGCGCCCCGGGGGAAGAGAACAGCCAGGCCGCGCCGGCGGCTGAGCAGGGGAAAGTGCTGTACGATATGCACTGCGCAGCCTGTCACGAAGATACGAAGCTGGACCTGGCGAAGAAGCCCCCGAAACTCGACGGGATATTCGAACGCCGTTCGCTGCCGAGCGGGGCTCCGGCCACCGAAGAGCAGGTGCGAAAAACCATCCTGGAGGGCCGCGGGATCATGCCCCCATTCGGGCAAAGCCTGAGCAAGGAGGACGTCGACGATCTCGTGGCCTACCTGCGCGCAAAGGGAAAGAGGGAGAAGTGAGGGACGCTAGGGTTTGCCACACTGCGAATGTGGGCGGGAACTGAATTTCAATAAATTCGACGCGCGGCACTAGCACTCCTGGCAATTCGGAGTATCATGGGATTCTCCCCCGGAGGCATCATGTCTGAGCGGAAGTATAAGCAAAGAGGCTACCAAGACACAGGAAAGCCCGAACGGAAAGAACGGCCGCCGGCACCAACCGGCGGGCCTCCGCGGCAGGAGCACATCGGGCCGCGGACGCCGCGCATGGTGGGGCGTGTGACGCGCGCCCGCTGCGCGAACTGCGGCACGGTCCTCCCGCCCGGCTTCGATCCCAACGGCCAATGCTCCCGCTGCCAGTTTGAACTCCATTCCTGCAAACAATGCCTGCACTTCGATACCGGAGCGCAGTTTGAGTGCACGGAGCCGATTCCGGAACGCATTCCTCGGAAAGACGCGCGGAACGAATGCACGTTTTTCGCGTTTCGCATGCTGATGGAGAAGGACACCTCGCCGGCGAGCGCGGCCGTGAAGCCGGTGGCAAGCCCCGGGACGGGACTAACCACGGATTCCGCGCGCCGCGCCTTCGACAACCTCTTCAAGAAGTAGACGCTGCATTTTTCGGGATTTGATTCCGCACGGTGCCTTCTCTTGATCGTGATATCGGGCAGGGGATTGGTGTCGGTGAATTGTCCGTGCGGACCGGTTGCCGATTCCGCCGCAGCGCGGCCGGCGAAGAAAATCGGCCCCGAGCGGCTCGGGGCGCTCCGCAATTAGTCGCGGCGGGGTTGGGAGCTGGTGCCCAGGGGAAAAAGCGTAGCTTCGCGCGGCGGTTCCGAGGCAATGGACTCGAGTTGGGGATAGTGCTGGCGGAGCGGCTCTGGGAGCTTCACTTTTTGTCCGCTCAGCAACTGGATTAATTGCAGGGCGTTGACGATGGCTTTGCCCTGGTAGTGATTGTTGGTGATGACGAAAGTAGTTTTCGAGTGCCCGGCGACTTTTTCGATGCGGGCGGCCCAAGGGTCGAGTTCTTCGGGGGAGTACAGGTAGTTGTAACGCTCCTCGGGAGGCGAGGCGGGATCGTCGGTGAACCAGGTGTCATAGCGGCGGCCGTGGAGGCGCACGTAGCCGACCGGCGAAGTAGCGCGCTCCGTGGGGCGCATGGAGCGGCCGATGAGTGGCTGGTCAATGTTGCAGAAACCGGCGCCGCGGCGGTGCAGGAAGGCGAAAAACTCCTTGTTGTTCCAAGTGGAGTGGCGCATTTCGACCACCAAGGGATAATCGCGGAAAAGCTCGAGCAGTTTTTCGAGGTGCGCGCGCGTTTCCGGCGTGTTGTGGAACGAGAAGGGAAACTGGAGCAGGATGGCGCCGAGGCGGCCAACGTCGCGAAGAACGTCGAAACCGGCGCGGACCGCCCGCACATCGGCGGCGGCCAGGCTCGCTTCGTGCGTAAAGCGCTGCCAGAGCTTTGCGGTAAACAGGAAGCCGGGGTTCTGAGAGACGCGCGAGAGCCACTGCCGGCACATCTCGGGCCGCAGGGGATTGTAGAAGGATGTGTTGATCTCAATCGTGTCGAAGAATTGGGCGAGATATTCCGCTTCGTGGAAGCCGCGCGGGCGGTGCACCGGGTAGACGATGCCTTTCCAGTCGGGATAGGACCAGCCGGCTGGGCCGACGAGAATGCGGGCGCGGGGAGCGGCGCCTGCGGGCTTCGTGTCCAACGGTGATTTCTGCTCGTCCATGGGTCCTGGAGGCAGGCTACGGCTTTGGCGGAGTGAGTGTCAATTGTAGGGGCGGGCGGAGCGAGCTTTTATCGTCCAGATCGTGGCCGGCCACGAGGGCGGCGCTGCCAAGGAAACGGCGGGGCCGGCAGCTCGTTGCTTTCCGGCGGATGCGGTGCTAGCCTGAATTTGCTGATGAGTGCCCAGCGGCATTCGCGGCCTGCCCGTTCGCTGCAATCGATCCATTCAGGGTGCATCCATGAAAATCAGCCTGAGTTACCGGGGCCTGGAGACTCACGCGGGCTTCGAGAAACTGGTGAAGCAATACTGCGGCAAGATGGGGAAACTGCTCACGGCGTATGACCCGGACTTGGTTCAATGCCACGGGGCCGTCGAGTTTCGCCCGAAAAAGAGCGAGTATGCGCTGTCGGTGAACCTGGTGCTGCCCACGGCCACGCTGCACGCGGTGCACTCGGCGAAGGACGTGCACTCGACCGTGCATAAGGCCTTCCGCGAGCTGGGAGGCCAGCTCAAAAAGCACAAAGACAAACTGCGGCACGAGCATGAATGGAAGCGAAAGCGCATGCGCATGCCGGCAGCCGCGACCTGAATCGGCGTCCCTGCGGGATGAGGGGCGTAGGGATTATGCGGCCGCTAGCGGTGGGCTTGCTCGATGAGCTGGGCTACTTTTTATTTTGTGCCTACGGTTTCGACGAAAATGATTTGGGACGGCTCGAGAGATACATGCGGTCGGGGATCCAGCGGCCTTCCGATTCCTTCCGTTTCGTTTACTGAATGACGTCAGCGCTGCGGAACGGTAGCGGTGGAGGTGGGGTGCGTGCCTCCGCTTGCCGAACCCGGAGGCGGGCTGCCACGATTCATCAATTTCGCTTCCTTGGTCTGCAACCAAATCAAGACGGGCCAGAGGATGAGCAGCCCGATGAGGAAAAAAATAAAGCCGCCCTGGTGATGGAACTTTCCGGTGAGGAAGCTGGGGTCAACGTGGATGGCGAGGAGCGTGAGCGTGACGATGCGAATCCCGTTCTTAATGATGATCACGGGCACGGCCGCCACCAAGAGCGCGGTCCGCGCCCATTTGGTGCGCAGGAAAAGATAGCCGGCCAGAAGGCAGGTAATGAGCAGCGCGATGGCGGAGCGGATGCCGCTGCATTCCGGCGCTATGTCGATGGTGGCGCCGGGCAGGGCAAAAATGAAGCCCTGGCGAAACACCGGGGTTGCGGTGGCGCGGAAGAGCCAATAGGTAACTTCGGCGGAGCCCACGCGGAGCCAGCCGATAAAGACGTCAATCAGAGATTCTGGGAGGGGAACGGCGAGAAGCAGAAAAAAAAGCGGAAACTGGAGGGAATGAAACGCCTGCGCTCCATAGAAGAACAGGAACCCCGCCCATATCAGGAAGATCAAAGGCAGGATGGCATACGCCATGAGATTTCCGCTCGGGAGAAGAAAACCGAATCGCCAGCTCAGGCCGAAGAAAAGCATTCCGGAGAGGAAAAGTACGGCGGCGGCTCGCGGGCTGCCCTCCGCGTTTGGGGAAAGCCAGTGCCGGTTCATCAGCATGAGGCCGGCCGTGATGAAGGGGACCAGGAGGATGTGCGAATAAATGTCCTGAGAGAGCGCGAGGTGGAACACGTCGCGCACGGAGGGCCAGAAAATGGCCAGGCAGGCCGCGAGATAACCGCCAAACCAAAGCGTTTTCCGGGTGACGGTTGAGATGGCGCGCAGAGCAGTCATGAGCGGGGTGCGGACAAGGTCACTTGAACCAAGGAGAAGGCAATCCTTCCGTGCGGCATCGTCCCAAATTTGGCGGCGGACCGCTCGACCGGGACACTTCTACCTTATATGGCCGGGCGGAGGCGGCACAAGGGGAAGTGCACGGGAACGCGTGTACCGTGCACTCCTGTTGAACGTCTGACGGTGGTGATCTGAGCGGGGCAGTGGATGATGGGATTGCGCGTTCCAGATTGACCGCAGGAGCTTACGAGAACGGGAGAGGGCGGTAACGCCGGAGTCGAGTGGTATCTGGCGCCGCTCGCAGATGCCGAACCACGTTAGGGAGGAACGGCCATTTCGACGGACACTACAATCTCCACGGGCCAGCGCGGGTTGCGGTTGACACCCTGGGGCCGGAGGGCTAGGCTTTCAGCCAAAAGGGGGTGCGGTAAACGGGCCTCCCGGGCGAAATGACAGCGGCTCGTTCACCTGCCTGTCTCCATATCCTAGCAGCAGGAAAAGTTGCACCGTCGCGCGCGACGCAAGATCAACTCGATCCTCAAGTAAGAGGATTCGAAAAGGAGCAAAGATATGCGAATTGGCAGAGGGCTGTCGCAGATAGGCGGTGCGGTTTCCCTTTGGCTCGCGGTTTTTGCGCTGCTGGCAGGTTCAGCGTTCGCCGCTCCTCCCAACCGGGTGACAAAGTTGGGCCCTGAAGATGAGAACAAGCAGATCAGCGTGACCGTATGGCTGAACCTGCACAACAAAGAAGCCCTGGATGCCCTGGTCCAGGATATGTACGACGAGAGCTCGCCGAACTATCACCACTTCCTGACCATGGCGGAATACAAGGCTGAATTCGCGCCGCGAGCGCAGGATGCGACTGTGGTTCGCGATTTCCTGGCCGCCCATCATTTGAAAGTCACCTCGATTGACCAGAACAACCACTTCCTCGTGGCACAAGGACGCGTGGGGGACGCTCAATCGGCGTTCAACGTGAAGGTCAATCGCGTCATGGTCAACGGAGCGGCCCACCGAATGGCCGAATCGGAAGCAACCGTGACGGGGGCGGCAGCTCCGCTGGTGGCGACGGTGCAGGGGCTGAGCGATCTGGTGTACCGGTCCTATGCCACCCCAGCGGTCGACCCGGCAACCGGGGTGCCGTATGCCGGAGTCCCAACTTCAGCCGCCGGTCCCGACGGGCTTTTCTTCAGCGCGAACTGCCTCCGTCCGCCGCAGGTGGTTAACTTCCGAACGGCAGGAGGCCTGCCGGCGGCATCCTACGCGGGCAACCGGTATGGAGCGGACATTTCGAGTGGGGTGCCCAATCTCCCGCCCTGCGGCTACGATGCCGCTGAGCTGCAAGCAGCGTACGGGCTGAATCCACTCTATTCCCAAGGCTTGGACGGGACGGGCCAGACCATCGTGATCGTCGATGCCTTTGGCTCGAACACCATTGTGGACGACGCGAACCTGTTCTCGGCACTCAACGGGCTGCCCCCGCTGACGCCCTCGAATTTCGCTGTCATCGACGCCAATGGCCCCGGCACCGCCACCTGCTCCACCTCCAAT
>DATEQM010000273.1:0-3901 GCA_035272605.1 Candidatus Acidiferrales bacterium | reverse complement strand
CCGCGGGCGCGAGAACCGCGCCATTGATGAAGAGATGGAGCGCAGAGCCGCCACAAAAAAAGCGGAGGAAGACCGGCGTACCGTGGAGATGATGGGCGGCAACCGCTTTGAGATCCTGGCTTTCTATGCCGCTCCCGCCACGATCCGGCGGGGCGAAGCGGCGCAGTTGTGCTACGGAGTCTCGAACGCCGCCTCGGTGCGTCTGGACCCGCCCGTAGAGTCCCTGCGTCCGTCCTACAGCCGTTGCGTGGATGTTTCCCCGCGGAAGGACACCACGTACACGCTTACCGCCGAAGACGCCCAGGGACATACGAAGACGGCGACCGCTATGGTCCGTGTCCGGTAGCGGCGCCGGAGCATCACAGCACCGCATTCAGCGAAGAAAAAGGACCTCGCGGATCTGGTCGCGGCCCACAAACGTCTTCGACGTGCGGAAATCGTGGAACAGATTCATGATTTCGCGGTTGGGGATGGGGCGCTGAAAAGCTACTGGCGCCGTGGCCGGAACGCATTCCAGTGTTTGCGCGTCGAGCACCCGATAACGCCAGAAGCGCTCCGGCGTTTTGTCGTGCAGGTGCAAGAGCGCGGCGCCGCCGGGGCGGAGGATTTCTGCGAGCCGCGCCACCAGGGCCGCGCCGGTGGCCGCGTCCAGATAATCGAGCGAATCCCACAACAGCACGCCGTGAAATTTTCGCGGATCAAACCACAGGTGGCGCGCAAAGAATCGTGCCGGGCGCACGGACGGGTCTTCGCCGTCATCCGCCAGCGGGGCATTGCGGCCGGAACGCGCCGAGTCACCCGCTGCGTCCTTTCCTGTGTGCCCGGGGGCGAGTTCCGGCCCTCGTGCGGCCCTGCCGCCGGCCGCGCGCGGGCTCTGCGCCGGCCTCTCGAGCTCCTCGGCTAGGAATTCGCGCCAGCCGCGGAGCAGATCGTGCGTGTGCAGGCGGCAGCCGCGCGAGGTGAAGAAATCCACGGTGGCTTGCGAGACCGGGCCCAGATCGAGCAGCTCGCAGCGTTCAATCCCCTCGATCGCGCCCAGCAGTTCCTTCAAACCGTTGGACACGCGGCGCACGGAAGCTGTGGAGCCGGAGGTGTCGGCAGAGGCCGCGCCACTCTCGTGGCCGCGCACGGGAGCGCGGACTGCGGACGCGGATCCGCCGCTTCCCGCCGCAGCGGGCTCAGCGGGTCGCTGCCGCGTGGACCAACTCATCAGCGAACTCCCTATCCTCCGGCGGCTATTCCGGACGCTCCGGGGCGTCCGCGGCGATACCGCGATACGCGACGGGACCTGCGGGAGCGGCCTCGCTCTCCCTGGAATCCGAGGAGGCGGCCGGCACGCCCGCGGGACTTCCCGCGGGAGACGTCGCGGCGGTGGCTGCCGCAGCGGCGCCCGCGGCCTGTGCGGTCTGGAAACGCTGATTCCGGGGAGCCGGCGAGGTGCGCGAGCTGGAGCCCGCGCCGGGCGCGGCGCTGCGGGATTCTCCCGCGCGCACCACCTCGATCGAGCCGTTGAACACCGCGCCTTCCTGCATGGAAAGGCGCGGCGCGGATGCGTCGCCGCGGACTCTGCCCGTCTGCGTGATCTCGAGTCGCTCTGCGGCGCGGAGGTCGCCTTCCACTTTGCCTTCGATCACAATTTCGCGCGCCTCGATTCCCCCGTGAACCACGCCGCTCGCGCCCACCACCACGCGGGAGGTATCAAAGCGCAGCGAGCCGTCCACGCTGCCGCCGATCCACAGGTCCTCGCGGCCGGAGATTTCTCCCTTCAGGCTCAGTCCCGGCGTGATTCGCGAAGCGTTGGCCGTGTACGCCGGTGCCGCCGGCGCGACGTTCACTGCCGCCGGAGCGGGCTCCGCGGGCGCGGCCGGCGCTGCGGGTGGTACAGCAGCGGGCTGCGACCGCACCGCTGGGGCTTCTGGTTGCTGGGGAGACTTTGGCTCGGTCTGTTTGAACCACATTGGAACCTCCTCCTCAAAGGATGGGACAGAGCCGGGTATGCGTGCCGATTCCGGGGCTGGGTCGAAGGAATCGCTCGGAAACTATAGAACAGGGATGCAGGGATGGCAACGGCGAGGCGAAAAAGTGACGCAGGAAAGGAACCAGCGGCCCGGATTTCCGGCCAGGCGCGGCGCGCAGGGTAGGGCGCGCCCCTGCGGCGCTGCGGCTTTGCAGCCCTGCGCATCTGCGGCGCAAAACTCGCCGGTCGCCCGCGCGGCCCCCTACTCCGCGTGGCGCAGTTCCCACGCAGCCACCACCGTGCCCAGGGTCTCGTGAAACACCAGCTTCAGCCCCTCCCGCGACCGCCACCAGGAATCCGCGTCGAAGTCGGAGTCGTGCGCCGCGATCATCCGGAATTCGAAGTCGTGCGGCCACACGCGCTTGAAAATGAATCGCGCGCGCCGCGTGTGATAACTCGAGGTGACCACCAGCACGTGCCGCCAGCCGCGCTGCACGGCCAGTTGCCGCAGCGCCTCCGCCTCTTCCCGCGTGTTCCCTACCGGGCGGGGATAGGAAATGATGGCGTCGCCGGGAACGCCCCGTGCCGTCAGGTCGCGCCGCATCAGGTCGGGAATGCTGAGGTACGAGCGCAACGGACGTCCGCTGGCCACGATTCGCGGAGCCCAGTGGGCGTGGTAGAGCTCGGCCGCGCGGTTCGCACGGTCTCCCTGCAAATTGTCGTCTCCCAGAATCAGGATGGCATCGGCCGGCTCCGGCTTGTCGTCCACGATCCAGAAGTTGCCGCAGGCCTGGAGCAGCGGCACCCGGAACAGATACAGGCCGAACACGACGGCGGCGAGAAACAGCAGGAAAGCCAGCCGGGAAAAGATGCCGCCACGCTGCAAGTCGCGAGGGGCCGGCCGGGAGGCCCGGGGCGCGCCGCGCACGCTCACAGGCTGGCCTCGAGCGCGCGCAATTGCTTTGCGCTGTCTTCCGGCATCACGGTGTTGAAGTAGATTTCCTTCAACGCGTAGGAGCGGCTGCCTTTCGGCAGGATGGGCATGATCTCGATGTGCCAGTGGTAATCGTCGGCGATCGTCTTCCAGTAATCGGCCGGGTCCCCGCGCCGCACGCCGGTATTCGGCGAGGTGTGCAGCACCATGTGGTAGGCGTCGGAGATTTGTTCCAGCCGGCGCAGCGTGCGTCCCACCAGCGCGGCCAGATGCCGGCGGCGGGACTCGGCGCGCGGCACCTCGAACTGGTGGTTGTGTTTCCGCCCCAGAATCCAGGTCTCGAAGGGCACGCGCGAGGCATAGGGACAGAAGGCCACGTAATCGCCCTGCGTGTCCACCACGCGCTTCCCCGCGCGTTCTTCCTGCCGCACGATGTCGCAGAACACGCAGCGTTCCTTTTCCTGGAAATAAGCCTTCGCCGCGCGCAGCTCGTAGAGCACGCGCCGGGGGACAAACGTGGTGGCAATCACTTCCGAATGCGCGTGGGCCCACTCCGCGGCGGCGGCGCGGCCCTGGTTCTTCAGCGCGGTCGCGTACTTGAAGCGGGAGTCGTGTTTCAGGTCCGCGATCCGGCGTTTGTAGGCTTCAAACACCATCCCGATTTCTTCGTCGGAGAACTGCGAAAGCCGCCGGTCGTGCCCGGGCGTCTCGATCACGATCTCGTGAGC
Organism: Candidatus Acidiferrales bacterium; assembly: GCA_035272605.1. Lineage (GTDB taxonomy): Bacteria > Acidobacteriota > Terriglobia > Acidiferrales > UBA7541 > JOPF136. The sequence goes on along the minus strand of DATEQM010000273.1, from coordinate 282 downwards.
CCCCACGGATCGCATTTTGTCGTAGATGCCCTCGGCGGCGCGGCCCACTTCGCCCTCAATGCGATAGAGCGGCGAGGTGTGCGGCGTCACCCGCACCTGCCATGCGCCCTCGGCCGGGAGTGCCAGCAGAGTCTGCCCCGTTGCGGCGCTGGGACACAGCGGGCAGGGGTCCACGGTGAGCGGCGGCTCGTCCGTCTGGCCCAGGACCACCCAACTCCGCGTGATGGGATCTTTCCGCAGTTCCATGGCGAGCACTTCCGAAGCCAGGCCCTTGAAAACCAA
>DATEQM010000272.1:0-22707 GCA_035272605.1 Candidatus Acidiferrales bacterium | reverse complement strand
GCCAGAAGTCGGGGCGAGCGATCTGCTCTTCGAGGGCCGCCAGGCGCTGGCGGTTGCCGGGAGCGTCAAAGATAGCTCCGCACCATCTCGATGCGCTGTTTCAACTGCTCGCCGCGATGTTCGAGGTCTTCGAGAACCATGAGAATCGCCTTGGGAATCCGCAAGAGGCAAAAGCAGATTCCTCGCTCCGCTCGGAATGACAGGCGACGGGAGATGGCGTCTGCATAGCTTGAAGCCGCCTCCGCGATCGCTTCCATCATTGTGGCATCCCGCGGAGGAAATTGCCAAGACGGGGAGCGGAACGTGCTCCGATGGGGATGGCAGTCCGCTGGGGATATCGCCGAGCGGGCCAGCGGTAGGCGCATCCCGCAGCGGCGGGATCGTGCCCCTACGGCATGCAGCGATCTTTACATGGCGAGAGGGCGAGATGGCGGGATTCCCGACGAAAAGCGTCGGGACGCAAACACCGCGAAACCGCGCCGCTACACGGCGCGGGAGAAGCGAAGGGGCCTAGGCGGGTACGACTAGCCCGACCTCTTGTTCTTCCTCGTCTTCCTCTTCGGGCGGGGAAGAGCTGTAGATGAAAAACCAGGCGCAGGCCACGACGCAAAACCAGGGAAGCCAGTCGCCCCAGCGGGTGTAGATGGTGATGTCGTCGCGAAAGCCGTAGGGAGCGATGAGGACGGTGCGGCGGTCGAGAGGCAGCACGGCGGCGATCCGGCCGTAGGGGCTGACGGAAACGGTGAAGCCGGTGTTGGCGGCGCGGAGGAGCCAGCGGCGATTCTCCACGGCGCGGACGCGCGCCTGCGCCAGGTGCTGTTCGAGCGCGGCGGTATGGCCGAACCAGCCGTCGTTGGTCAGATTAATCAGCAGGCGCGCGCCGCGCTGGACGAAGTGGCGCGCGACGTCGGGAATCACGGCTTCGTAGCAGATGAAGACGGAAAAGCTGCCGCCGGGCAGCTCGCCGACGGAATACTGCGTGCCGCGCTGGAAGTCGCCCACCTCCGCGGTGATGGTGTTGGCAAAGACGAGCCAGCGGCGCCAGGGAACGAATTCACCGAAGGGCACGAGTTCGATCTTGTCGTACGTGAAGACGCGATGGCCGGCCGGGTCCAGCATCACGGCGGTGTTGTAGGGTTCGAGCGCGCCGTGGGGTCCCGGCCGCCAGTCCACGACGCCGGCGATCACGTTGGTGGCGGTGGTGAGGGCCAGGCGCGCCAGCCGCGCGGTGAAGCGCGGATCCTGCCAGTAGAACGGCGCGGGACATTCCGGCCAGACGATGATGCCGCGGGTGCGGCGGGCGCCCTCGGCGCTGATGGTTTCGAGTTCATCGAGATCGGCGGCGTGACGGTCCATCCAGTCGTTGGGATAGGAGGTGGACTGGGGAAAATTCGTCTGCACGAGCACGGCTTCGCGGTCCGGCTGCCCGAGCGGGACAAACTGGTCGCCGACGAGCAGCGCAGACACGACCACCACGGCGGAGACGACTCCGGTAAGCCAGGCGGTGCGCGTGCGGGTGAGGAGCACCCAGGCGACCAGAGCGTTGGCGGAGACCAGCACGAAAGAAAGACCGTAAATGCCCGTGATGGTGACCAATTGCAGCAGGCCCAGATGCATCGCGGCGGCGTATCCCAGCAGGTTCCAGGGAAAACCGAGGCCCAGCTCGTAGCGGCGGAAAAACTCCGTGGCCACCCACAGAAACGGCGCCGCCACGCACGCGCGTCCCACCGAATGCCGCCCGCACCAGGCCACCCCGGCGGCAAACAGTCCCGGACAAACGGAAAGTGCGGCGACGAGCAGCGCGAAAACGGCGGCGGCCGTGGGCGGGTCCATATTGCCGTGGACGTGCATCACCGTGTAAATCCACGGCAACGAGAAGCCGAAGAACATCATGCCGTGCACCCAGCCGAGCAGGAATCCGCGTCCCGGGCCCGTGCCGATGGCGGCGCCGATGAGCAGGGAAAGCGACACCCAGGCGAGCAGGTCAATATTGTAGGGAGCGAAGGCGAAGGCGAGAGAAAGCCCGGAGGCGGCGGCGGCGGTCCAGCGGAGGGAGCTGGTCATGCTCTTGGGGCTCTTCGGGCTCTTGTGGCTCTTGGCACGCTGCGGGCACGCTCAGCGTTTCGTGATGGCTTTGAAGCCCTCATGGGCCAGCGCCGCTTTGGCCTGGTCGGCCGATTTCGCGTCGGTGTAGGGCCCCACCTGCACGCGATACCAATCGTCCGCGGATGGCGTGAGGACGAAAGCGGGAAAGCCTTTTTCCTGGAGAAGTTTTGCCAGGTTGAGGGCGTCGGACTCGTTGCGGTTGGCGGCCACTTGCAAAACGATGGAGCCGCGGGGAATCGGGGGCGCCTTGAGCCCATTCGACGCCGCGCCCGCCGCGCCGCGGGAGGAGCCAGCGGCGGCGGGTGATTTGGCCGGGGCAGCGGATTTTGCCGGCTGCCCCGAAGCGGCCGGAGATGCCGCCTTTCCAGAAGCGGAGGCGCCGCTGGCGGAGCCGGAGGGCCAGCCCGGCGATGCGGGCTCTTCCTTGGCCGCGGCGGGAGCCGGCGCCGCGGGCTTTGTGGCGACGGCCGTGCCGCCGCCCTTCTCGAACTGCGCGCGGCCCATTTCGTAGCCCAGGATGAAGAAAACGCAACAGAGTACGACGATGCCCAGGAAGAGAGCGACCAGATGTCCGCTCCCGATCGTGCGTTCCGCGCGCCCTTCTGCCATTCCTCTCCCCCTCAGCCCGCGGTCCGCGCCGCGTGCGACGATTCGTTCGAGTGCCCACAGGCCCTGCGCCGCGACCCGATCCCCCTGCGGCGCGCCCGCTACTTTACTTCCAGCCTCTTTGCCAGGGTCTGCATCCAGAGACTAATCATATCCATAGGCAGCGGGAACACAACGGTGGTGTTCTTCTCCGCACCGATTTCCGTCAACGTTTGCAGATAGCGCAACTGGATGGCGGCGGGCCGCACTTCGAGGATGGCGGCAGCTTCAGCCAGTTTTGCGGAGGCCTGGAATTCGCCGTCGGCGTGGATGACCTTGGCGCGGCGCTCGCGTTCCGCTTCGGCCTGGCGGGCAATGGCGCGCTGCATGTTCTCCGGGATGTCCACCTGCTTCAACTCCACCTTGGTGACTTTGATGCCCCAGGGCTCGGTGTCCTGATCGAGGATGTGCTGGAGCTTTTCGTTCACTTTGTCGCGTTCGGAAAGGATGGAGTCGAGCTCGAACTGGCCGCAAACGCTGCGCAGGGTGGTCTGGGCGAGCTGCGAGGTGGCGTACATGTAATTCTTGGTGCGCGCGAGGGCCAGATTGGCGTCGATCACCTTGAAGTAGCAGACGGCGTTGACCTTTGCAGAGACGTTGTCCTTCGTGATGACGTCCTGCGAGGGCACGTCGAGCGTTTCGATCTGCATGGAAATGCGATAGAGCGTGTCAATCGGCCAAACCACGATGGAGAGGCCCCGGGACTTGGGAGTGTCCAGCATGACGCCGAGGCGCAGGACCACGCCGTTTTCCCACTCCTTGATCACGAAAACGGAGTTCCAGAACCAGATCAGAAAGATAAAAAACGCTATGGCAAAAGCATACGTCTCCATATCTCCTCCTCCTCGCGCCGGGTCCCCGGCAGCAAGCGCCGGGACCGGCCGCGGCGGGCGAACCCGCTGCTACAACTGAGAGCAAAGACTGGCGGGATAAACCCGCCTCTACAACTCCGAGCGGCAGGCGGAAGCCTGCCACCACTGTCGTACGGTCAGGAAGGCGCCTGGACCTGCGTTTCCTTCTCGAGCGTGGCGGGGGCGACTTCCAAGGTCAGGCCGTCCACGCGGACCACGCGCACCTTCGAACCCGTGGGGATTTGCTGCTGCGCGCGGGCTTGCCAGAGTTCCCCGCCTACGAAAACCATGCCGGTGCCGTCCACCGGCTCGCGCATCTCGCCGATCTGCCCCACGAGCTGTGCATTGCCCGTGGAGGGTTTCATCGTGAAGGTGCGCAAGGCCAGGCGCATGACCACTACGGCGAGCACGGCGAAGGGAATGGTGAATCCCAGGGCCACGGCAGGACTCACGCCCTCGCCGGTAATGGGCGAACGCACCAGGACCAGCGCGCCGGCCAGCATGGCCACCACGCCGAGAAGCGCGAGCACGCCATGGCTGGTGACTTTCGCTTCGATCGCAAAGAGCGCCACAGCGCTGGCGATCAGCAGAATGGCGAAGAGATTGATGGGCACCACCTGCGCGCCCACCAGAAACAGGAGCAGGGCCACGCCGCCCAACACGCCGGGAAGGATCAATCCCGGATGCGTGAATTCCACGTACAGGCCGACCAGCCCGACGATGAGCAGGATGAACATGAGGTCCGGTTCGGCGAGCCAGCCGAGAAATTTCTGTTTCGAGGAGACCTCGTAATGGGAGATGACCGCGCCCCGAAGATGGAGCGTGAGAGTGGAGCCGTCAAAGCGGGTGATCGTTCGCCCCTCGAGTTTCGCGAACAGATCCTCGGGGCTGGAGGCCACCAGGTCGATCAGCTTGCCGTTGAGCGCCTCGGTATCGGAGAAGGCCTTCGCCTCGGTGACCGCTTTTTCGGCCAGATCGACGTTGCGCCCGCGATTCCCGCAAATGCTGCGGAGATACGCGGCGGCCTCGTTCATCGCTTTTTTCTTGAGCGTTTCATCCACCTGGGCCGCGGTGCCGCCGATCAGGAAGACGGGCGAAGAGGCGCCCGTGTCGGTTCCCGGAGCCATAACCGCCACGTCCGCGGAGAGGAGAATATAGAACCCCGCGGAGGCTGCGCGCGAGCCGGAAGGCGATACGTAGGCCGCCACCGGCACCGGAGACGCAATGATGTGCTGGATGATGTCGCGCATCGCGGTGTCCAGCCCGCCTGGCGTGTTCAGCGTCAGCAGCACCAGGCTGGCGTGCTCGGAGGCCGCGTGGGCCAGCGCCTCGTCCACGAAGTCCGCGAGGAACGGCTGGATGACGCCCTCGATGGGAATTTCGATGACCCGCGGAGAGGGGACCGCGGGGCCGGCCGCCTGGCCGGCCGCGGCGGCGGTGCGCCTCTGTGGCCCGGCCAGCCAACTCGCCGCCAGCACGATCGCGAAGAAGAACAGAAGAGCGCGGGCAGGGTTCCGAGGCCTGCTGCCGCGAGGCTTCGAGGACCAACTTTTCCAGGGACGTTTGCGGGGAATCATGGCGCGACTCCAATGGAGGCGAGCGGGACCCCTCCTCTGCAGGGGCTTCCCTTCGAAGCTGCCGCAGGGCCTGCGGCGGAGGGCAACGTGTCGCCAGCCATCGGCCCGTATTATGGCATGGGAGACGCGCGAAAGAGAAAAAGCGAGCGGGCGGCGGGCGGTCACTACTGCACCTGAAGTGAGGGCAAGGAGGCGAAGGCGGTATCCTGCCGTGTTGTTCGCATGAAGGCGGAAATACTGGAATAATGAGGGAAGCGATCCAGCTGGGACGGGGCTTCTGCCCTTGCGGGCCGCTGGCGGAAGCCGAGCGTCGAGGGTTGCAACTCATCTTCGTCGCGTCGGGGCGAGCACCCGCTGGAGCAAAGAGCGCAAGAGCACAGTCCGGAGACTGTGCGCGGCTTCGTGGGGCGCCGGAGGCAATGTGGACTACGTAGCGTTATTTCGATCCGCCCTTGTGGTGTTGCTCAGGAACAAGCTGCGAAGCACGCTGACGATCCTGGGAATCACGATCGGGATTGCGGCGGTAATCTGCGTGGTGGCCATCGGCAAAGCCGGGCAAGCCCGGGTGGAGCAGCAATTGAGCAATCTGGGCGACAATTTCGTGTGGATCGAAGCCGGGGGGCGCGCGGTGAACGGCGTGCGCACGGGCACGCACGATACGAAGACGCTGACGGTGGCGGATGCCGTAGCCATCAAGAATCAGATATCGCTGATCAAGAGCGTATCGCCGAACGTGGATGACCCGGTCCAGGTCATCTATGGGAACCAGAATTGGCACACCTCCTACCGGGGCGTTTCGCCGGAATATTTTGAGATCAAGCGCTGGTATGTGGATGAAGGGGCCATCTTTTCGCAGGACGACGTGGATCGCGCCGCCGACGTATGCGTGATCGGGCGGACGGTGCGCGAACAATTGTTTGGCGCGGAAGACCCGATTGGGAAAGTCATACGGGTGACCAACCTTCCCTGTAAGGTGGTGGCTACGCTGCATCCCAAGGGACTTTCCCTGTCCGGGCAGGATCAGGACGACACCATCATCCTGCCTTACACTACGGCCCAGAAAAAAATCAAAGGGATTACATGGCTGGACGACATCCTGTGCTCCGCGGTATCGGCGGATGCGGTGAAAGCGGCGGGACAGGAAGCCACAGCCGTGCTCCGCGACCGGCATCACCTGCGCCCCGAAGAAGAGGACGACTTCAACATTCGGAATCCCGAGGACATCATCCAGGCCCAGCTTGATGCGAGCAAGACCCTCACCATTCTGCTGATTGCCATCGCCTCGGTTTCGCTGCTTGTGGGTGGAATCGGAATCATGAATGTGATGCTGGTCTCCGTGACCGAGCGTACGCGGGAGATCGGAGTCCGTGTGGCAGTGGGAGCGACCGAAGAGGCCATCCAGCTTCAGTTCCTGGGCGAGTCCATCATGCTGAGCCTGGTGGGGGGCGCGGCCGGAGTGGTGTGCGGGATTCTGGGTTCCTACCTGGTGGGGCAGACGCTCAAATGGCCCATGCAGTTGTCGGTGGAAGCGGTGGTGGTCGCGGCGCTGTTCTCGATCGCGGTGGGCGTGTTTTTTGGCTACTATCCGGCGCGCAAGGCCTCGCTGCTGGACCCCATCGAGGCGCTGCGCTATGAGTAAGGTGGCGCGGGCTGGGATTTTTAGGACGCGAGATGAAAAGTAGAAGCAAATGGCTGGCACTGGCGGGTGTGGTGGCCGCGGCGGCCATCCTGGCGGCGTTCGGCCTGAACCGCACCGCGCCGGTGCAGCATTTCACGGCAAAGGTGGAGCGCGGCGACATCCACGACGTTGTGGAAGCTACGGGAACCATCAACGCGGTCATTACCGTGCAGGTAGGCTCGCAGGTTTCTGGGAGCATCGCCAAGCTGAATGCCGATTTCAATTCCCGGGTGCACAAAGGCGAGGTGATTGCCCTGATCGATCCCGCGCTGTTTGAAGGGGCGCTGCTGCAGGCAGTTGCGGATTTGCAAAACTCCAAGGCCAACGTGGTCGCGGCGCGGGCAAATGTGGAGAAGGCCAAAGCCGGCATGGTGCAGACCAAAGCGGACTACCAGCGCGCCGTCCAGCTTACTCACGATCAGGTGATGAGCCAGCAGCAACTGGACATGGCCAAAGCCAATTATGACTCGGCGATCGCCTCGGTGGGCGGCGCGGAGGCCAACGTCACCCAGGCTGAAGCGCAGGTGAGCCAGAAAGAGGCGGCGGTGAAGGTGGCCAAGACGAACCTGGATTACACGGTGATCCGCTCTCCCATTGACGGCACGGTGGTGGCGCGCAACGTGGACGTGGGCCAAACCGTGGCCGCTTCGCTGCAAGCGCCCACCATCTTCACCATCGCCCAGGATCTCTCCAAGATGTGGGTGTACGCCAAGACCGATGAGTCCGACGTGGGCAACATCCGTGTGGGCACGCCCTGCACCTTCAAGGTGGACGCGTTTCCCGCTGACACGTTCCGGGGAACGGTCAGCCAGGTGCGCATGAACCCCACCATGGTGCAGAGCGTGGTCACCTACGACACCATCATCGAATTCTCCAATCCCGAACTGAAGCTTTTCCCGGGAATGACGGCCTACGTGACGATTCCCGTGGCCACGGCAAAAAACGTGGTCAAGCTGCCCAATACCGCCCTGCGCTATAAGCCCCCCATGGCCGCCGAGGATGTGGCGGCGGTCTACAAGCAGTACGGAATCGAAGCGGCGACGGAAAAGCAGAGGGCCGCCGACTTGGCGGACACCTCTGGTGGAAAACCGCAAACTGCGGGAGGGCAGAATATGCCGCGCGCCCCTATTCGGGACACCGCCGTGGTTTGGAAACTCCGTGCCGATAACTCGCTGGAGCCGGTCAAGGTGTCGCTGGGAATCACCGATCACGCCTATACGGAAGTCGCCGCGGTGTTGAAAGGAAAGTTGGAGGAAGGAGACGAACTCGTCGTTCGCTCGATCACTTCCAAGAACACGGTTCTCGGCGGGATACGCCGTTAGCGGCCGGCGCCCTGCGCACCTTGCCTCTGCCACCATGGATTCCATCGCGACAGCCAACCGACACGAAGCAACCGGCGGCTCATCCGCCCGGGGGGCGGTCATAGTCGCGGAAGAATTGCAGAAATACTACGAGATGGGAGAGACGCGTGTGCACGCGCTCCGCGGCGTGAGCGTTGAAATCAACAGCGGCGAATTTGTGGCCATCATGGGGGCCAGCGGCAGCGGGAAATCCACTTTCATGAACATCCTGGGATGTCTCGACCGTCCGAGTTCGGGACGGTACCTGTTCGAAGGGATTGACGTTTCCGGCCATGACAAGAAGGCGCTGGCGCTGATCCGGAACCAGAAGATCGGATTCGTGTTTCAGGGATTCAATCTGCTGGCGCGTACAACGGCGCTGGAGAACACAGAACTGCCCACGCTCTATACCAAGATGGAGAAGGGCGAGCGCGAGAAGCGCGCCGCCGCGGCACTCGCCCTGGTGGGCCTTGCCGACCGGGCGCAACACTTTCCCTCGCAGATGTCCGGAGGACAGCAGCAACGCGTGGCGGTGGCGCGCGCGCTGGTGAACGGCCCGTCCATCCTTCTGGCGGACGAGCCCACAGGCAACCTGGACAGCCGCACGTCCGTCGAGATCATGGAGATCTTTCAGGACCTGAACAGCAAAGGGCTAACCATCGTTCTGGTGACCCACGAACATGAAATCGCGCAGTTCGCGCATCGCGTGCTCATTTTCCGGGACGGAAGGATCCGCAGGGATGAGCCGGTGCTCAACCGGCCCCGGGCGTCGGAAGTGCTGGAGACGCTGCCGAAGCTGGAAGACTAATGGTGCGAGGTGTGAGGCCGGCGGAGCCGGTTCTGCGTTTCCAGCGAGTTCGCTGCGTCACAATTGGCATGGGAAGAAACGGGGCAGAGATAGGGATGGGGCCGGCTGAACTGCGCAGAGGCGACCCGACGGAAATCATCGGGACACAAAGAGCACGCCGAGCTATCTGTGATGCTTTCTCGGTGCCCAGGCTGAAAGCCCGCCCTACTGGGCAGCGGAGGACGGATTGGGCGTGGTCTGGGGAGTCAGGCCGTCCATGAATTCTTTCATGGCCGGATTGGGGCGAACGGGTGCGAAGGCCGGGTCAGTTCGCACCTGGAGGATGTTCTTGAAGTGCTCGTCACGCGCCTTTTTCAGGTAATCGAGGCAGCGCCCGGCGTCGCCCATTTCGCCGTAGGTCTTGGCAATGAAGAAGTAGAAGGCGCCGCGGTTTTCCACGCTGCGTTCGAGCATGACGGAGCCGCTGCGGCTGTGCTGGTCGAAGATGGTGGGATCGAGGGTCACCGCGCGGCGAAATTCTTCCATCATTTTCTTGTAGTTCTGTTCCCACAGGTAGGCGTACCCCAAGTTGCTGTGGAAGCTGGCCACGCTGGGATCCAGTTTGATGGCACGGCGGTAGTGCCGCGCAGCCGTGCCGAAGCGGCGTTCGTTGTAGTAGAGGCAGCCGATGTTGTTGACCGCGGCGGCGAATTTCGCGTCCGCCTTTAAGGCGCGGTCGTAATATCTTTTCGCGTCGTGCGGGCTCCCCATCGCCTGGTAGACGTTGCCGATGCGGTTGAGCACCTGAGCGTTGTTGGCATCGGAGGCCAGCAGATCCTGGTAGCCGCGCAACGCGCCGTCGTAGTCCTTCTCCTCGAACAGTTGGTCCACGGCGATGAGCTTTTGGATAGGGCTGGTGGACGGCGGGCTCTGCTGGGCCCAACCCGGGGCCTGCACCACCAGAATTGCCAGCAGCGCACCAAACACGCGTATGAAAATTTTCATGGCGCACCCCCTGGCCCCGCGGTAGCCGAAGGATTCGCGATCGAGCACGAAGGTGCGCACACAGGGTTCCCGATGCCGACATCGGGACGCGCCACGGCGGGCGGAAAGCTTGTGCCACCCCGGCACTTCGCTCGGATCCCGAACCTGGCTCAGCCCGGAGCCTGGTCCTTTTTCTTACCTGCTCCGAAGATACCAAAAATCCTGTCCCAGATGCTTTTTTTCTTCGGCGGGGCAGGTTGCTGGGCGTTGGACTTTTGACCCGGCGGAGTTTTTTGCAGGTGATGCGTCGCAGGTTTTGCCTGCTCCGAGGGAACTGACGGCGGCTGGGTGGCGGGACGGGGGGATGCTCCATCCTCCTCCGGCGCGCCCGGCGCGGCGCTGCCCGCCCCCGCGGCCAGCGCGGCCTCCAGGCCTCCGTGGCGCTCGCAATATTGTGTGGGCTCGCTGCCGGCGAGAAATGCTTCGGTGCGCGTGACCGGGCAGAGCGGGGTGGCGCGTTCGAGCGTATCCGGGTCAATGGCCACCAGGCTCACGCCTTCGGGCGGCGCGAAGTCGTGCACACCGGCGTAGTCCGGCAGGGCGATGGCGCGCTTCATGAACTCGGCCCAGATGGGGGCGGCGGAATTGCCGCCCGCGAGGCCGAGCTCGCGGTTGTCGTCGAAGCCCACCCACACAACGCAGATCAGGTTGGAAGTGAAACCGGCGAACCACCCGTCGTGCGAGGTGCCGGTTTTGCCGGCGGCGGGGGCGGTGAAGCCACGCTGGCGCACGGGATAGCCGGTGCCGTGGTTGATCACGTCCTGCAGAATGTTGGTGACGATGTAGGCGGCGCGCGGATCCACAGCCTCGCGGGTGTGCGGCTGGCTGCGCTCGATCCATTCGCCGGCCGCGTCCTTGACGCCGCGGATGAACATGGGCTCGGCGCGCACGCCGTCCGCGGCAAACACGGTGTAGGCCGCAGCCACGTCGAGAGGCGTCATCTCGTAAGCGCCCAGAGCCATGGCCGGCGTGGGCTGGATGTGCGGGTCCAGGCCGGCCTGGCGCACCACGTCCACCACGCGCTGGTAGCCCACCATCTCCGCCACGCGCACGGTGGCCACGTTCAACGAGTGCGTGAGGGCCTCCCGCAGCGTCACCGTGCCGTAAAACTTTTCGCCAAAATTGTCGGGGGCGTATTCGTTGCCGTCGAACTCAAACGTGGTGGGCTCGTCCACCACCGTCGAAAGGGGCGTGAGTTCCGGCTCGATGCCTTCCGTTTCATTTTCGAACGCGGCGAGATAGACAAAGGGTTTGAACGCGGAGCCGGGTTGCCGCCGGGCCAGCGCGCGGTTCAACTGGCTGGCGCCGTAATCGCGGCCGCCGACCAGCGCGCGCACCTCGCCGGTGCGCGGATCGAGCGCGACCAGGGCCACCTGGGCGCGGGGTACCGCCTCGGGAGATCCTTTCCGCTGGCTTTCCTTGGCCCAGCGCTCGTATTTTCGCTGGAGCTGCGCGTCCACCTCCTTGATCCCCACGGCAACGGCTTCCACCGCAGCGCGCTCCAGGCGGGGATCGAGCGACGTGTACACGCGATAGCTCTGCGAGGTCAGATCGGATTCGGAGAAGTGCTCGAGCAGGTGGTCCTTCACCATGTCCACAAAATTGGGCGCGGACGAGGTCTCCATGCCGCCGCGCGCCAGGCGCAGGGGCGCCCGCTGCGCCTCGGCCTGCTGCTGGGCGGTAATCAGGCCGTCCTCCACCATTTGCGCCAGCACGCGGTCGCGCGCTTCGGCCGCCCGCTCCGGCCGGCTGTCGGCGGAGGAATACCGGTTCGGCGCGCGGATGATGCCGGCGAGGAAAGCAGCCTCCGGCAGGCTCAGCTCGCGGACATCCGTCCCGAAATAAGCCAGGGCGCCTTCGCCGAAACCGCGGATGGCGAAGCTGCCGCGATTTCCCAGGTAGATTTCGTTCGCGTACAGCTCGAAGAGCTGCTGCTTGGAGAAGCGCTGCTCGAGCTCGAGGGCCACCAGTGTTTCCGCCAGCTTTCGCTTCCAGGTGCGCTCGGTGGAGAAGAAAAAGCTGCGGGCCAACTGCATGGTGAGCGTGCTGGCGCCCTGGCCCACATTGCGGTGGCGCAAATCGGCCCAGGCGGCGCCGACGATGCGCAGGGGATCGAAGCCGGGATGCTCGAAAAAGCGATTGTCCTCCGCGGCCAGCACGGCGTCCACGAGCACCTTGGGGAGCTGGTCCATGCGCACGACGCGGCGCTTTTCCCGCGCCGTATCGAACAGATTTGTGATCAGCTCGGGCTCGATCTCTGCGGAAGAAACTTCCCCGCCGCCCGCCAGCGAGGCGATCCGCGCGATCCTCCCGCCCTCAAAGTCCACGCGGAGAGGATTCGTGCCGCCGAAGTACGAGGCGGGAGACGGGTGAATCGAGAGGCTGGAGCGGGAAACGCGGAACTCGCCGCGGGCGCCGTCCACGGGCCGGTCGAAATACCCGGCACGCTCCAGCGAGGCCACTACGTCGCCCTCCGCAATCGGCTCGCCCTCGTAGATTCGCCGCGGCGCGGAGTACACCTGCGAGGTATTGCCGAAAACTTGGCCGGAAAGCCGCGCCTCGATCATCCGCGAGTAGGAAACGTAGTAGTAGGCGAACACCGAGGCGCCGGCGAACAGCACGAGCAGGCCGGAGGCGAGAACGGTGATCCCGAACCGGGAGGTCCAGAAACCGCGAGACAGGCGAATACGCAACGGGATGGATTCTCCCTTCTACCGGATCGAATACGCGACCCGGGCGCCGCTTTGGGCGTGGCGCGGGACGGGCGGGTGCGTCACACAGGAGAATTGTACCGCGAACCGCTCAGAAGACGGGGCTTTCCCCCACGGGATGGAAATCGAGGTTCACGTCGAAGCCGAAGAGATTGACCACGATGTTGTAGTCCACGCTCACCCGCGCGGTATGCCCGATGACTTGCACCTTGACGGCGTCCTGCTGGATGGGGATGCCGAGCGACTGCACCTGCGCCCAGACGGCGTCCTTGGTTTTCTGATCGGACTTCTGGTGCGCGGCAAATAGGCGCGATTCGGATACGCAGGTGTCCTGCAACTGGTAGTTGTTCACGTAGGGGGGAACCACCTTGACGCCGGTATAGCCGATGGCTCCCAACACCACCAGGACGAAGAGGAGTTTAATGTGACCCTCGCCTCGCTGGGCCCGGGCGCGGTCTCGGCGGGCGACGAGGTGCGGCGGACGCTGTAACGTGACGCTCAATCCAGTCCATCCCGGAATCCGCCGATAGCGCGGATTCCTTCTGGGTAACGAAACGCGGCCTGATGCTAGCATCGGGGTGAGGACGTGTCGAGGCATGGAACACGCTGCGTTTCCGATGCGTTAATCGGTGCGCGGACCGCTCGCGCCCCAGGCGGCTCGCCGCAGTTGGTCTAATAGGCGCGGCCGAACAGCACGCGTTCGGTTGCGGGATTGCCGCAAGCAATGCAGGAGCCGGCCCCGCCGGGCTGTTCGAGAGGGATGTTGCGGATGGTGGCTTTCGTTTCTTCCTTCACGCGGGCCTCGCAGTCGGTGTTGCCGCACCAGAAGGAAAGCGCGAAGCCGTTCTCCACCGCGTTGCGGAACTCATCGTAATTCTTCGGGTCGTGGGTGTTGGCCTTCCGGAACTCGAGGGCGCGGTCGTAGAGCGCTTTCTGGATGGCCTCGAGCGCATCGCGAACCGCGGCTACGAGCCCCTCGCGCGGGACGAAGGACTTCCCTTCCCGGCCGGGCCGGTCGCGACGCGCGAAAGCCACGCTGTTTTTTGCCACGTCCTTCGGGCCGATCTCGACGCGCAGGGGAACGCCGCGCATCTCCCAATCGTTGAACTTGAAGCCCGGGGTCACGCCGTCGCGTTCGTCGAGCGTGACGCGCAGGCCGGCGGCGGCGAGTTCGGCGCGTACAGCGTGCGTGGCCTGGGTAACCGACGCCTTTTCCGCGTCGTTCTTGAAGATGGGCACGATCACGATCTGGTGCGGGGCCAGCCGGGGCGGGAAGATGAGCCCCTGGTCGTCGCCGTGCACCATGATGATGGCGCCGACGAAGCGAGTGGAAAGCCCCCAGGAAGTCGTCCAGCAGTACTGGAGCTGGCCTTCCTTGTCAAGGTAGCGGATTTCGAAGGCTTTGGCGAAATTCTGGCCCAAGTTGTGCGACGTGGCCGATTGCAGCGCCTTCTTGTCCCCCATCATCGCTTCAATGGAAAAGGTCTGATCGGCGCCCGCGAAGCGCTCGGAGAGCGACTTGCGGCCGGGGATGACGGGAACGGCAGCTTCGTTCACGGCGAAGTCGGTGTAAATGTCGAGCATCTGGCGCGTCTCGGCTTCGGCTTCGGCGAGAGTGGCGTGGGCGGTGTGGCCCTCCTGCCAGAAGAATTCGAGCGTGCGGAGAAAAAGCTTGGTGCGCAGCTCCCAACGGACCACGCTATTCCACTGGTTGATGAGCACGGGAAGGTCGCGGTAGGACTGGATCCATTTCGCGTAGGCGTGGCCCACGATCGTTTCCGAGGTGGGACGGATCACCAGCGGCTCGGCCAGCTCCTCGCCCCCGCCGTGGGTCACCACGGCCAGCTCCGGCGAGAACCCGGCCACGTGCGATTTTTCCTTGTCGATGAAGCTGCGCGGGATCAGCAGAGGGAAGGCGGCGTTCACATGTCCGGTGGCCTTGAAGCGCCGGTCGAGCGCCGCGGTGATGTTTTCCCACAGCGCCCAGCCGTAGGGCCGCACGATCATGCAGCCGCGGACCGGGGCGTAGTCCGCCATTTCGGACCGCAGGACCACCTGGTTGTACCACTCGGAGAAATCTTCAGCCCGTGTGGGCAGCTTCTGGTCAGACATGCGCTCGCTCTCTTTGTCCGGAAATCAATCGGCAGATGAAACCAATGAGCCTATGGGACGCGCACGCCGATGTCAACGCAGTGCCGCGACGCGCAACCCGCTCACTACCGCAGCGAACGAAACACTCGACAGCAGCGCTTGGAGGCACGGAGGACGCGAAGAGAAAGGCCCGGGATTCGTGTCGTCTCGCGGCTGGCGGGGAGCGGTTCGTACGATTGCAAATGCCGGAGGCCACGCCTAGAATCGGCGTATGCCGGAAGAAAGCCCGAAGCTGCGTATTGCCGTAGGCGCGGACCACGCCGGCCTGCACGTCAAAGAAGCGGTCAAGGCCTACCTCGAGGGCGCGGGCCACACCGTGAGCGACGTGGGAACCTGGTCCGAGGAGTCGGTGGATTTCCCCGACTATGCGAAGAAGGTGGCGGAAGCGGTGGCGCGGGGCGAGGCGGACCTGGGGATTCTCTCCTGTGGCAGCGGGATCGGCATGGCCATCGCCGCGAACAAAGTGGCCGGTATCCGGGCAGCCACGGTGAACGATTTGATCGCGGCGCGGGCCGCGCGGGAGCACAACAACGCCAATGTGCTGGCCCTCGGCGGGCGGATCGTAGAACCCGCGCAAGCCGTGGAAATCGTGCGCGCGTTTCTCGCCGTTTCGTTCAAAGGCGGGCGTCACCAGCGCCGCGTGGAAAAGATTGCGGAGATGGATGCCGCGCGTCCGGCGCGGAAAGGCACCGCGGCGTAGCGCGGGCCGGGCCGGCAAGGGCCGCGAAGAAGGATGGCGGCCCGCCGCGGCGGGCCGCCTCTACAGCCGTTAGGAGAATTTCATGGAGACGCAGGATTCACGGCGGATGCAGCGAACCGTTGCGGAGGTGGACCCGGAGGTTGCGGAAGCGCTTCGTGAGGAAGTCCGCCGCCAGGCCACCGGGCTGGAGCTGATCGCCTCGGAAAATTTCGTTTCCGAGGCAGTGCTGGAAACCATGGGCTCCGTGTTCACCAACAAGTACGCGGAGGGCTACCCGGGAAAGCGCTACTACGGCGGCTGCGAGAACGCCGACCGCGTGGAATCGCTGGCCATCGAACGGGCGAAAAAGCTTTTCGGCGCGGACCACGCCAACGTCCAGGCGCATGCCGGCACGCAGGCAAACATTTCCGTCTACATGGCGGCGATGAAGCCCGGCGACACGCTGCTGGGCATGAACCTGGCCCACGGCGGGCACCTGACGCACGGGCACCCGCTCAACTTTTCCGGCCGGATGTACAAAATCGTGGCCTACGGGGTGAACAAGGAAACGGAACTGCTCGATTACGACGAGGTCGAGCGCCTGGCCGCGGAGCACAAACCGAAAATGATCGTGGCGGGCGCGAGCGCATATTCGCGCGTGATTGATTTCGAGCGGCTGGGTCGGATCGCGCGGGCGGCTGGGGCGCTGCTGTTTGTGGACATGGCCCACATCGCCGGCCTCGTGGCGGCGGGGCTGCATCCCAGCCCGGTGCCGCACGCGGACTTTGTCTCTACCACCACGCACAAGACGCTGCGCGGGCCGCGCGGCGGGCTGGTGCTGTGCCGCGAGGCGTACGCGAAGGAACTCGACAAACTCACCTTCCCCGGATTGCAGGGCGGGCCGCTGGTGCACATCATCGCGGCGAAGGCGGTGTGCCTGAAGGAAGCGGCGGAGCCGGAGTTCCGCGAATACCAGCGGCGCGTGGTGGCCAACGCCGCGGCGCTGGCGCGGGGTCTGGCGGGACGCGGCTTCCGGATCGTCGCCGGCGGCACGGACAACCACTTGTTCCTGCTTGACGTGGGCTCGCGCGGGCTCACCGGGCGCGACGCGGAACTGGCGCTGGAACACGCCGGCATGACGGTGAATAAGAACGCCATCCCGTTCGATCCGCTTCCGCCGATGAAGGCCAGCGGCATTCGCATCGGCAGCCCGGCGGTCACTACGCGCGGCATGGGCGAAGCGGAGATGGAGCGCATCGCCGGATGGATTGCCGAGGTCCTCGGGAACATTGCCGATACCGCGGTGCAAGCACGAGTGCGCGGCGAGGTGGCCGCGCTGGCCGCGCGATTCCCTCTCTATCCGCGCCGCCTGGCGGAAGCGGACGCGCACCGCGCCGCCCCCATTCCTGCCGCCGCCCCTGCGGACTAGCCCGCATTTCTCACTGGCTTCCGGCACTTTACCAGACGTATTCGTACTGCGACGCTGTGGGCGAGCCGCTTTCGTAGCGCCGGCGTCCCGCGCCGGCCCAATTTCCTTCCGTCCATGTCAGGGACGGCCAGCTCGGTCATCCCGGCGCGGTTTCGATCGCCATCTCTGCGACTCCCTCTTCCCGAATCGAGAAGGCGCGCACGGGCCGCGGCGAATCCTCGCGCGGCGAGACAATCACGTAGGCGGCGTCCGGGTAGTAGGCGCGCTCGATATCGCGCGGCGACGGTGCGTTGTCTCCCGCGGGATGCGAGTGGTAGATGCCCAGGTGGTCCAATCCATGTGCGCGCATATGGCGAAATAGCGCAAAGAGTTCCGCTGGCGCGATTTCGAACGCCGTCGCGCTGCCCAGCGCGTTTTTGGCCGGAAGCACGGTCGTGATTACCCCTGCGCGTCCCGCCAGCAACCCGCAACACTCCATGCCCGGCTCGCGCCGTGCGTGCGCGAGCACCGCCTCCAGCGCGCCGCGCGTGACTCGAACGGGCAAAGTCATGCCGACAGTGTAGGGGAAAGAGGTCCCTTCGTGATAGAAGGGGTGGAAACGAGTGGGACGGTCGGAGCTACCGCGGGCCGCCCCATGGATGGAACGCACGGAGGCAGTGATGAGCAAACAGATCCTGATCGGGACCGTGGTGGGAGCCGTAGTCATTTTTCTCGTGACTTTTGTCTGGCACATGTTCACGCCGTTCGCGGAAACCGGCATCAAGCGGCTGCCGCACGAGGCGGCGCTGACCATGGCCATGCGCCTGGGGATCAACGAGCCAGGCTGGTACATGTTTCCGGGCGCGGACGCCAACACGCAGAAGGACCCTGCGGCCGAGAAGAAATTCGAAGAAGCCTTCCTGCGCGGACCCACTGGAGTGCTCATTTACCGGCCCGGGGGCACGGAGTTCAGTTTCCCAAAACTTCTGGTGAACCAATTTCTGTTCGGGCTCCTCGCCGCGTTCCCGGTTTCCTGGCTGCTGGCGATGTCTGCACCCTCGCTGCCCGGATTCGGGCAGCGCGTGCTGTTTGTCGCGCTGGTGGCGCTCTTCGGTTGCCTAGTGATTGATCTGCCGTACTGGAATTGGTACGGATTTCCAGGGGATTACACGGTGGCGCATCTCGCCGGAACTGTGGGCACTTGGGCGGTGACGGGCTGCGCCATGGCCGCGGTGGTGAAACCGAGGGCGGCCTAGGGCCGGGCCTCATACACCAGGTTGAAAGGCGTTTCCGTGGCGCGCCGAAAACGGCTGAATCCGGCCGAGGTCACCACCTCTCGGATTCGCGATTCGCCCGATTGCGCTCCAAGACACAATCCCACTTCCTGCGATCGTGAGCAGGGAGTGCATAGCAGCGTGGAAAACGAATAGTAGACCCGGCCAACGGGATTCAGATTGTCCTTCAACTGATCGTTGGCGAATGGTTCCACGATCATCCAGGTGCCATCCGGGTGCAGCGACTGCCGCACATGCCGGGCAGCTCCCACTGGGTCGCCCATGTCATGCAAACAATCGAACACCGCCACAAAATCGTAGTCCTTGCCGGGATAGCTCTTGGCCGGGGCAACGTCGAAGGAGACGCGGCCCTCCAGGCCTTCGCTCCGCGCAGCCTCGCGGGCGGCTTCTACCGACTTATCGTGATAATCGAACCCAAAGAACCGGGAATTCGGAAAAGCTTTCGCCATCAGGATCGTTGAGGCGCCCAAGCCGCAGCCAACATCGGCTACGCGCGCCCCGGCCTCCAGTTTCTCCTGGACGCCGTGCAGCGCAGGAATCCACGAGCTCATCAAATTGGCGGCATACCCGGGCCGGAAGAATTTCTCGCAGCCGTGGAACACGCCGTCGTCGTGTTCGTGCCAGCCCATCCCGGCTCCGGTGCGAAACGAATCCGCAATTCGCGGAACCGCGGCCAAGGCTCCCAAGGCAAGCTGGAACGCCCCAGGGAGATAGGCCGGGCTGTCTTCCTGGGCCAGTGTAAAGGCCTGCTCCTCCGTGAGCCTGAATGTGTGGCTCGTCGCATCGTAGGTGATGTAGCCGCCTGCGGCCTGCGAAGAGAGCCATTCCCGCAAGTAACGCTCGTCCGTGCCGGTCTTGGCCGCGAGTTCGGACGACGTCATCGGACCGCCGGCCAGCGCTTTGTAGAGTCCGAGCCTCTCCCCGATCACCACCATGCCCGCATGGACCGCGGCCCCGAGATCGGTAACGAACTGGCCGAGGAATGTATTTAGTTTTTCAGTGTCGGGCGCCATGGGGATCTCTCCTCATCTGAAATGCGAAAAAAGCCTGGGAGAATCGCGGGATCAAGAAATGAGGTCCGGCTTATGACAGCCGGGATTATCGCTCCGGCGGAAGCGGCTGTAAAGTGGCTCCCCGCGGTGCTAGTGCCCGCTGCTACGACTTTTGGGACCGCCGCAGGAATGTGGGCACGTCCAGGTCGTCGGAGGCGATCTCGCCGGTGACGCTGGAGACGTTGCGCGCGACCTGCGCGACGATGCTGTCGGTCCCGCGGCCGCCGCCTCCGGACGCGGCCACCACGCCACCCCCTCCCGCAGCGGCCACGGCGTGCGAGGCTTTCCACTCCTTCGGCAGGTAGGCGGGCTTCTGCTGCGACAGGCGGCGCGCCGGGGCTTCCTTAAATCCCGCCGCGATCACCGTGATTTTCACCTGGTCCTTGAGCGCCTCATCCTGCACCGCGCCGAAAATGATGTTGGCATTTTCGTGCGCGGCCTTTTGGATGACCAGCGAAGCTTCATTCACCTCGTGCAGTGACATGCTCGAAGACCCGCTGATGTTCATCAGGATGCCGTGCGCGCCGTGGATGCAGTTGTCTTCGAGCAGCGGGCTATTGATGGCGCGATTGGCGGCTTCGGTGGCGCGGTCGGGGCCGCTGGCCACGGCGGTGCCCATCACCGCGTAGCCCATGCCCTTCAGGATCGTCCGCACGTCGGCAAAGTCGCGGTTGATGATACCGGGGATGGTGATGATGTCGCTGATGCCCTGGACCGCCTGGCGAAGCACGTCGTCGGCGATGCGGAAGGCCTCGAAGAAGCTGGTGCCCTTTTCGATGGTGCTGATCAGGCGCTCGTTGGGGATGACGATCACGGTGTCCACGCAGGCCACCAGTTCGGCCAGGGCCTGCTCCGCCTGGACCATGCGCCGCTTGCCTTCAAACGAGAACGGCTTGGTCACCACGGCCACCGCCAGAGAGCCGAGTTCGCTGGCCAGCGAAGCCACTACGGGCGCGGCGCCCGAGCCCGTGCCTCCGCCGAGGCCCGCGGTGATGAACACCATGTCCGCGCCTTCCAGCGCCTCGATGATTTTCTCCGTGTCTTCCAGCGCGGCCTTGCGGCCGATGTCGGGATTGGCGCCGGCTCCCAGACCTTTGGTCAGCTTCGCGCCCATCTGCAGCTTCACCTGCGCCGCGGAGAGCTGGAGCGCCTGCTGGTCCGTGTTCGCGGCGATAAACTCCACGCCCTCGACCTTCGCGCGGATCATGCGGTTGACGGCGTTGGACCCGCCGCCCCCCACGCCGATCACCTTGATTCTGGCGGCCAGCGCGTGGTCCTCGCTGAACGAATACTTCACCCCGGCATCCTTCTGCGCCATGTTGCCTCCCTCGCTGAGCTGTTTTCCGTTTCCGGCCACCGCCTCACCCCTTCCAAACTTCCTTCCACTTTTGCCGCCATCCCGCCGAGCGGGACTGCTGCCGCGCCCCGCCCGCCTGCGCGCGGTGCCCGTAGAGCGCCAGCCCCGCGGCCACCGTGAACTCGGGATGGGCAAACTCCTCGGGCACCCGGGCGATGCCGCGCGGGCGGCCCAGCCGCACGGGCACGCCGAACAGCCGCTCCACCAGGTCCGGCAGCCCGCGCAATCGCGCCCCGCCGCCGGTCAGCACGACTCCCGCGGCGATGCGCGAATCCAGGCCTCCGTGCTTCAACTCGGCGTGCACCAGCTCGAGCAATTCGGTGGCGCGCGGCTCGGCAATATCCGTGAGCATGCGGGAAAAAACCGTGCGCGGCGGCCGCCCGCCCACGCTCGAAATTTCAATGGGAGAATCGCCGCGCAACAGCTCGCGGAACACACAGGCGTGCTCGCGCTTCAGTGCTTCTGCCTCCGGCACCGGAGTGCGCAGGCCCACGGCCAGATCGTTGGTAAAGTGGTCGCCGCCCACCGGGATCGCCGCGGTGTGCCGCACCACGCCATCGGTGATGACGATCATTTCCGTGGTAGCCGCGCCGAGATCGAGCAGGCAGCAGCCCTGCTCGCGCTCTTCGGGGGTGAGCGAGGCCTCGGCGGCGGCGAAGGGTTCCAGCACGGTGGCGGATACCTTAATCCCCGCGAGGTTCAGCGCGCTCACCAGGTTTTGCTCCGCGGTGGCGGACGCCGTCACGATGTGGACGTTGGCCTCGAGCTTTTGCCCCAGCAGGCCCACGGGCTGGCGAATGTTGTCCTGCCCATCGAGGAAAAATTCCTGCGGGAAGACGTGCAGGACCACGCGGTCTTCGGGAAGGCTGACGCCGCGGGCGCCGTCGATGGCGCGCTGCATGTCCTCGCGCTGCACGTCGCGGGGGCGCGCGCCCAGGGTGATGCCGCCGCGGCTGTTCACGCCGCGAATGTGCGCCCCTGCCACGCCCACCAGTGCGAACTCCACGGCCACGCCGGCCACGTCCTCGGCCTGCTCCAGCGCGCGCTCCACGGCTATTTTCGTGGCTTCGAGATTGACGATCAGCCCCTTGCGCAGGCCCTTGGAGTCCGCCACGCCCACGCCCATGCATTCGAGTGTGGCCTGGCTGCCGTTGGTGGCGGTGTTCCCGGAAGTGCGTTCGTCCGCGGGGGGGACGCCGGCGATCAGCACGCACACCTTGCTGCTGCCGATGTCCACGCCGACGACGATGTTGGCTTTCTTTGCCAAACTTGCTGCTCCTCTGCCCGCCTCGTAGGGGCGCTGCTTGCTGCGCCCACTGCTGGCGTCCTGGGTCTTCGAGGGGCGCGGCAAGCAGCGCCCCTACCATTCTCCTTCGCGGCGCACTGGCCCACCCCTGCGGGGCCGGGACAACACAGATACAGCCGTGCGCTTACGGCTCGCGATTCACCACCACCTGCTTCTTGAAGCGCAGATCGATGGAGGCGATGCGGCCGGCCTGGGCCTGCCACTGCGCGAAATTGTCGAGCAGCAGCCGGAAGCGCGGCCCGAATTCGCTGGAGCCGAAATGCACGAGCACGGCCTGCGCTCCCTCCGCCGGCGCGCCCGCGTTGCCGGCCAGGGGCACCAGCATCGCGCGCAGGTCTTCCGCCGACGAGAGGTCCACCTCGCTCAGCAGATCGCTCGACGCGGCGCGCACGCCTTCAATCTCCGCGAGGAACTGCTGGAACATGCGCATGTGGGCGGCGCGCTCGGCGAGCGGCACGGCCTCTCCCAGCCCGCTCACCACCGGGAGCCGAAAATCGCCCTGCGCGGGCCGTTCCAGGATCACGCCCTGCGCGTCCATCAGAGCCAGCTCGCTGCCCGTGCGCAGGAAAACCACCGGGCGGCGCTCGGTGATTTCCACGCGGATGCGGTCCGGGAAAAGGCGCAGCACGCGCGCCGACTCCACCCAGGAGATGCGTTCGATCTGCGCGCGGCGCGCGTCGAGCGGCACGCGCAGCAGGCTGCGATTGCGGTCGGGAGAAA
>DATEQM010000271.1:0-8873 GCA_035272605.1 Candidatus Acidiferrales bacterium | reverse complement strand
CGCGCGCCTTCTTCCAGGAAGCGTGCCGCAGTGGCCGCGCCGATGCCGCTCGCTCCTCCCGTGATCAGGACGCCTTTGGCTTTGAGACCCCGCATTCTCCCTCCAGCGGAATATGCCTACGGCAAGCTCGCGAACGCGGTTGGAAGTATACGCCAGGCGCACGATTGCCCGCGTGGGGGCCGGACCTGTCGAGCTGGGGGATGTGATTCCACTACGTCGGCTGGCTGGTCCGACCCGGCGCACCGGCCACGAAAGCAACGTTTTTCGGGTCTCTGCTACTCTTAGTTCACAGACAGGCGGTCGGGAACTTAACAGAGAATTGTGGTGTCTAAGCACTCAGACGCGGACTCATCGGTCACGCCCGGAACGGCATCATTCCGGGTGCGCAGCGGCGGGCCGCGCTTCGAAGATGGCGGCGAGGATCTGATCGTCATGGCCGATATGGCACAGGCCCTCACCTGGGGGCGCGACGAGACCGAAGTCGTCACCGAGCTGCAATCGGGCTCCGCGGAAGCCTTTGAGGCCCTCATCCGCCACTTTCACGCCCCGCTCTTCCGCCTGCTCTGCCAGATGCTCGGCAACCCCGCCGATGCGGCGGACACCACCCAGGAAGTGTTCCTCAAAGCCTTCCGCGGCATCCACGGCTTTCGGCGAGGCAGCTC
Source organism: Candidatus Acidiferrales bacterium (assembly GCA_035272605.1). GTDB lineage: Bacteria > Acidobacteriota > Terriglobia > Acidiferrales > UBA7541 > JOPF136. Next base: position 8,211 of record DATEQM010000271.1, on the reverse strand, counting down.
GCTCAAGACCTGGCTCTACCGCATCGCCATCCGCGAGGCGCTCAACCAGCGCCGGTGGTGGCGGCGGCACCAATCGAAGGAATCGTCCTACGAAGTGGATGGCGTGGGCAGCGAGGCCATGGGCGCTACCGGCGAGCCCAGCCCGTTCGATGAGTGCGTGGCCCGCGAGGCGCAGCAGACCGTCCGCCGGGCCCTCGCCCGCCTGCCCCAGGTCTTCCGCAGCGCGGTGGTCCTGCGCGATATCGAAGGCCTCTCCTACGAGGAGATCGCCGACGTGCTCGAAATATCCATCGGCACGGTCAAATCCCGCATCTTGCGCGGGCGCCGGGCATTGAAGGAACTGCTCGAACCGGCGTTGGGAGCATCCCTCTCCGGGGAGAACGAGGGCGGAATGATGGGCCGCGAGCTGGCAGGAGGCAAGCCATGACCTGCCGCACCGTTGCCCGCAAACTTCCCGGTTACCTGGACGGCGCCCTCTCCCCGCGCGAACATCTGGACGTGGCGCGGCACCTGCCGGGGTGCTCGGAATGCCGCAACGAGCTGGAAGCCTACTCGCGCATGGCGGCGTTGATGGCGCGCGCCGAACCGCCCGCTCCGCCTGCCGAACTCTCTCTGCGTATCCGGCTGGCCGTGGACGATGCGCGGCGCGACTCGGTGTGGCGGCGCGTGCGGCGCACCGCCACCCGCCTGCTGGAAGACATCCTGGAACCCCTGGCCGTGCCCGCCACCGGCGGCGTGGCCATGTCGCTGCTCGTCTACGCCCTGATTCTGCACAGTTTGTTCCTGGGCGTTCCCCTCGGCGCCGTGCCCCACGACCAGCCTATCCCGGTGACCCAGCCGGCGCGCCTCGAGACGCTCTCCGCGCTGCCCATTTCCGCGGGGGGGCAGCACATTCCGGAAATCAGCTCGGACGTGAACCTGGTCGAGTTCACCGTAAATGCGCAGGGCCAGGGGGTCAGCTACGAGGTGCTTTCCGGCAAGCCGGACCGGGATACGCTGCGCGAGCTCGATCATGTGCTGCTGTTTTCGCATTTCCACCCGCAGTTGAGCTTCGGCCAGCCCACGGCCGGCGGCCACGTAATCGTCCGCTTCGACGAATTCCACGTAAAAGGATAATTGGCACAGCCGCTCGCCGCGGCCAGCCCTCGTTCAGCTCGCCCCCCCGGGCCAGGGGGCCGCGCTCCCGCATCTGCCTGCCGTGAAGGCCCGCCCGCATCCGCCTGGAAGCCCCTTGACAATCCCGGCCCGCTGGCATATATTTCCATTGTTCTGGAAATATGAATACATCCCAAGCTGTGGATTCACTTGCCGCGCTCGCCCAGGAGACGCGCTTGAACATTTTCCGGCTGCTCGTCCGCTACGCCCCGCTGGGTCTCCCGGCGGGACAAATCGCCCGACAGTTGCGTCTTCCCGGGCCGACCCTCTCGTTTCATCTCAACGTGCTCGCTGCGGCCGGGCTGGTCGAGCCCCATAAGAACGGGCGCTCCATTCGCTACTCGCCCCGCGTGAATGCTGTGAGCGGTTTGGCCGGATTTCTCACCGAAAACTGCTGCGCCGGGGGCAGCCGGAATGTTCGTGCTGCGGCGCCATGCGAGCCTGCGTGTCTCCCCGCAAGCCCCGCACGGAGCCGAAAACCAGCGGGCGGCAGGTGAGCGCCATGAAAGGGCGCTACAACGTCTTGTTCTTGTGCACCGGGAACTCCGCCCGCTCCATCATGGCCGAAGCCATTCTGAACCGGAAAGGCATGCCCCATTTTGCTGCCTATAGCGCCGGCAGCCATCCTGCCGGCTCGGTACGCCCGGAAGCCCTCCGGCAGCTCGAACTGGCCCGCCTGCCCACCAAGGGATTGCGGAGCAAGGACTGGGAGGAATTTGCGCGGCCCGGCGCTCCCAAAATGAATTTTGTTTTCACGGTTTGCGACAACGCCGCGCGCGAAGTGTGTCCCGTGTGGCCCGGCCAGCCGATGACCGCGCATTGGGGAGTTCCCGATCCCGCGGCTGTCCGGGGCACTCCCGCGGAGATCGAACGCGCCTTTCGCGAGGCTTTCATGATCCTCGAGCGCCGGATCAGCCTTCTGCTTTGCCTGCCGCTTTCCAGCCTGGACCGGCTCGCCATCAAGAACGAAATTGACCGGATCGGCCGGCAATGAAATGGAAGGTCCATCTCGGAGACTTCCGGAGCGGGCCCACCCGGGGCGAACGCTCACTCGGGCATAGCCACTGGCAGGAAGAAAGGGTGTTTTCGTGACCGGCGCGAGCACACGGGAAAGGCCAAGGAAGCTCGGCTTTTTCAATCGCTATTTGAGCCTCTGGGTGGCCGCCTGCATGGTGGTGGGCGTTCTTCTCGGCAACTTCCTCCCTTCCTTCACCGCGGCGCTGCGCGAGATCGAATTCGGGAAAGGGAGCCACATCAATCTCCCCATCGCCGTGCTCATCTGGCTGATGATCATCCCCATGATGATGAAGGTGGATTTTACGGCGGTGGTCCGTGTGGGTCAGAAGCCCAAGGGCGTGCTCATCACCCTGTTCGTGAATTGGATGGTGAAGCCTTTTTCGATGGCCTTCGTCGCATGGCTTTTTTTTCGGCACGTCTTTTCCGCCTGGATTGCCCCCGCGGAAGCGAACCAGTACATCGCCGGGACGATTTTGCTGGCCGCCGCCCCTTGCACCGCGATGGTGTTCGTGTGGAGCTTTCTGACGGAAGGCGACCCGGCCTACACGCTGGTGCAGGTCTCGCTGAACGATTTGATCATGCTGTTCCTGTTCGCCCCCATTGTGCGCTTCCTGGTGAGCGGCGCCGCTACTCTCTCGGTCCCCTTCCGGGTACTGCTCGATTCCGTTGTCGCATTCATCGTGATTCCGCTGGTTGCCGGGACGGTTCTGCGGATTTGGCTGATCCGCAGTCACGGCCGGGAATGGTTCGAGAAAGTATTGCTCCCCAAGTTCTCGCCCGTGACCATCCTCGCGCTCCTGGCCACGCTCGTGCTCATCTTCGCCTTCCAGGCGGACAACATTGCCGCAAAGCCCTTTCACGTGCTGCTCATTGCCGTGCCCATCCTCCTTCAGGTCTATTTCAATTCCGCGCTGTCCTATGGCTTGATGCATTTATTCCATGTGGAGTATTCGGTGGCCGCGCCGGGCGCGCTCATCGGCGCGAGCAACTTTTTCGAACTCGCCGTGGCCACCGCGATCGCCCTTTTCGGACCGGCTTCGGGGGCCGCGCTGGCCACCGTGGTCGGAGTGCTGATTGAAGTGCCGGTGATGCTGTCGGTTTGCTCGGTGTGCAATCGGACGCGCCACTGGTTCGCCGCTCCCTCGCTCTCTCCCGGCGCCGCGCTGGCGGGCCTGCCGGAGCCCGGCGGAGCGGAAGATGTCATCCCGGAATCGTAAGGAGAAACAACCATGACCATCAAAGTTCTGTTGTGCAACTGCAAGGGGCTCTGCCAATCCTTCAAGGACAGCGACTTCAACACGTTGCCCTTTGAAGTGGAGTCGGAGCTGGACGTGAAGTATGCCGTGCTGCACCCGCAGCTCTGCGGGCAGGGCGGCAATGAAGTCCTGGCCGATATCTTCCGCGAATCGGCGAAGGACCCGGAAACGTACATCGTGAGCGGCGCCTGCGCCCCGGAGGCCCAGGAGAAACTGTTCCAGAAGCTGATTCGCAAGACCGGCTTTGATCCCAAGCGCTTCGTACCGGTAGACATTCGCGGCACCAACAACGAGGGAGTCCTGGCGGTGCTTAGGGAAAAGGTCGAAGCTCTCGTCCGCGAACATGCGGTGCCTATTGCCTGACCGCCCGTGGGGCGCTCGTACCGGATCTTCGATGGCCGTCAGCCGATTGGATGGGACTAACGAGATCGAATCCTTGTGACCGGATTTCGCAATGAAACATCCCAACAGGGATGTAGCAGGGCTGAGCGGGTCGAAAATAAAAAGGAGAATTTGATGAGTTCGGAAAACGTGAAGGAAGTCGTGAAAGAGAAGTACGGCCAGGCCGCAAAGCGTGTGGCCGCGGGAAGCGGCTCCTCCTGCTGCGGGTCGAGTCCGGCATCCGGCCTCGAGTGCTGCGACCCCATCACCTCGAACCTGTATGCGGAGGGCGACGCGGCGGCGGTGCCGGAGGCGGCGCTGCGCGCGTCGCTCGGCTGCGGCAATCCCACGGCCCTGGCCAGTCTCGCAGCCGGAGAAATTGTGCTCGATCTCGGCTCCGGCGGCGGCATTGATGTTCTCCTTTCCGCGCGGCGCGTCGGGCCGGCGGGAAAGGCCTACGGCCTGGATATGACCGACGAGATGCTGGCCCTCGCGGAACAGAACAAGCGCAAGTCGGGCCTCACGAATGTGGAGTTCCTCAAGGGCGAAATCGAAAACATTCCCTTGCCCCAGGGCACGGTAGACGTGATCGTCTCCAACTGCGTGATCAATCTTTCCGCCGACAAGGATCGCGTGTTTCGCGAAGCCTTCCGCGTGCTCAAGCCGGGAGGCCGCGTGGCCATCTCCGACGTGGTCGTGCGCGGCGTGGTCCCGCAGGACATCCGCCGGAGCATGGAGCTGTGGGTCGGCTGCGTGGCCGGCGCCCTCACCGACGAAGAGTACCGGCAGAAACTGGCCAGCGCCGGATTCGCAGCCATCGAAGTCGAGCCGACGAGGGTTTACGACGCGCGCGATGCCCGGCAATTTCTCGACGCGGCGGGCCTGGACGCGGATGCCATCGCCCCGCAAGTTGAAGGGAAATTCATGAGCGCTTTCATCCGCGCCAAGAAGCCTCAGCCCATCGCTCCGTGCTGCGGACCCTCCTGCTGCCAGCCATAGAGAGCGGCAGCTACCTCACCACCGGCGCCGCCCCGCAGCGCGTTCCGCGTGTCCCACGCGCGCCGGATTCCCACCAGAAGTATTATTGTGATAAGTTTTCCGGAGACTATGAGCTTCGTAACCTACGGTTTCCTTGGACAGTCGATGAGTCGCCCGTTGATGCTCCGCTGTGTTGCCCTTTTGTATGCGCTGTGTTTCCTCGCAACCACTGCCATTTCGCAGTCGCTGGACATGCGCTGGAAAAAAGACTTCCCGAAGGAGGTTTCCTGGTACGTCCGAACCTCTCCCGGGATTCTTCTGGTTCGGGTGGGCAGGAGTCTGACGGCCCTCGATGGTGTGGATGGACGGCAACTCTGGGCGCTTCCGGATGTCGGTTCGAGCGAAGTCACGGACAGCGATGTGAGCCTTCTGTCTGCTCGCGGGAAGAATCTGCTTGAAGTGCCCGGTCTGGGTGTGCTGCTTCTGAACCGCGTGAAACTTCCGGGCGATGCGGATGGGCGCCTCATTGCGCTTAACCTCATGACCGGGGAACGTCTGTGGGACCATCCCCAACTCGATAACCTGGTGACTGCTGTTCTCTTGGATGGCACTCGCCATGTGGTTCTGGTATCCGCGCGGCTGCAAAAGAAGATTCTTGCCGGAGAAGTAGCCGCTTCAGCCGCTCTGTCAGCTGCCGTCCGGTTCCCGATCGCGCTAGCTCCTTACCCCTACCGTTTTGAATTCCAGCGTCTCGACCCCGTCACCGGAAAAGTTCTATGGAACTCGGAATACCCGCGCACCTTCACTCCCGGCGCCATCAATCTGGCCGTTATCGCAGACGATCTCTTTCTGGAGGTTGGGAACAGTATTCTCGGGAGCATCGACCTCGTGGACGGAAACCGCCTGTGGGAAGAAGGCCCCAAGTTAGCGGCTCCCTTCGACCCACCGTTGCCATTGCTATCGGCAAATGGCTGGCTGATCTATGGTTTCAAAAACGTGCAGGCAGTAGACGCGACTACAAAGCAAGTTCATTGGGAGATCAAGGGACTCGGCAAGATCACGGGAATCTCCGCCCTCGACGGAGTGGTGGTCGCTATCGGAAACGAGAACATCGCGGCGGTGGACGCGAGAACCGGAAACCCGCTGTGGCGCAGGAAAACTCACGGCCACACCACGAATCTTCTTTGGGATAAGCATTCCGACACCATGATCTACGTGGACGGAAAGGGCTTGCATAGCGTGGAGCGGAAAACTGGCAAATCGCTGCTCGACGCGTCCTTGCATTCGGTCAGCAATCCCCTCCTCATTCGCAGGGCCAGCCGCGAAGTGGTAGTCACGATCGCCCCGCACGTTGTTTGTGCCTACGACATAAAGACCGGCAAAAAGCTCTTCGACGCCGGCAAGTTCGCAGGTTTCTTCAGTTCCTTCGCATTTCCGGACTTTGTGCCGATGCCCGCGGAAGGGCAGGGCTTGTATTCAACGACCCTGGCGCCATCGGGAAGAGCCGATTGGAGTGGCGTCGCCGAAGGCAGTCTGTTCTCCGATGAAGGCCGAAAACGATTGGAAGGATATCGTGCCGCGACCGAGGACTTCGCGGATGCCTTCGAAACTGAGAGCGAAAGCGGAATGCGCAAGATTTGGTGGGTGGATGCTCAAACAAGCCAGCAAATCGGATTTCAGCTCACAGGGACGCAGCACGACGTCAGCCGGCCGCTGGGCATGCTCTTTGGCATAGAAGGAAAGCAGGTGTGGGGCGACGCATTCAGCGCGAAGCAGAAGCCGGACCACCGGTAACCCAAGGGCCGGAAGGGAATGCCCTTCACAAGCTGTATAGTATTTCCTCCATGGATTCCACCGCGGTCACGGCCGGCCCGAGTGCCGAATACTCTTCTCGCCTGCAATCTCAAAGAGGCCGGCAGTCCTCGCATGAGCATCGCCATCAGCAGCTCGGCATCGCCAAGCTGGCGGTTGCTTTGGCCGCTGTCATCGCGCTTGTCTGGGTGGTGAAGTCGCAAGCGGCCTCCATCTATTGGCTCCTTGTTCCGGTTCTGGTGTATGTCCTCCTGGACGCCGCTCACGTCCGTGCGCTCCGCTCGCTAAAAAGATGCTCGCGAATCATCGCCTTCTACGAACGCGGCCTGGCGCGCCTGGGAAACCACTGGATGGGGACGGGCGAGGATGGCAGCCAATTCCTGGATCTCTCCCATCCGTACGCGCGCGATCTGGATTTGTTCGGCAAAGCGTCGCTCTTCGAACTCCTCTGCACGGCCCGCACCTGTGCCGGCCAGGAGATCCTGGCGCAGTGGCTGCTCCATCCCGCGTCGCTGGAGGAAATCCGCAGCCGGCAGGCCGCGCTCGCGGAATTGCGCTCACGCCTCGATCTACGGGAAGAATTGTCCGTTTCTGGGGAAGACATCCGCTCCCGCGTGCGCCCGGATGCCATCATCGCTTGGGCGGAAGCGCCGCCGGCATTCAAACCGATGCCCGCGCAAATTGCCGCCATGGTTCTTGCCGCCCTGTGGATCTCCAGCCTGGTGGTCTGGGCGGTCTGGGGGCTGTGGGATGTCGCGTTCGCCTCCAGCGTCGTGAATGTGTTTTTCAACTACCAGCTCCGCGCGCGCGTGCTGAAGATTGTTCCCGCGGAAGCGTTTGCTCCGGACCTCGCTCTGCTTGCGGGAGTCCTTGCACGTTTTGAGCGAGAGAGCTTTTCGGCGGGCAAGCTCGCAAATTTGCAGGCCGCTCTCAAGGAACGAGGTGTGCCTCCCTCACTTTCCATCGGCAGGATTCGCCGCCTCCTGGAAAGCCTGGAATCGCGGCGGAATATCCTGATCGCTGCGATCGATCCATTTGTCTTTTGGACCGCGCAGATCGCCCTGGCCATGGAACGCTGGCGCCGCAAGTTCGGTCCGGCCATACGGCACTGGCTGGCCGCGGTGGGCGAAATGGAAGCGCTCACCGCGCTGGCCGGTTATGCCTACGAACACCCCGCGGACGTTTTTCCCGAGTTCGCGGAGGATGGCGCCCTCTTCCAGGCCGAGGGATTGGCGCATCCCTTGCTCCCCGAAGGCCAGGCGGTGCGCAACGATTTGAGTATCGGCGGCGAATTGCAGCTGCTGATCATCAGCGGTCCCAACATGGCCGGGAAGAGCACCTTTGTCCGCGCGGCGGGAATCAACGCGGTTCTGGCGCAATGCGGTGCGCCGGTGCGCGCTCGCCGGCTTCGTCTCTCGCTTCTCCAGGTCACCGCATCCATCTGCATCCTCGATTCCTTGCAGGGAGGCGTCTCCCGTTTCTATGCCGAGATCACCCGCCTCAAATTGATTGCCGGGCTGGCCGCGGGGCCGCTGCCCGTCTTGTTTCTTCTGGACGAGCTTCTCAGCGGCACAAACTCGCATGACCGCCGCATCGGGGCGGAAGCTGTGGT
>DATEQM010000270.1:0-7656 GCA_035272605.1 Candidatus Acidiferrales bacterium | reverse complement strand
AGAAACAGTTGCGCGATCCGGGCGTTGCGCGAGCTCATGCGAATGCGCCGCCGGCACGGGTTGCCAGCCGCGTGCGCGGCGCCATCACTTGCGGCCCCGCTGGAGCAGAGTGCGGAGCCGCGAGCGGGATTCCAGGTCCATGTCCACGATCTCGAAGGCCACGTTTTCCGACCGGGCGTCGCGAATGATGATCTTGGCGGGAAAACTTCTCAGGCCGGTCTTGATGCGAAGTGTGCCGGGAGTGCCCAAAGGAATGCGCTCGCTGGAGGAGCACAGCCCGCCGCCGAGCGAGAGTTCGCGGAGCGCGACATCGTGTTCGCCATCGGCGGTGGTAATAGTGGCCTTGAGTTCGCGGGCCAGGCGGAGGCGCGCGTAGTAGCGTTGGCGCACGCCGGGGGCGTCGGCGGAGCGGTCCAGGGGCACTGGCTCGAGTTCGGCGCGTTTGAAGCCCGCAGTCGCCAGCGAGGCCTTGGCCGCTTCCCGGTCAATCTTGTCCAGAGATTGCGCGGCCACGATGCGGAATTCGCGGTGCGTATAACTGCCCTGGTATTCCTCCGATTCCACGAGTTTGCGGAGAAGCAGAACGGCGTCGGTGGCGCGCAGGCGTCCCAGCGCCTCGAGCGCCTTCACGCGGAGAAACGGGGCGCCGAACTTGGGCAACTCGCCTCCCGCGATGCTCAATAGCAGGGGCGTGGGGGCGGGGTCTTCACTCATCCCGATTTCGTCGAGGGCCAGCGGGGCGACCAGCGCATCGAACACGTCGAGCAGCATGGCGAGCAGGCGGCCGCGGCTGGGCGAACCCGCGGCGGCAATTTGCCGCACGACGGCATCGTGATAGACGCGGCTCCACTCCGGAAGCCGCGCGCGCAGATCGTCCCCCAGCCCGGCGGGGTCGAGCCGGCTGAGGAGGCCCACGGTGTTCACCGCGCCGGCGGGAGGGCGCGTGCGGAACGCCTCCTGCAATGCGCAGGCCGCGGTGGAACCCAATTCCTCGGCCAGAGAAATCAGGCGGTCGCGCTCCCGCCTGCGGGAGCAGCGGCTGATTCTCCCTGCCACGTGTTCGGCGGTGGTGAGCGGGAGCATGCGCAGCACTTCCATCAATTCGCCGGGAACCTCAGGAGTGCGCAGCGCTTCTTCGAGAAAATCCGGAATGCGGTTGTCCAGACCGATGCGGGCCTGGAGGCCGGCCGCCAGAGAGGAATGGCTCTGCTCAATGGATTGGAGCGCGAGCAACACTTCCAGAACGCCTGCATATCGCCTTCGCGTGGCCGCTTCCTGTCCCAGCAGGACAAACGTGGAACAAATGAGCTTCTGGAGGTCGGGCTGGCTCTCTTTGACGAGCTGTTCGCCCACCTGGCGGATGGCGGTGGGCAACGTCCGGCGTTCCGGACGCGGGTAGTAGGCCGCCAGGTCTTTCAGCCCCATGGCCACTCGCTTCCGGGCTTCCGGAGCGGGGCTTTGGATGCAGGAGACGTACTTCAAGAGCACCTGCTCGAGTTTTTCGGTCTCGTTGTGCTCGGCGAGCTGATCCACGTACTGGCGAACGTGGCGGGAGGGGATTTGCCAGGCTTCGTCGGAAAGCAGAACGCCGAGCTTGGCCGGCTCGGGCATCCTGGACCAGAACTCCTGTTCCAGAATGTCCGGCGGGCGATTGAGATCGAAGCCGGCGTGCTTCAATTTATCTTCGTAGGAACCGAGGGTTTCGCGCAGGGTATCGATTTCGAGATTCATGCGGTTGAGCACGTTGGTGACAGCGTCCACACGGCTGCTGCCGCTCTCGTAGCGCTCCATGGCCAGGCGGACGGCAAGGTGCTCCGCCATCTGGAGCAGGACTGGAGGCGGGGGCTCCTTGGGTGGAACCGATTCCGCAAACTCTTTGAGCACGCGCTGGAGAACTACCCGGCTGGGTTCGGGGATTTGCGAGAATTCCTCACGCCACTTGGCCGGCGCGAGTGCTCCATCGTCTCCGCCTTCGCGCGCCAGTTTAACGAGGAGACGAATCGCGGTGGTGGTTTCCTCCTCGCCCAATGGAAGCGTAGCTGGATCGCCGCCCGGCGCTGTTGCGGTCCCGCCCGGACCCGAACCGGCGGCGCCCATTCCCGCCGCCGTCAAAATCCCGAGAAGCTTGCCGGGGTCGTTCAGCAGTCCCTCCACCCGTGACGCGTCGCCTGCAAAGGATTCCGCCAGGAGCGCCGCGGCCATCCCGGTGCCGCCGGAGCGCTCCGCGCCTGCGCGCACAAAGCGGATTTCGTTGATGCGGATTCCGCTCGTGGACTCGTCGTCCAGAGTCTTCTTCAGCTTTTCGAGGATCTGCCCCGGTTCGGAGGCGTTTTCCGCAAAGATGCGGACGAGATGAAAGAAAGCGTCCGGCTGGGTGTGGGGCGTAAAGGTAATACTGGCCAAATCCGCCGCAGCCAGCAGGCTTGTGAAGCTTTGCTCCGCGGGCCCGACCTTCACGGCCTCGCCGTCAATCAGCAGGCGCTTCTCTGTGACTGCGAGTTGCAGGCTCTGTCCATTCCTTTCCTGCAGCGCGCTTTCCAGCGAGTTCCAGGCGTCCTGGGATTTGGCCGTGGTTTGACCATGCTCCATGCCGTACATTTGGGCGGCCTTGAGAAGCAGATTCAGGCTGCGTAGAAACTTTCCGACGGGCGAGGTGGGCGCCAGGGCGATTGGTGCGGGACTCATCAATACCGGCCTTGGCGCTATTAGACATCCGGAGCGGTCCGGCAGTAAAGGGGCGTAACCAGAGAGCCATCGGCTCGGTTCAGTGGCCCGGGGGTGTTGGACCGGCGGGACCGGGCAGCGCGAGCTTCAGGTGCAGCAGGATGGTCACGGGGCCGTTGACCGGGGCGCTGTACCGGCGAAGGCCGGAGTAGTCGCGCCCCGTGGTCTGGTCGCGGAGATAGGCGGGGGTGACGGTGATCGCTTTTCCGGTGCAGACGCCGCCATGATAGTCCCACGCACCGGGACTTCCGGTGGGAGCCGTGCAATCTTCGTCTTCCGCGACGATGGGCCAGTACGCATCGAGGACGGCGTTAGGCAATTCGGGGAAATCGCGGTCCACGATGGTGGCCGTGGCCACGATCTCCGGCCTCTTCTCGAACGCCGCCTCGAGGAGGTCGGCGCGCGGGCTGGTGAGGACAAAGGTTGCCGTGCGCGTCCAAGTTTCCGACTTCGGATCGGAATAGGACGGGCCGGAATACGCGAAGTTCCAGGCCTCGGAGACCAGGTCACGAGTCACGTGGGTTACGGTCAGCTCGCCCGCAAACTGCAGCAAGTTGTCACGGCGCACGCGGGCCTGCGTGGAGCGGAAACTGATGACCGTGTACCGTACCAGTTTCGCGATCACGCCGCTTCGCAGGGAGCCGTCGGGGGCCAGGCGGCTTGCGCCCTCGCCGCCGGGAACAATGTGGAATTCGAGCGAAGACGCGGTGAGTTCTTTCGCGTCCAGCGCGATGCTCCCGCCGACCTCGGCGACAGCGGTGTTGACCATCACGCTCACTTCCGTATTCCTGCCCATCCAGAAGCTGGCGTAGGAATGGCCGGAATCAATGCGAGTGGCGGGAGTTTGCGCGACTGCAGAGGACGTCAGAAAAGCGGCGAGTGCCGCGAGCCAGACCGGACGTAGACCGCGAAACGACACGGGTCCGCAATCAACCTGGGCGCGCCCGACCGGGACAGCCAACGCTCTCGCTGCCATCTGCCGGAGAGCGCTCTCCAGACCTGCCAGTCCCGTACTCGTCCAAACATAGCACGATTGACGGCGATTGCTAGGTTTTATCCGCGACGAGCCGGCGATATGCCTCGCGGCGGGTGAGGCCGCGCTCGCGGGCGGCGCGCTTGAGAGCGGCGTTTCGCGGCAGGGCCTCGGCGCGCATCAACTGGGCGACGCGGTCGGCGAGCGGAACGTCGTGCGCCGCTCGCGCCGCCTCACCAGACACGGCTGGCGCGCCATTCTCCGGCGGAGCGATGACCAACGTGATTTCTCCACGGGCAGGCGCCGCGGAAAAATGGGAAGCCAGATCGGTCAGGCGGCCGCGGCGGAATTCTTCATAGAGTTTGGTGAGTTCGCGGCCCACCGCGGCGCGGCGGTCGCCCAGGATTTCCGCGGCGTCGGCCAGGCTGGCCGCCAGCCGGTGCGGGGCTTCGAAGAGCACCAGGGTTCGCGGCTCGGCGCGCAGGCGCTCCAGCGCCCGGCGGCGCTCGCCGCGGCGCGCCGGCAGAAATCCGGCGAAAAGGATCTCGTCGCACGGCATGCCGGAAGCAGCCAGCGCTGCGAGCAGGGCGGACGCGCCGGGCAGAGGCACCACCCGAATGCCGCGCTCGATGCACGCGCAGACGAGGCGGAATCCGGGGTCGGAGACGAGCGGCGTGCCGGCGTCGGTGACCAGTGCGACGTTTTCCCCGCATTCGAGCAAGGCGATGAGTTCAGGGGTGCGCTGCCGCTCGTTGTGCTCGTGATAGCTGATCAGCTGGGCGGTGATGCCGTGGTGGCGGAGCAGCTTGGCGGTGCGGCGCGTGTCTTCGCAGGCCACCCAGCGGGCCTCGCGGAGCACCCGGAGGGCGCGCAGGGTGATGTCTTCCAGGTTTCCGATGGGTGTGGCCACCAGGTAGAGAGTGGCGGGCGCGGAGGTCTGGGGTGGAGAACTTGTTTCGGCCGGCGCTGCAGGTTGGTTGCGCATGGCGGGGGATCAGGCCCAGGGTCCCGCCCGGCCACGGCGGGCGGGCGCAGCGGGACCGTGCCTACATGCTATACTACGTTTTTTCGCGGTCGGGAGGACGTTTTCCGTGCCCTTGTACGAGTACCATTGCGCGAAGTGCGGCCACACCTTCGAGAAAATTGAAAACGTCAACGCCTCCAACCGGAAGAAGTGTCCGAAGTGCGGTGCGCGGGCGGCGCGCGTGCAGTCGGCGGCCGCGATTCAGTTCAAAGGATCGGGGTGGTACGCCACGGACTACGGCGGGAAATCGAGTGATGGCGGTTCGAAGAAGGCGGAGCCGGGCCCGGAAGCCGCCAAACCCGAGCCAGTGAAAGAGCCCGCTGCAACGAAAAAGAAGGACAAGGAGTAAGCCCGGGTTTTTGGGCGGGTTACGGCAAGACCCGCAGGGCTGATCCACCACATCCCCGCATTCAGAGTTTGGCCGCAGCAGGAATTCAATCAAGCATTGCGAGGCGGTCTTCCGCCCTGCGCTACAACTCGTAAGCAGTGGGGTCTAGAATTTCAGCGCTTTGAGATAGGCGCGGAATGCGGGGCCGAGTTCCGGGTCCAGGATACCGAATTCCACGTTGGCTTTGAGGAAGCCGAGTTTGTCGCCTGCGTCGTAGCAGGTGCCCTCATACCGGTAAGCCCACAGGCCCTTTTCTTTTGCCAGCAGGCGCATCCCGTCGGTGAGCTGGATTTCACCGCCGCGGCCGGGAGGCGTGCGCTCGAGACAATCGAAGATCTCGGGAGGGAGGACGTAGCGGCCGATCACGCTGAGGTTGGACGGCGCTTCGTCGCGCTTCGGCTTCTCTACCAGGTCCTCAATGGGGATGAGCCGCTCGGCAACGCCGGCCGGAAGGCGAAGCGTCCCGGCAGTCAATGAGGCAGGCGCATCCTTGCGATCCGCCGGGGCGGGCTTGACCGCGCCGTACAGGTGGATTTGATCCATGGGCACGGGCTCGACGGCGATGGCGCCCTGCCCCGTGGCCTCGTACACCTCCACGAGCTGGCGGGTGGCGGGACGCTGGGACTGAATGATCACGTCGCCCAGAAGCACGGCGAACGGCTCCTCGCCCACCAAATCCTTCGCGGTGAGCACGGCATGGCCCAGTCCAAGCGCCTCGTGCTGGCGCGTATAGCTGAATCGGACCCCTTTGCCGATCTCCCGGATTATCGCGGCCAGTTCCGTCTTGCCCTTCTCGATGAGAAAACGCTCCATCTCAGGAGAGGAATCGAAGTGGTCTTCGATCGCGCTCTTGCCGCGGCCGGTGACGATGATGATGTGGTCGATCCCGCTGGCCACGCATTCCTCCACGGAATACTGAATGAGCGGTTTATCCACCACGGGCAGCATTTCCTTGGGGATTGCCTTTGTGGCTGGCAGAAAGCGGGTGCCGAGGCCCGCCGCGGGGAGCACGGCTTTGCGGACGCGGCGCGGCGATGGGTTGGGCATCGTGGATCGTTGCGGAGCCCGGTGCGCCGGCCGAATAGGAACGATGCGCGCCGCTGCCAGGGCTCCGCGAGAAGCGCCAACATACGCGAGGGCGCGCGAAGGTGTCAACGCGGATGTAGCACAGACTTTAGTCTGTGTTCGGTTCGTCTCCGCGGCGCGAACGTGCGACTTCAGTCCGCTAACCGTTTCAATCGGGGGGAGACGCGAACGGCCTCCACGGCGCGGCGGACCTCGGGCGGATCGAGCACGCCGTGCTCGGTGAACACGCGCACTTGCGCCAGCTCGGTGTGCTCAAACAGCGGATTGCGGACTGCGACACCGCGCGGCGCGCGCGCCCACACCTGCTCCACGGGCCCTTCACTGGGACGCCAGAAGGGCGCGGCGAGCTCCTCGGGCAGGAATTTGGTGGAATCACTCAGCACCCACACGGGCACGCCGGCCTCGCGCGCGGCCAGATAGGTGGTGCGCGTGCCGATTTTATTGACGAAAGCGTGCGAGAGCACCGCATCCGCGCCGACTACGAAGACGCGGGCAGAGTGGAGAAGTCCGAGCAGGCCGGCGTCCGTGGTGTATTGGACGGGCACGCCGGCCTCCGCCAGCTTCCGGGCTGTCAGGCGTCCTTCGAGGGCGGGGCGGCTCTCCGCCACCAGAACGGCGGCGACGCGGGGACGGGCTGCGGCCAGGGCGCCGATCACCGTGGAGCTGAACGAATAGGTGGCGATCGTCGCGCGCGGCGTTTTCTCCAGGCTGGCGACAAACTGGCGGGCGATTCGGCCGCGCGCGCGGACCAGGCAGCGGCGGAAGGCGCGGAGTCCCGCGGCCAGGGCAGGGCCGTGCGCGGGAGCGTCGGCGGCCAGAGCAACCTCGTTGGCCAGGCGGAGAATCGGCGCCATGGACGATTGCAGGCGGAGCAGGCGCAGCACCACCTCTTCCAGTTCGGCCTCGGAGGGCGAAGGATTGCGTGCCAGCCACGCTTCCATCGCTTCCACGGCTTCGAGGGCAAGTTGCGCGGCGCCGGAGGTTTGGTCCCGGGCCACGCGGCCGAGTTGCTGCGCGAGCCGGCGCGACATTCCGCGTATGCTACCATGAACTTTTCCACAGCGAGGTATGTCCAGTGTCCGTGCCCATTCTGGGGATCGAATCTTCGTGCGACGAGACGGCGGCAGCCGTGGTGCGCGGCGGACGCGACATCCTGTCGAGCGTGGTGGCTTCGCAGGACGACGTGCACCGGAAGTACGGCGGCGTGGTTCCGGAACTGGCGTCGCGCGAACACCTCCGGCGCATCGTGCCGGTGGTGCGCGAGGCTCTGGAACGCGCTGGGCTGGATTTTGCGGGCCTCGCGGCCATCGGGGTCACGCGCGGGCCCGGGCTGATCGGCTCGCTGCTGGTGGGCTACACGTACGGGCAAACGCTGGCCGCCGCTCTGGGCAAACCGCTGGTTCCCGTGAATCACCTCGAGGGGCACGTGCACGCCGTGTTTCTGGAGGCGCAGCAGAGAAA
>DATEQM010000269.1:0-15840 GCA_035272605.1 Candidatus Acidiferrales bacterium | reverse complement strand
GTGGCGCGTCCCCCCACCCGTCCCGACGGAATCGGGATCCGCGGAGACTTCGATTACCAGTCATCAGTCACGAGTCACTGCCCTCGAGTTACTCGTACCGCAGGGCGATGATCGGGTCCACCCGAGTGGCACGCCGCGCAGGAATGTAGCAGGCCAGCAGCGCGACGCCGATCAACACCAGGGGCACACCCGTGAAGGTGACCGGGTCTACCGCCTGTACGCCGAAGAGCAGCGCCGAGACCGCGCGGCCCAGCAGGAAAGCCGCGACCAGACCCACCAGCGCGCCCGCGCCCGCCAGCCAGAGACCCTGGCCGAGGACGAGCCGCAGGACGTCGCGTTTCTGCGCGCCGAGTGCCAAGCGGATGCCCAGTTCCTGCTGTCTCTGCTGAACACTATAGGACATCACGCCGTAAATCCCGATGGCAGCCAGCGTCAGGGCCAGCAGGCCAAACACGAGCAGCAGCATGGCGCCGAAGCGGGCCGGCCACAGCACCGCGTCCAGCACCTGCGAAATCGTCTGCACCTGGACGAGCGGAAGCTGCCGGTCGAGTTCCTGCACGGCGCTGCGCACGGTGGGCATAGCCGCCATCGGGTCGCCCGCCGTGCGCACGTGAAGCGTGACGCCCGGGGAATATTGCTGCAGCATCGGCAGGAAGAAGGCGGGCGTGGGATCTTCCCCCAGGGAATTCTGTTTTGCCGTGCGCGCCACGCCCACAATTTCCAGGATCCACGTCTCGCCCCAGCAGCGGAACCGTTTTCCGAGGGCATCCTGCCCGGGGAAGAATTTATCGGCGAAGGCCTGGTTCACCACCGCAACCAGCGGCGCGCCTTCCCGGTCCGTTTCCGCGAAGCCCCGGCCGTGGAGAATGGATGTGCCAGTAGTCTTGAAGTACTCGGTATCCACCTGGTTCACCGCGGTCAGGACTCCGTTGCGGCGATCGGTCGGATCCACGCCTTCCGGGAACACCGTGCGCGCGAGCCCACCGGCGAGCGGCCCATTGGAGGCCACAGAGGCGTCGCGCACCTGGGGGATGGCGCGCAGCCGCTCCATCAGCCGCCGGTAAAACTCGCGCCCCTGCGCCTCGGTATAATTCTGCGCGCCGAGATCGAAGCTCATCACCAGCAGGTTTTTCGTCTCGAAGCCGGGATCGATCTGCTGTGCATTGTGCAGGCTGGAGAGGAACAAACCCGAGCCGATCAGGGCGATCATGGAGAGCGCCACTTCCACGACAACGAGCCCATTGCGCACGGTGTGGCGTCCTCCTCCCGAGCCAGAGCGTCCCCCGCCTTCCTTCAAGGTGTCGTTCAGGCTGAAGCGGATGGCCTGCCACGCCGGGAGCATACCGAAGGCGAAGGCCGTGCCCAGAGCCAGGACGATCGTAAACAGCAGGACGCGCGGATCCATGGTCATGTCAATGTCTCCCGGATTCAGGAAGGGAGGGCGAAAGGCCATCAGGACGCTGCGAAAGCCAATGGAAATCGCCAGCCCCGCGCCTCCTCCCGCGAGCGCCAACAGCACGCTTTCCGTGAGCAACAGCGTGACCAGCCGCGACCGCGTGGCGCCCAGAGACATGCGCACGGCCAGCTCCTTGCGCCGGTCGGCGCCGCGAGCCAGCAGAAGATTCGCCAGGTTGGCACAGGCGATCAGCAGAACCAGGCCGACAACCGTCATGAGCAGCGCCCCGGCCATCACGATGGCATCACGCCCGTTGGCGCCGAGCGTAGTGATAGCGAGAGGCAGCAGGCGGACGTTGCGCCCTTCGTTCTCGTTTGGATATTCCTTGGCGAGCTGGGCCGCGATGGTCTGCAGATTGGCTTGGGCCTGTTGCAGGCTGACGCCGGACCTCAGGCGGCCGAACGCGAACATCATCAGCGGCCGGCGCTGGAGGAACCACTCTTTCGCTATGCCGGTGAGCACCTGATCGTGCATGGCATCCGGGATCCACAGATCCGGCGTGCCCACGGTAAAGGTTCCCTGAAAGCTTTTCGACGCCACGCCGATCACGGTGTAGGGCTGCTGATTCAGCGTGATCGGTTTCCCGACGATGGATCGATCGGCCCCAAAGCGGCGCTGCCAGAAACCGTAACTCAAAACCACCACGGGGTATCCACCCGTTTTCTTTGCCTGTTCACGGTCAAAGGTGTTGCCGAGCGCGGCGTGCACGCCGAGCACGTCGAAATAATTGCCGCTCACCAGGGCGGCATTCAGTTGTTCCGGATTGCCCGCGCCCGAAAGGTTCACCCCCGCCTGGGTGAACGCGGCCATGCCTGTAAGCACTTCATTCTTGTCGCGCAGGTCCTGAAAATTCAGATACGACATGGGGAGGAACTGCTGTTGGGCGGTGCTGTTGCGCGCGTCCGTGCCCAGAACGGCCACTAGGTGCTCCGGGTCCTCGACGGGCAGCGGCCGCAGCAAGACCGCGTTCACCACTGTAAAAATTGTGGTGTTTGCTCCGATCCCCAGCGCCAGCGTCAGCACCGCGACCAGCGCAAAACCCGGCGACCGGCGCAACTGGCGCAGCGCGTACCGAACGTCCTGCAGCAGCGTGTCCATGGCGTTCTCCTCCGTGCAGCTTGCTTTTCGTTACTCAGTTCCTGCTGGTTCTCAGCACCAACACTCCGGTGACTGGTCCCGATGGAATCGGGATCTCCGCTCCGCAACGGAGCTCCGATGACTCGTGACTGGTGAATAGTGTCTCGCGCCCGCGAGCCCTGCCGGCTGACCGGACTGTGCAGCCACTTCGTGTTCCCTCTCAAACTTTGCGGGCAACCTCAACCGCGTCTCCCTCTTCTCCCCATCAGTTACCGGTCATCAGTTACAGCTTCACTCATGCCGCAACGCCTCGATTGGATCCACGCGCGCGGCGCGCCGGGCAGGGACGTAGCAGGCCAGCAGCGCCGCCCCAACCAGCAGCAAGATCACTCCGGCGAATGTCAGCGGATCGGTAGCCGTCACGCCAAACAGCAGCGACTCCACCGTGCGTGTGAGCGCCAGCGATCCGGCAAGGCCGATGGCGACACCGAGGAGCGCTGTGCGCAGTCCCTGGCCCAGGATCATCCTCAGAACGTGGCCAGAGCCGGCGCCGAGAGCCACACGCATGCCAATCTCGTGCGTGCGGCGGCTCACCGAATAGGCCATCACGCCAAATACGCCTGCCGTAGCCAGCAGCAGCGCGGCGATTCCAAACGAAGCGATGAGAATCAGGTTGAACCTTCGCGAACCCAGCGAATCGGAATAGATCTGCGAGAACATCCGGAAACTGGCTGGAATCTCCGGGTTGAGCGCGTGCAGAATCCCGCGCGCTGCCGCGGTGACGGACTGCGGGTCGGCATCGCTCAGCATCGTGACGGTCATCGTGGAGCGCGGCCGCTGGAACAGATTTACATAAACGGTCGGACGCGGCGGCGCATCGAGGCCGTTCTCGTGAATGTCGCCGACGATCCCGACAATGGTCAGCAGGCGCAAGTCGCCATCCATGTTTCCGAATTCGATGGTGTGCCCCATGGGGTCCTGGCCGGGCCAGCGGTCGCGAGCCAGCGATTCGCTGATCACGGCCACGTGGGGAGAATCCGCGCCGTCGCGCTCGTCGAAGATGCGCCCTCGAATCAGGGGAATTCCCAGAATCCGGAAGTATCCGTCCGTGGCCACGCAGAAATCCGCGATGCCGATGCGCTCCTTTTGCTGGAACAGGCGGCCGAAATCGTCGAGGGATTTGGGAACTTCATCCTGGGTCATGAGCAGGAACATTCCGTCGGGAAGGCCGCCTTCCACCAGCGGGAGGTTGCTCGCCGCGCCAACCCGGCGCACGCCCGGAATTTGTTTGAGCCGCTCCAGCAGATTGGAAAAGAAAATCCCCTGGCCCGCCCGTGCTTTCGGATCCTCCACCCACGGAAGGGCAACGTCCATGGTGACGATTTTCTCCACGCGGAATCCGGGATTCACTTCGAGCACCTTCATCAGGCTGCGCCCGAGCAACCCCGCCCCGATCACGAGCACCAGCGTGATGGCCATCTGCGCCGCCACAATCGCCCGGCCGATGCGCTGGCTGCTTTGCGATCCCGCTTGTCCGCGTCCGCCTTCCACCAGGCCCTTGCGCGGGTCCCCGGATGTGGCCCGCACGGCGACGAAGGCTCCGAGTCCGACGGCGACCGCCGTGGAAAGCAGGAACGCGAACACCAGCACGGGAATACTGATGGAGACGCTATCGTGCCGCGGCAGGTTTTCCGGCGCCAGCGCAACCAATCCCGCCACGCCCCAGAACGCGCCCAGCACGCCGAAACCGCCACCGATGAGCGAAAGGAGAAACGCTTCGGTAAGAAATTGGCGGATCAATCGCCCGCGCGCCGCACCCAGCGCACTGCGAATGGCGAGCTCACGCTCCCTCACCGTGGCTTGCGCGAGCAGCAGGTTGACCACGTTCGCGCACGCGACCAGGAGAAGAAATCCCACCGCTCCCAAAAGCACCAGCAGCGCCGTGCGAGCCTTGCCGGTGATGGAATCCTGCAGCGGGAGGACAATGGCATCTTTGAGGAGATAGTCGCCTTTCTCGCTGGACGCTTCGTGAATGCGTCGTGCGATCGCGCTGATTTCCCCATTCGCCTGCTGGACACTTACCCCGTCGCGCAGGCGCCCGACCCCATAGTAGTTATGCGAGGTCCTACTCGTGTTTTCGCCGTCCAGATCGGCCGGCACCCACAGGCTCGCGTCCGGCGGGAACTGAAACCCGGCCGGGAGCACGCCGATAATGGAGAAGACCTCATTATTGATTTTCAGGCGCGACTGCGAAAGGTCCTCAGACGCTCCGAGATACTGCTTCCAGTATCCGAAGCTGACCAGAACGGTCGGGACGGCCCCCTTCTTGTTGTCGCCGGCGCTGAAATCCCGCCCGATGATCGGCTGCACCCTGAAGACTTTGAGAAAGTCGGGTGTGACGGCCGCAACCGTCGTGCGTGTCGGCTGCGAGGCGCCGGAAACGGACACGATGTCGTCAATGTACTTTGCCATGGCCTGAAAGCTGTGGTTCTGATCGCGAAAGTCGTCGAAGTTCGGGTCCGCAAGGCGGGATGGCCTGCCCTTCGAGGTGACCTCGAAAACAGCCATGATCCGGTCCGGATCGGCATACGGCAGCGCCCGCAGCAACACGCTGTATACAACGCTGAAGATTGCCGTGGTTGCGCCGATGCCGAGCGCCAGCGTCAGCACCACGAGCAGTGTGACCCCGCGGCTCCTTGCCAGCGTGCGAGCTGCGTAGCGGAAGTCTTGCAGCAGCGATTGCATTCTCGGCCTCCTTCTAGCGTGACTGGTCCCGATGGAATCGGGATCTCCGCCCCGCAACGGGGCTCCGATGACTCGTGACTGGTGTCTCGTGCCCGCGAACCCGGCGCGCTGTTTATGCGCTTCCAAGCTTTAGAGACAACCCAACCGTTCCAGTTGTCCCCCTCACCAGTCACCAGTCACCAGTCACCAGTCACTCGTACCTCAATGCCACCAGCGGGTCCACCCGGGTTGCCCGCCGGGCGGGAAGATAACAGGCCAGCAGCGCGACGCCTGCCAGCAGCGCTGTAATCGCGGCAAACGTCCAGGGATCATGCGCGCTCACGCCGTAAAGCAGGCTCTGCATTGCGCGTGTGAGGGCCAGCGCGGCGACCAGACCGATGGCGAGTCCCAACAACACCAGCCGCGCGCCCTCGCCAATCACCAGGCGAAACACGTCCGACTTCTGCGCCCCCAGCGCCGCGCGGACGCCGAATTCGTGGCTGCGCTGGGAAACCAGGAAGGAAATCACGCCGTACACCCCGACACTGGCGATCGCCAGCGCCAGGGCCGCGAAAATGCCCAGGAGCAGCGCGGGCATTCGCTCGCCGAACACGGACTGCGCGCGCACATCATCGAACGTGCGCATCTGAGCGACCGGCTGATCCTTGTCCAGGCCTTTCACTTGCTCGCGAACCGCCGCGCCGATGCTGGATGGGTCGCCCGCGGTCCGCACGCTCACGAACATACCGTAGTCCACGTTCTGCGCATGCGGCACATAGACCTCCGGGATCGCGGGCCGGTTCAGCTCGTTCCGGATGTCGGGCACGATGCCGACCACCGTCATCCAGGACGGCGTGGCGTCGGCATCGTCGAAGCGAACGTGCCTGCCCAGCGGGTCCTGCCCGGGGAAATAGCGTTCCGCTGCGGCGTGATTCAGCAGAATCACCCGCGCACTGCCGGCCGTGTCCTGCTCCGTGATCCCGCGGCCTTTCATCACAGAGATTCCAAGCGTTGCCAAGTAGCCTGGAGTCACCGACCGGTAGTTCACCTCATGGAATTGACCTGGAGGCGGCGCCGGGCGCCCCTCGATCAGAATCCCCGTGGTGGTGTTCTGGCCCTCGAGCGGCATGATGTTGGCCGCCCCGGCGGACTCGACTCCCGGGAGCGCCCGGACACGCTCGACAAGTTGCGCGAAGAACTGAGCGGCCTTCTGTTCGTCCGGATATCGCGCGCGAGTCAGGCTCACTTCCATGGTCAGGATGTGGCCGGTCTGAAAGCCGGGATTCACGTCGAGCAGTCCCACGAAGCTCCGCACCATCAACCCCGCTCCCGCGAGCAGTACGACCGCGAGGGAGATCTCTCCCGTCACCAGCGCGCTGCGCAACCTGTGATGACGGGCGCTCCCGCCCGATTGCACGGCGGCCTGTTTGAGCGACTCCTGCAGGCTGGGACTCGAAGCCCGCAGCGCCGGCGCGATGCCGAATCCGATTCCCGTCGCCAGCGAAATCAAGAAAGTAAACCCGAGCACGCGGGGATCTACCCCGATCTTTTCCGCGCCCGGGATGAATTGCATGAAGTCACGCGGGAAGAGTCCGGGGAGAAGTGCCACGCCCGCGAGAGCGAAAACCACCCCCAGAGCCCCTCCGCACATCCCCAGCACGACACTTTCCGTGAGCAGTTGGCGCGCCAGACGGCCGCGGCCCGCGCCCAGTGTGGCGCGAAGCGTAAATTCCCGCTTCCGCGCTGCGGCCCGGGCGAGCGTGAGGTTGGCCACGTTGGCGCAGGCGATCAGCAGCAGAAAACCGACCGAGGCCAGCAGCAGAACGAGCGCTGGACGATACTCCCGGACCACATCATCGAGCAGAGGAACCACCCCCACGCCCCACCCAGTATTGGTTGCGGGGTACTGCTGCTCCAGCCGCTTTGCGATGGTGTTGAGCTGCGCCTGTGCCGCGCCGAGCGTGGCGCCCGGCCGCAGGCGTCCCACCACGTAGAGGAAATGGGACTGGCGCGCCCCCGGTGAATTTGGATTCAGGACCAGTGGCGCCCACATCTCTCCGCCAGGCGGGTAATTGAAACCGCGCGGCATCACGCCCACTACCGTGCGGCCCACATCACTCAGCAGGAGCGTCTTCCCGATGATCTGCGGATCGCCGCCGAATCGCCGCTGCCAGCACCCATAGCTCAATATGATTTCGTGATCCTTGCCCGGCACGGCTTCTTCCGGCAGGAAAACTCGGCCCAGCACCGGCTTTACTCCCAGGGCCGTGAAAAAGTCGGGCGTGACTCGGAATCCCTGGAGCCGTTCGGGAGTTTCGATCCCGCCGAGGTTTACCGTCCACCAGGCAAACGCGCCCAGCGATTCGAAAACGTCGCTCTGCGCCCGCCAATCCAGATAATTGGCCACCGCCGCTTCATTGTGTTCCACGCCCTGCGCCGGCCGCGTCTCCGATACCTTGACCAGCCGGTCCAGATCGCGAAGGGGAAGCGGCCGCAGGATGAGCGGATCGAACACGCTGAAGATCGCTGTGGTTGCGCCAATGCCGAGCGCCAGCGTCAGAACAGCCACCCCAGCGAACACCGGCGATTTGCGCAGCATCCGCAACGCGTAGCAAACGTCTTGCAGCAGCGTTTCCAATTTCAGCCTCCGTCGAGAGTCACCGCTTCACTCATGCCGCAGCGTGATGATCGGATCGGTTATCGCCGCCCGCCGCGCCGGGAGATAACACGCCGTCAGAGCGACGACGAGAAGCAGCAGCGATACGCCGCCCAGCGCCTGCGGATCGAACGGGCTCACCTGGAAGAGCAGGCTGGAGAGGGCGCGGGCCATCCCCACGGACGCAAGCAGACCCGCCACAAGCCCGATCCCCGCGACCCGTGCACCCTGGCCCACCACCAGCCGTAGGATGTCGCTCCGCTGCGCGCCCACGGCCATGCGCACGCCGATTTCGTGCGCCCGCTGCGTCACGCCGCAGGAAATCACACCGTAGATGCCCACCGCGGCCAGCAGCAATGCCAGCCCGGCGAACGAGCTGATCAGCAACACCGAGAGCCGGCGCGAAGCGGTGTCTTCCGCCACCACGTCTTCCAGCGGGCGCACGTCGAACAGCGGCACGTCCGGGTCCACCGAACGCACCGCGGCCCGCAGAGCGGGGATTAGCGTGGCAGCAGCAATCCTGGAACGGACGACCAAGGAGCCCCCCGTGTTGGGACGCTGTGCGGCCGGCAGGTACGTCTCGAACCGTGAGGGCTGATCCACGCCGTAGTTCTTCACGTGCGCCACCACGCCTACCACAGTCCGCCACATGGCTTGGTGCGTGGCGTCAGGAATGCCATCCGCGCTTAGCCGCTTCCCGATCGGATCCTCGCCCGGCCAGAAGTGCTGCGCCAGCGTTTCGTCCACGATGCACACCGGCGGCGCGCTCTCGTTGTCCCGTTCGGTGAAGTACCGCCCGCGGATCAATCGAATTCCCATCGCGCGCAGTGCATCCGGACTGACGGGCCCCTGATCGGTCGAAGGAACCTGATCCCGCGGCGGGATCGGCCGGCCTTCGGCGATAACGCCATTCTGCCTGCCCCCGAACAGGGGATTCTTGAAGCCGGCGGATTCTACTCCCGGGATCGCTTGCACCTTTTCCACCACCTGCTGGATGAACGCGCGAGTCTTTGCGTCGTCCGTGTATTTGCTGTCGGGCAGCGTGAAGGAAGCGGCCAGCACATGCATCGCCTCAAAGCCTCCGTTCGCATGGAGCACGCGATACAGGCTCTTCGCCATCAGCCCCGCGCCCACCAGGAGCACCAGCGAGAGCGCTACCTCCGCCCCCGCGAGAACGCTGCGCAGGCGCCCGCCGCTGCCGCCTGCGCCGCGGCCTCCTTCGCGCAGCGCCTGCTGCACGTCCGTCCGCGAGGCATGCCAGGCAGGAAGCGTGCCGAAAACAATCCCCGTGAGCACGGAAAGGCCGAGAGTAAAGAGAAACACTGTAAAGTCCAACGAAGAGTCTTCCAGCCGCGGCACCGATGCATAGGAGAGATGTGAAAGCCCTCGCGTGGCCCACGCTGCGCACAGCACGCCCAGCCCCCCGCCGGCAAGCGAGAGCACCACGCTCTCCGTCAGCGACTGCCGCACCAGCCGCCAGGGGCCCGCACCCAGCGCCCGACGCACCGCAAGCTCGCGGTAGCGCTCCGTGGCGCGCGCCAGCAGCAGGTTGGCGATGTTGCCGCAGGCGATCAGCAGCACCAGGCCCACGGCGACCAGGAGAACCAGCAGCGGGGGCCGCACGTCTTCCACATACGCTTCCAGCAGGGGGACAGCCGTGGCGCTGTGGCCTTTGTTCGTCTCCGGATATTTCTGCGCCAGGCGGTCCGCGATACTTTTCACTTCCGCCAGCGCCTGCTCCGCCGTGACACCCGGCTTTAGCCGCGCGATGGCGTACATCCCCGGGTGATCGCCGCGGTTCGCCGCACCGCCGAATCGGTCCTCGTGCCGCCACAGAGAAGTAAATGCGTCCATGTGGCGCCAGCCGCCGTGATAGTTGCCGTTCGGGAGAACGCCGATGATGGTGTGCGGTTCGCCGTCCAGGATCATCTGCTGCCCGATCACCTTCGGGTCACGGCCGAACCTCCGCTCCCAGAACCCTTCGCCCAGCACCACCACGCGCTCCGCTCCGGGTTTATCCTCCTCCGGCCTAATCTCCCGGCCCAGGATGGGGTGCACGCGCATCGTCGGGAAAAAGCTGGCGGTGATCTGCCGCACGCGCAGCCGCTCGGGATCTCCCCTGCCGGTGAGCACCACATTTTCCGTCCGGTAGGCCGCCATGTTCTCGAACACGGTGTTCATGGCCCGCCAGTCGGCAAAATCCGCCATGGAAATGCTCATGTCGGGAATTTGCTGCGAAGACTCGGTGAGAAATACCAGCCCACCCGAATCCGGGTACGCCAGCGGCCGCAAGAGCACCGCGTTCACCACGCTGAAAATCGCGGTGTTCGCGCCGATTCCCAGCGCCAGCGTCAGGATAGCCACCACAGTGAACGCCGGCGATTTGCGCAGCATCCGCAACGCGTACCGAACGTCTTGCAGCAGCGTTTCCATGGTCAGCCTCCGTCACTCGTACCGCAGCGCCACGATCGGATCCGTCCGCGCCGCGCGTCGCGCCGGCAAATAACAGGCCGCCAGCGTGACCGCGGAGAGTCCCAGCACCACGGCGGAGAACGTTACCGGGTCACTCGCGCTCACTCCGAACAGCGCACTGGCCACCAGGCGCGAGACTCCCCATCCGCCCAATGTCCCCAGGATCAATCCGGCGGCCACGAGCAACATGCCTTCCCGCACCACCAGACGGAGAATGTCCGCCTGCTGCGCACCGAGCGTCACACGCACGCCGATCTCGTACGTACGTTGCGAGATGGAGTAGGCCAGGACGCTGTAGAGGCCCAGCGCCGCCAGCGCCAGCGCCAGCGTGCCTAGCACGCCGAGCACCAGCGCCGCCGATTTCTGCACGTAAGTGCCCGCGGCCGTGAAATCCGTCATGGGAATTCCGGCAAACACTCCCACGCGCGGATCGATGGATTGAAGTTTGGCGCGCACGGCGGAGAGCAGCGCTTCGGGCGGTCCCGCGGTCCGGATCTGCACCGCCACATCCGAATCCGAGTAGTAGAACTGCTTCAGATCCACAAAAAAGTAAGGCTCCGGCGCCTGCCCCACTTTGTGGTAGTCGCTGTTTTTCACCACCCCGATGATATCGGCTCGCCGGTCGCCCCAGATCGTGAAGTAATGTCCGAGCGGGCTCCGCCCCGGCAGAAAATGCTCCCCGAAGGCTTCATTCACGATGGCCACGTAGTGCTTCGGCGAATCGTCCGCGTCCGTAAAGTCGCGCCCGGCCACCAGGGGAATCCGCAGCGTTTCAAAATATCCCGGCGAGACGATGTTCCGGTAGATCTTCGTGTTCTCGTTCGGCTGCGGGACGTAGCCATCCACATCGACGTTTTCCCAGGAGCCCTGATCGAACCCCAGCAGCACGTTCTCCGCCAGGCTGACGGCCTGGACTCCAGGCAGCCGCTCCAACTCCGCCCGCACGCGGTCGAAATACGCCTCTGCCTGCGGGATTTCCGGCTGCGTGAAGGAAAGCTTCAGCCCCATCAGCAGCACGTGATGCGGGTCGAACCCCGGGTCCACGCGGCTGGCGTTCTCAAAGCTGCGTGCAAACAGGCCCGCGCCCACCAGCGCCACAGCCGCCAGCGCCACCTCGGAAACCACCAGCATTCCCCGCACGCGCCGAGCACCCCTCCCCTCGGTGGCGCCGCGGCCGCTCTCCTTTAACGATTCCCGCACGTCGCTGCGCAGGGCGTGGAGCGCCGGAGCCATTCCGAACAGCACGCCCGCGCCCACGCACAGGGCGAAGCAGAAAACAAACACGGGCGTATTCACCCGCATCAGGCTGGTGATGGGCAGTCCCGTCACGGGCAGCAGCATGCGCAGCGGGTCCCCCAGCAGGTAGCTGCACGCCAGCCCCAGCCCGCCGCCCAGCATCGCCAGCAGCACGCTTTCCGTCAGCACCTGGCGGAACAGACGCAGTCTCCCCGCGCCCATTGCCAGCCGCACGGCCAGTTCCTTCTCGCGCGAGGTGGCTCGCGCCAGCAGCAGGTTGGCCAGATTCGCGCACACGATCAGCAGAATCACCACGCCCGCGCCCAACAGGATGGGCGCGATCCGTCCGAATAGGGTTTGGACGCCATACCGTGCATCGCGGACCGGCACCGCCGTCGCGCCCAGCCCCCTGTCGTCATCCCGGTAGGCTTTCTCCAGCCGTTGCGCAATATTCTGAATCTCGGCGCGCGCCGTGGCCACCGGCACGCCGGCTTTCAGCCGCGCCAGGATGTGGAAAGGGCGATCGTTCCGGTCCTCCAGCCAGTTGTTGCCACCGGTGAGTTGAGGAAGCATCGACAGGGGCACATAGGCGTCATACGACAGCCCCACAATCGTGCCTGGAAAATTCTCCGGCGCCACGCCCACGATGATGAACGTCTGGCGGTTTAGCCGCAGCGTTTTGCCCACGATTGTCCGGTCCGCTCCGAACCGCGACTTCCAGAGCGCCGCGCTCAGGACCACCAGGGGATGCGCCCCGGGCGTCACATCCTGCTCGTCCTTCGTGAAAAATCGGCCGAGGAGCGGGCGCACGCCGAGCACGTCAAAATAATTGCCCGACACCATGTAAATCCACGCGCGGTCCGCGTGCCGCTCGTCGCCCAAAGCCACGGCGCGTTCTTTGAACAGCAGCATCCCCGAAAACGATTTGGCCTGCTCCTGGTAGTCGCGGAAGTCGAGATACGACGAGTCAATCGTGGTCCCCGAGGGGGTCACGTTTTCAATCGATACGATTTCGTTGTCGCGCTCCACGCCCTCCAGCGGATGGAGCAGCACGCCATCCACCCAGCCGAACGCCATCGTGCTCGCGCCAATCCCCAGGGCCAGCGACATCGCCGCCACCCCCGTGAACCACGGGCTTCTCGCCATCATCCGCAGCGCGAAGCGTACGTCCTGCCAGAGCGTCATCATCACTCATACCTCAGCGCGACAAGCGGCTCGACTTTTGTTGCTCTCCACGCCGGCAGCCACGCTGCCACCAGAGCCACCAGCGCCAACACCACCAGCACCGCCGCGTAGGTCACCGGGTCCGCGGGGCTGACGTCGAACAGCGCCTGGCGAATGAACTGCGTGATGACCAAAGCCCCCACGATTCCGGCCGCGGCACCGATGGCCACCTCGCTCATCCCCTCCGCCAGCACCAGCCGAAAGACATCTCCGCGCTGCGCCCCCAGGGCGCGCCGGACTCCGATCTCCCGGGTCTGCTGGGTCACCGCAAAGGACGTGGTGCCATAGATGCCCACCGCCGCAAGCGCCAGGGCCAGTCCGGAAAAAATCGCCAGAAGGATCAGCGCCAGGCGGCGCCGGGCCACGGAATCTGCCATCCATTCCTCCATGGTGCGCACGTGGTACACGGGTTGGTCGGGATCGAGCGCATGCACTTCTCGTTCGATCTCTGCAGCCATGCTTTTCGGTTCGCGCGACGTCCGGATGACCAAATCCATGGCCTGGAACGGCAACTGCGCGGCCGGCAGGTACGCTTCCACCCGCGATTTCGCCTCCAGCGTGCGGTAATGCACGTGCCCCACCACGCCGACAATCGTGAGCCACGGCGTGGTGGACGCCAGGCCCCCGAGTTTGATCCGCTTCCCGATCGCGCTCTCGCGCGGCCAGTAAAGGTGCGCCATGCTCTGATCAATGATGGCCACAGGTGCGGAGGTTTCTGTGTCGTGATCGTCGAAAAAACGCCCTTCGATCAGCGTGATTCCCATGGTGGGAAAATATCCGGGGGTGGCGGGACGGTAGTCGGTTTCCGGCGACCGCTGGTCCGGAGGCACCGCCTGCGAATCCGCGGTCATCGTCCCCGAGTTGGGAGCGCCGTTGAGCGGAAGGCCCCCGATCGCGCCGGCCGCGTCCACGCCGGGAATGGCCCGGACGCGGTTCACCACGTCGCGGAAGAATGCGCGCCATTGCTCCGGCCGGCTGTATTTTTGTGGCGGCAAGCTGAGCTGCATGGTCAGCACACCCGCCGGGCGGAACCCGGGATCCACCTCCAGCACGCGCAGAAAGCTGCGCAGCAACAGTCCGCCTCCGGCCAGCAGCATCAGGCAGACCGCGGCCTCTGCGCCCACCAGGAGTCGCAGCGTGCGGTTGGCTTTTGGCCCCAGCGAACTGCCACGCCCGCCCTCTTTCAGATTGGCGTAGCCCACCCCGCGCACGGCGCGAAACGCCGGCACCAGCCCGAACACGATTCCTGTTCCCAGCGCCACGCTCATGGTGAACAGCAGCATGCCCACGTCAATGCTGGAGGTCACCGGGCGGGGCAGCGTGTCCGTGCTGATGCGCAGCAGGGCGTGCAGCGCCAGCGGCACCACTGCGATCCCCGCCGCTCCACCCAGCAGCGCGAGCAATACACTTTCCGTCAGGTATTGCCGGATCAGCCGGCCCCGCCCCGCGCCCATGGTCATGCGGATCGAGGTTTCCTGGTCGCGCGCGGACGCCCGCCCCAGCAGCAGGCTGGCGACGTTTGCGCAGGCGATCAGCAGGACGAAGCCAGCGGCGCCCATCAGGATCCACAGAGAACTGGTCATTTCGTCCCCGACCACTTCCCCCAGCAGGGGATTCACGAAGAATCCGTAATTGAATTTCGCGTAGGGATACTGTTTGTTCTGCTCGATGATCGTTCTGGCCACCGCGTCCATCTGCGACCGCGCCTGCGCCAGGGAAACGCCGGGCTTCAGCCGCGCCACCACTTCATATCCGTGATTTCCGCGATTGTTCGGGTCCAGGTCCGCGGGCCGGAAGGCCAGCGGCTGCCAGATTTCAATCCCCGACAGCCCCGGGTATTCGAATCCCTGCGGCAGCACGCCGACTACCACCATGGGCTGGCTGTTGATGGTGAGCGTGCGGCCCACCACACCCGGGTCGCCTCCGAACCCGCGTTGCCACAACCCGTAGCTGAGCATCACCACGCCGTCGTGGCCGGGCTGCGCTTCCTCATCCGTGAACGTTCTGCCGATCTGCGCGTTCACGCCCAGCGCGCGAAACAGGCCGGGAGAGGCTGTGGCTCCGGAGAGCTGTTCCGGCGTGCCCCGCACGCCCATGTTGTAGGCGGCGGAGGTGACGGCGCCGAAGTCCGAAAAACTCTGGTTCAGGTTCTTCAGGTCGCCGAGTTCCGGCGCGGAAAACCACATCTGATCCTTCGGCAGCCCGACGCCGGTAAATCGTCCCCAGACTTTTACCAGGCGCTCCGGGTGCGGGTAGGGCAGCGGGCGGAAGAGCACCGCGTCGAGCACGCTGAAGATCGCGGTGTTCGCGCCGATGCCCAGCGCCAGCGTCACCACCGCGGTAATCGTCAGCCCCGCGTTTTTCACCAGCATCCGCGCAGCGAATTTCAGGTCCTGCCAGAGTGTTTCCATTGAGCGCCTCCCATGAATCTCCGCCGTGGCCAGCCACACGTCACCGATCACTCTTCGTGCAAGGCCATCAGCGGATTTACCCGCGCCGCGCGCCGCGCTGGAAAATATCCGGCGAGCAGCGCGATGGCAGAAACCAGGGCGACGGCCGCGATCATCATCGGCAGGTCGGTGGCCTGCACACCGTACAGCATCGACTGCGCGAAATGTCCCAGTGCCATGGCCGCAGGAAGGCCGAGCGCCACGCCAATCGCCGCCATCTTGCCTACCTCACGCAGGATCATCCACGAGACGTCCCATCGCCGCGCGCCCAGCGCCATGCGGATCCCGATCTCGCGCGTCCGCTGTGCCACCGTGTAGGCCATCAGCCCGAAAATCCCCACTGCCGAGAGCAGCGCAGCCAGCAGCCCAAAACAGGATGAGAGCCCTGCAAGCATGTGTTCGGTGTAGAGCGATTCCTGGATCTGTGCGTCCAGGCTCATCAAGTCGAACACCGGCACGTTGGGAGCCTGGCGATGTACTTCCGCGCGCAGGGCCCCGGCCAGTGAGTCCGGAGCTTGCACGGTGCGGAGATAAAACGTGAGACG
>DATEQM010000268.1:0-4078 GCA_035272605.1 Candidatus Acidiferrales bacterium | reverse complement strand
GCGCCGCGCTGCTCGGCCGTCAGATGCAGGTCCGCGGCCAGATCGAGTACGTGCCGCGGGCCGGGATACCCCGCGTGGTCCGCGGGCATGGCCATGCCGAATCCTTCGCCGCGCTCGATCGAGGCGCGTTCCTCTTCCAGGCAGGAGTGGTGATGCTGCATCTCCATCTGCGCCTGCTGGGCCCCGGAAGATGGGCTCGCCGCAGCATTCGAGCCCGTGCGGACGCCGTGCAGATCGTTCCTCGGCGTCATCATCGCCAGCGACATGCAACCCAACAAAGCAGCGCAAATCCTCGAGCCATTCATGTTGATCCCCCCTCGTCCAGACGCAACACGGCCGAAATCCGTTTCGCGAATCGAAAAGGAGAGGCGAGGCCGCTGGGGCTCGGCGTCACAACGCAGCTCGCGCGGCATTCACGCTTCGAAAAACCGCCCGCGTCAGGCCCCGCCGTGCGCGGGCCGGGGTTGCGGCTGGACGCCGCGCCACCCCACCGCGCCGCCCTTCCACGCCTGCACCACCGCGCGGAAAATCACCACGTACATGAGCTGCCGGTAATAGAACCGCTGGATGAGGAGCGGCAGGAGCAGCGACCAGTCCTCGTCCTTTTCCAGGGCGAACGCCACCACGCAGGTCGCGAAGTCGATCAGCATGAACATGACAAAAAAGACCATCGAGCGCGCCACATCGTCCCCCGTCCAGATCTGCCCGAACCGCGAGATGGGCAGTTGCGCCAAAGCCCAGATCAAAATCGTGCTCAGGAACATCAGGTCGATCACCGGGGACACCAGCGGCAGCAGGATTTGAAACAGAAAGACGTTGGGCAGGGCGATGAACCCCAGCGAGCCGTAGCGCCGCCGGAACAGCGTGTCGCGATGCTTCCACACGGATTGCAGCGTGCCGTAGGTCCAGCGAAAACGCTGCCGGATCAGCATCCGCGGCGTCTCCGGCGCTTCCGTGTAGGCCTCCGCCTCCTCGTCGTAGGAAATCCGCCATCCGCGCCGGCGGAGAGAGATCGTCAGGTCGGTGTCTTCCGCCAGCGTGTCGGCCGCAAATCCACCGAGGGCGCGGAGGGCTTCGGCGCGCCAGGCGCCCAGTGCGCCGGGAACCACGGTGATGCAATTCAGCAAATCGAAGGCGCGCTTCTCCATGTTCTGGCTGGTGATGTATTCCAGCGCTTGCCAGCGCGTGATCCAGGTGGTGCGGTTTCCCACTTTCACGTTGCCGGCCACGGCGGCGGTGCTGGAGTCGGCAAAATGGCGCACCAGCCGGCCGATCGCCGCGCCGTGCACTATGGTGTCGGCGTCAATGGTCACCAGGATTTCCCCCGCCGCCATCTCCAAGGCCTGATTCAGCGCCGCGGGCTTTCCGCGGTTCACTTGATGGTGAATCCGCACGCGCGGGTCCGCGGAAAAACAGCGGTCCAGGATTTCAGCGGTGCGGTCCGTCGAGCCATCGTCCACCACCACAACCTCGAGGCCGGCATAATCCGAGGCCAGCACGGCGCGCACGGTTTCTTCGATGGCCGCTTCCTCGTTGTGCGCCGGAATCGCCACGCTCACCAGCGGTTGGTAGTCCGGATGCTCCGGCTCGCGCGGGCGCAGCTTTTCCGCCAACGCCAGCAGGCCGACGATCACGGCCCGGCCGCTCACCAGAATGATCCCCACGATAAAAATCAGCGCAATCCCCATGCCCGCAATGTTGGAGAGATCGAAAACAAGAGCATCCAGGCGGGCCATCAGCCGCTCGTTCCCCACCAGGGGCGGCATTACCTGGGCGCGCGTCTG
Source organism: Candidatus Acidiferrales bacterium (assembly GCA_035272605.1). Taxonomy (GTDB): domain Bacteria; phylum Acidobacteriota; class Terriglobia; order Acidiferrales; family UBA7541; genus JOPF136. Next base: position 2,294 of record DATEQM010000268.1, on the reverse strand, counting down.
GCCCACCAACTCCGAAACCGGCACGATCTGCAGGCCCAGTGCGCGCAGACCGTCAATCACCCGCGGGAGCGCCGCCACCGTTGCGGAGCGGTTCCCGCCGCCGTCGTGGAGCATGATGATGCTGCCTTTGCCCGTCCGCGCCTGCGCCAGCACCTGCTTCACGATCTCCTCAGGGGGCGGCGGTGGCACTCCTCCCTCCGAGCCCCAGTCGTGCGGGTCGATGCGCGCGCCCACCAGCAGGTATCCGAATTTTTGCGGGATGGGAAGCAGGGCCACCTCGTCGGCCGAATCGGGCTGGTGGTCAATTCCATACGGCGGGCGGAAAAGGATGCTCTTGACGCCGACGGCAGACTCCAGCACCAGCTCCGTCAGGTTCAGTTCCGTGCGAATAAACGTCTCCGAACGGTCCGCCGCGTTGAAGTTCGGATGGTTGAATGTATGGTTGCCGATTTCGTGGCCTTCCGCGTAAATTCGGCGGAGAAGGCCCGGATTGTCCTTGGCGTTGCGCCCGATGACGAAAAAAGTGGCCGGCGCATTCTTCTCTTTCAGGATGTCCAGTATCTGCGGCGTGTAGTTCGGTTCTGGGCCGTCGTCAAACGTGAGAGCCACTTTGTGGGGCAACGCTCCCATCTGCTGCACCCGGTAGGTCTCGGGAAACTTCGTATACGTTTCCCCCGTGATCAGGTCGTTCGCTGCGTCGTATTCCAGCGTGCGGGCGCCCGGAGTCGGGGTGGAAAGAATCCGCCAAATATCGCCTTCACCCTCCAGCACCAGGTCGTAGCCCGGGGGGATGGTATCGAGCCGGGCGCGAATCTCTTCCGTCGAGGTCGTGGCTTCAAACACCGACCACAGGGAAGGATCTTCCGACCCCAGACGCCACAGCGCGATCCCCTGGGCGCTCCGGTGTTCCGCGGCGCGAATCTGGTTGAATGCCGCCACACCGTCCACCATCCAAACCTGATGGGTGTGGTCGTCGTCGTCGGAGTAAGAGAAATGCGCGTTCAGATGGTCGGGATCGAACTCAATATCCGACTCCGACTCCTGCGCGCGCACCACGGCATCCTGAAAGCTCAGCGGCTCTGCGGTGGGATGTGGCGCTTTCTTCGTTGCGGCGGGCCAGTCGTAGGCATAGCTTCCCACGGCAACGATCAGTTTTTGGGGCGGGACCTCTTTGAGCGCCTGATCCATGTTCCGGGTGTACCACTCCTGCGAAGCGATTGGCCCGGGGGGCGCCGTGGACCAGTGTTCGTCGTAGTTCATCAGGATGATGGCGTCCACGGTCGGCGCGATGGCCTTGTAGTCCATTCCGAAGTCGATGGCGGGCAGCGCCACCATCACCTTCAGGTTCGCGCGATGCAGCACGGCGCCCAGTTCCGCCAGGAATTCGCGAAAACCCGGCAGGGCGTGCTCAGGGAGAAGCTCGAAATCCACTACAATCCCCGCGGAATGATGCCCTGCGGCAAAGCCCAGCAGCTCGCTGATCATCCTCCGGCGTGTCCGTGGATTCTCCAGCGCCTTGGCCAGCTCCTCCGGCCGGAACGTGGTCCCGTCGGTGTCGTTCACCAGCGGCATGGTGGGAATTTCCACGCCGATGCGGCGCTCCCACGCTTCGAGCTTAGGATCTGTTTCGGAGATAATCCGGCCGTCCGCAAAAATGGCGTGCATTTGCTCGGGGATCAGCAGGTCCAGGTGGCGATAATTCTGCCGCAGGGAAGCAAAACTGGTGGAATCCCAACTCACGTAGAATGCGGCTTGAATGGGATCGTAATTCTCCGGAACCTTGCCGAGCGCGGCCACGCGGCGCTTGCGGCCCGGGCGGCTCACCACCACTTTGGCGGGTTTCGCCTTTGCCTTGAGCGGGTGGACGTTTGGCTTGTAAGCCGGCCACAAAGGGTTCTGGATGTTCAGGTGACCGAAGGCGCCGAAGGCGAGCACCACCAGGAGCACAGCGAACACAGCTCCACCGACTTCCAGTGTGCGCCGCGTGACGCTCCACCGCTGCTTGCGTTCATCGTGAAAGACAGGCTTGCCGTCCGACATGAGGAGAGTCCAAGCTAACTTGGGGTTCCGACCCTGTCAATGAGACTCCATATTAAGATGCGCCGGCCCGTGGTCGCGGCTGCCTTGACGGGCTTTGCGCTCCGGCTGGGCTTCGTGCGATTTTTCCCCACTACCGGGGGCGACACCGCGGCTTATCTCGAGCTGGCGCGAAATCTGCTCGACCTGCATACCTATGGCCTTCTGCGCGATGGCCGCCTGGTGCCGACCGACGCGCGCCCGCCGGGATATCCCCT
>DATEQM010000267.1:0-2817 GCA_035272605.1 Candidatus Acidiferrales bacterium | reverse complement strand
TTCCTGGTGGCCATGCCGCGGGGGTCACACCCGTTCCCATCCCGAACACGGAAGTTAAGCCCCGCAGGGCCGATGATACTGCACGGGTAACTGTGTGGGAACGTAGGTCGCTGCCAGGATTAATTAAGACAAAGGGCCGGTGCCCCAATGGGTGCCGGCCCTTTCGCTTTTTGGCAGAATTGAGCGCCGTTCGCAGTTGGCCGGTGACCCGGGGAACGCGTGGCGGGCTTTTTCTGGCCGAGGGGAGAAGATGATGGACGTCCTGCCCAGGGGCACGGCCCACCTAAGCGACGAATCGTTCGTCGAAGAGTTTGAAAGCTGCCGGCTGCCCACGGCGCACTTCCATCACGCCGACCACATCCGGCTGGCTTGGATTTTCCTGGGACAAATGGACGAGGCGGAGGCCACGCGGAGAATCGAGCAGGCCATCCGGCGTTACGCGGACTACAACGGCATTGGCCAGAAGTATCATCAGACCATCACGGTTGCCTGGATGCGCCTGGTGGCTGCCGCGCGCCGGGCGACTCCGCACGCCGGCTGCTTCGATGAATTCGCCGAGCTGCACCCTGAGCTGTTGGCGGTGAAGAATTTGAACAACTATTACACCCCGGGGCGTCTCGCCAGACCTGAAGCCCGCTCGGGATGGCTCGAGCCCGACCTGGAGCCGCTGCCGTGAAGCCTGCCATTACCATCTGAGCGGCATCTCCCCCTCGCGTAGCGCGCTGACGTGTTTCCGGCTTGGATTGTGGCTGGCAGGTGCTGGTAAGATATCCAGAGTGGAACGCGAATGACCCTCTACATCTATCCCATCGCGATCGAGCGCGAAGGCAAAAAGTACTATGCCTACAGCGAGGATTTCGCGGGCGTTTACGGTCTGGGCAGTTCGGTGGAAACGACCAAGAAGAGCATTCTGCGAGCGATGCGACTGCACATCGAGCAGAATTCAAACTCTCTGCGCTACACGCACACTGATTAAGACGTCTATGGGCCTGACCTACATCGAAGCGGACATCGCCAACCCTAGGAGTCCGCGCAAGACTGCGCGGCTGCGTTTCTTGGTGGACTCGGGCGCGGTCTATTCGGTAGCCCCAGCTACGGTACTGTGGCGGCTGGGCATCCCGGCCACCAGCACGCGGAATATTATCCTGGCGGATGGACCGAGCATCAAGCGCCGCATGGGTGAAGTCTCGTTCCGCATCAACGGGCACGCAGGGACTTCGCCCGTCATCTTCGGCCAAAAAGAAGACAGTGCACTCCTGGGCAGCGTGTCGCTCGAGGTGCTGGGCTTTTTCCTTGACCCCTTGAAGCGCGAACTGCGCCCGTTGCCGATGATTCTCGCGCCGTCGCGCTCACCGAAATCCTAAAGATGTTCGGTGTTGCATCCGATGGGTCCTGAGCTTTGAACCCCGTCACCCATTTCCTCGTCAGTTGGGGTGTGGCGAATAGCGCGGCGCTCAGCCGCACGGAGCGGGCGATTGTGACGCTGGCCGGGGTTGCGCCGGACCTGGACGGCCTGGGCGCGATCCCGGAAATCCTGACGCGGCATTCGGCGCATCCGGTCGATTGGTTCAGCGAGTATCCCCATGTGCTGGGGCACAATCTGGGCTTCGGCCTGGTGGTGACGGGGGTGAGTTTCCTGCTGGCCACGCGGCGGTGGAAGACGGCGGCACTGGCCTTCGTGGCGTTTCATCTGCACCTGCTGTGCGACGTGGCGGGCGCGCGCGGGCCGGACGGGGACCAGTGGCCGATTCCGTATCTTTTGCCGTTCTCACGGGCGTGGCAATGGACCTGGCAAGGACAGTGGGCGCTGAACGCGTGGCCGAATTTCGCGATTACGGGCGCGGCGCTCGTGCTGATGTTCACTCTGGCTTGGTCGCGTGGATACTCGCCACTGGAGATGCTTTCGCTGCGTGCGGACGCGGCGTTCGTGCGGGCCTTGCGCGAGCGCTTCCCTTCGCGGCGCGTCGCTTGAAGAAAGTGGTCCCCTCGAGGGCTCCCCGGTCGTAATATGGTCGGCCGCCAGGAGGATCCTCCATGCGCACTTTCCATCGGCATGTCGGGCCTATAGCGATCGCTCTGCTCACCTTGATTCCGGCCGCGGGGGCGCCACAGGCGCTACAGCACCGCCCTGCGGACCAGAATCCCAGAGTGGTGGCCTGCAGGGTGATGGAGGCGCATACGAGCCGTGACCCGGCGGTTACCGTGGTGTTGTTCCACCAGCGGGAAAAGGTCGACGCGCAGCGGCTGAGGGCGCTGCTGCTGCGCGCGTCGGACAAGCCGGTGGAATTCCAGACCGGGGATGGGGGCGATTGGCGCCCTGCGCACGTGGCGCGCTTGAAGTACTGCTTTGGCCGCGGCCTGCTGATTCTGCCGGAGAGCGCAACGCCGCTGGCCGACGGCGCCACGTTTCTGCTGCGCTTCCCGGTTGCCTCGCTCGGTCCTGCCGCGCCTTAGGGCCCGAAGGGAGGAGCAGAGTCAACTCGCGGCAGGCCGTACAGGGCGTCGAAAGGCGGATCGCGGGGCCGGCGCCTCGTGTCTTTGACGGGCTGAGGCGCGGCGAATGCCTCCCGCCAGCCGTAATATCGAACAAATTGTCGGGGTTCTACGATGGGTGCGGAAAGGCAACCCGGCGAAAATCTCCTAGGCACGGGGCGCCAGCGGTGCTATACTGTTTTCGCGTTTGTTGCTCTTGTAAGACCTTTAGATTCGTTGAAGGGGGCTGCAAGTTCAGACAACTTGCGGCCCCCTCTGCTTTACGGCTGGGGGCACTTGAGAAGCATCAAATAGCTTAAAAAGAAGAGGAAACATCAGTGAGAG
>DATEQM010000266.1:0-12321 GCA_035272605.1 Candidatus Acidiferrales bacterium | reverse complement strand
TGCTACGCTAACTTTTGGTTAGGCAGCAAGAGCCAAGTTGTTGTTGGCGTCTGTGTTTTTCCACCCGATTGCGGGCAGGTGGCGCCCGGCATGCCTTCTGGCCGCGACAGCTTCCGTCGAAACCGTGTCGCCCCCAGAGGTTGACCTCACAACTAGCCTAGCAATGCGCCTCCGTTTGGTCAAATGTTGCCCGGCCGCGGTCGCCGGGGAATCCGCGAGGGTTCCGGCACCTGTGCTGCCGGCAGGGGAGCCGGAGGCCCGTCCGCCCAAATGTTAGGATGTCGTGAGAGATTCGGTGAGGAGTGACGAGCAGGGGAGGGAGACGGTACAGGAAGTTGCAGGGGGAGAAGTAACGCGTGACATGATGATCAGTAAAATCGCATGGCATCGATTGCTGGCGGCCGCCTGTGTGGGCGTTCTGTGCGGCATTCTGTGGGCGGGGTTGTGGCCCTTCACTGCGCATCCGAAGAACGACGTGGCCTGGCTCGAAAATGGCAACGGCTTGGAATTTGGCGAGCACGGCACGATCTTAAGCTCGAGTGCCTTCCAGCCGCCCGCTTCAGCAGGCGGGGCAGCATGCAGCCTGGAGGTGTGGGCGGAATCGAGCCGGATGAATCAAGCAGGTACCCTGCTTGGCTTTTACAGTCCGGAGAATCTTGTGTCATTTTCCCTCTTCCCATACAACGGTGGCCTCGTGTTCGAACGTCAGTTTCAGGAACGGGGAGGCCACGTGGGCAAGATCCACGCCGGTATTCTGGACGCCTTCCATCCGGGCCGGCCGTCCTTCATCACGATTACGGCAAACCCGCCAGGTGCGGCAATCTATCTTGATGGGGTACTGGCTGAGAGGTCTTCGCGCTTCGGGCTTTCCAGCAGGGACTTCACGGGTCGGCTAGTGATTGCCAACTCTCCGGTGGCCGACGACAGTTGGTCCGGCGAATTCCTCGGGCTGGCGATTTTCGATCGAGAGCTTACCGCCGCGGAAGTTCTGGAACATTACAAATCCTGGACGAAGAGCGGGCGGCCTGAGATTTCCGGGAACGGAAGCCCGGTTGCACTCTACTTGTTTGACGAAAGAGCGGGGAGAGTGATTCACAACCGGGCAGGATCCGCGCCCGACCTAAACATTCCAGACCACTACTTGATCCTGCGCCAGCCGTTTCTGGAAGTCCCGTGGAAGGAATACAAGCCGACTTGGAGCTATGTTGAGGATCTCCTCGTCAACATTGGCGGCTTTATCCCTTTTGGTTTCGTTTTCTGCGCCTATTTCTCGTCCGTGCGGCACCTGAAACGCGCGCGGCTCATTACCATCCTCTCTGGATTCGCGGTCAGCCTTACGATCGAGGTCCTCCAGGCTTACATTCCCTTTCGAAGCTCGGGCATGACGGACCTCATCACAAACACGGCCGGAACAGCCATCGGGGCGATGATCTTTTACTGGAAGACCACCCATGCGATGCTCTCCCGGGTCGGGATCCCGATGGACCAGTAGGGGGCAGCGGGACCCCGCCCCGCAGGCAGCGATCCTACCGCCTTCCATGCCTTCGCAGAAACCTGCCACTCCTCCCTAGTTGACAATCGGGCGAAGGGGTTCCAATAATCGGGGCTGCGGATTTCCCGATGGACCAGTCCCCACGCGGAAAAGAATCCACCCCGCTCGAACAGGCCGTATCTCGGGCCATGCGGGATAACCTTGCGCTCGTCCAGCACACCGCGAAAGAGCTGAGCCAGGCAATCGAGGATTTCGTGGCGGCCTGCGGCAGCACGCGGAACGCCAATATGCTGCCTTCGATGTTGCGGGCGCAGACGGCCTCTGCCTCGCTGACCTCGATGCTGGAAGTGCTCACGCGGCTGCTGACAGCTTCTTTGCAGCCGGGACGCATGGGAGCGTCCGAGGCCTACGTGGCCAGCCTGGCGTCGGCGGAGGCTCCGGCCGCGGAGGCGGCTGCTCCGCCGGTTGCCGCGCCGGTGCCTGTAGCGCCGCTTCGCGTGGGACCTCAGGCGCATGTTGCGCCGGAACCAGCCGTCGCTCCGCCCGTCGTACCACCTCCGATTGCTGTACCCGTGGCGCCGCCGCCCGCTCCACCCGTCGAGCCGCGCGTCGAGGCGGCTGCTCCGGCGCCTGTAATCGAGGAACAGCCGGAGCCTGCGCCCGAACCCGTTGTGGAACACAGGGGTGGACCTTTGGTTCCCGTAGAAACCGAGCCGGCGCCGCCACATGATTTTGTGCCTGCGGGCGTGGTTGCGGCGGACGAGGCTGTCGCGGAACGCGTGGTGGCCGTGCAAGCGCCGCCGGCTCCCGTGTTTCGCGTGGAAGACCTGCCGCAGGAACAGCAGGAACTTCACCGGCGCGCCAACCGCCACGCAAAGGTTTCCATGCAGGACATCTACCTGCTGCGTCCGAAGGACGTCCAGCTCGCCCGGCAGAACCGGGACATCTGCGTGCGTTTGCGGAGCGACATCGAGAAGGCAAGGAAAGAGTATGTGCGGCGGTTCGGACCGATCCTCGATCATCCAGTGGACTACTTCTATCATTGGATGGTGGAAGTTCTTGCGGAAGGGAAGCCGGAGATCCTGGGGGAATATCCCTACCCCTCCGCTGCCGCGCGCCGCTAATGCGGCTGGCCTCACGCCGGTGAAAGACTGCCCGATTTATTTTTCAACTCCTGGCCGCTCATCCTGTTATCGGGGCGGTCTCCGCGGTGTTTTCTCTCTGCTTCTGCTGCTGGGTCTCGCGCCGGTGTCGGCTGCCCCTCAGGTGGCCGCTGCGCCGCAGGGCAATCAAGCGGAGCTGGCTTCGCTGAGCCGCGCGCTGCGCGAAAAGGATTCGCCGGCGAACTATGCCCGGCTGGCGGACTTTGCGCGGGAGCACCAGAGCGATCCCGCCGGGCCTGCGGCCGCGCTCGCGCTCGGGTATCGCGATTACACGCACGGGCGCTCGTCGGATGCCGCCGAGTGGTTTGGCCGCGCGGAGCAGGGCGCGCTGCTGCCGGACTACGTCCTGTACTGGGAAGCGCAGAACGCCCAGGGACAGCGGCGCGGCGGAGCGGCCCTGGAACTTCTGGAGCGGCTGACGCGCGAATTCCCATCGAGCGGAATCATGCCGCAGGCTCTCGAGGCGCTGGGAAGCATCGCTCTCGAGGCGGGAGACGCGCCGCGGGCGCGCTTTGCGCTGGAAGGCTACGCAAAAACGGCGGAACATCCCGGCCTGTTGCTTTTGCGCGCGCGCGCGAGCGAGATGGACCGTGCGCCCGCTCTGGCCGCCGCCGACTACGTTGCCCTCTACTACCGCTTCCCGCTCTCCGCGGAAGCGAAGCGCGCCGGGGAGCGCCTGCAGGCGCTGCGCGGGGAGTTGCGCGCGGAGTTTCCTGAGATCACGCCCGCGATGCGCTTGTCGCGTGGCGTCGCGTTCTACGACGCGCGGCAGTGGCGGCAGGCCCGCGCGGAATACACGGCAATTGCGACGATTTTGACCGGCACCGACCGGGAGCGCGCCCGGCTGCGCGCCGCGGCCAGCGCGGTGCAGCCGCGGGGCGGGCCGGGGCCGCTCGAGGCTTTGCGGCTTTCGGATCCGGACCTCGACGCGGAGCGCTACAGCTTCCTGGCCGAGGTCTACCACCGCAAGAAAAAAATCGCCGAGATGCGGCGTGCGGCGGAAGCGGCAGTGGCGCGGGCGCCGCACAGTACGGGAGCGGCGAGCGCACTCTTCGAGGCAGGGAACTATTTCTGGTCGAGGCTGGATCGCGCGACCGCGGTGGAATACTACCGGCGCTCGCTGGATGCCAGCGCGGCCGGCTCGGTTGCGGAGACTGCGAATTGGCGCGTGGCCTGGACGGCGTACCTGGACCGCGATGCGCGCGCGACCCACCTGTTTGAGGAGCACGTGCGGCAGTTTCCCGCGTCGTCGTATCTTCCCGAGGCACTGTATTGGCTGGGACGATTGTCGGAGCGCTCCGGCGAAGCGGCCAGGGCGCGCGCTTTCTTCCTGAAACTCGCCGGGCGCTTCCCGCAGACGTATTGGGGGAGCCAGGCGCGCGCGCGGCTGCAGGAACTGGGCGCCGGCGGCGCGCAGGCGGCGGAGGAGATTCCACTGCTGGCGCTGGTGCAGCCGGCGAAGCCGCTGCCCGACCTCACTGCGCCTCTCTCTGCCGCGGCCGCCCAGCGCGACGCGCGCGCCCGCATGCTGTGCGTGATCGGGTTCGAGGCTTCTGCGGACCTGGAGTGGCGCGCGGGCTATGCGGAGACGGGCGCGCCGGCGCTGCTGGTGGCGTTGGCGCAGGCCGCCGTCTCGTCCGGGCGCTACGCCACGGCCATCGTGACCATCCGGCAGGCCATTCCGCAGCTCGAGGCGCGCCGCTGGGAAGAGCTGCCCGAGGAGGTGTGGGCCGCGGCGTTTCCAATGCCGTTTGCGGGGGAGATACGCACCGCGGCGGAGCGGCAGGGTCTAGATCCCATGCTCGTCGCCGGGCTGATCCGGCAGGAGTCGGCGTTCCAGCCGCGCTCGGTGTCGCGCGCCAAGGCCATCGGATTGATGCAAGTGCTGCCGGGCACGGGAAAGATTCTGGCGCGGCAGTTAAGAATTCCCTTCCGCAAATCGATGCTGTTCCAGCCGGAGTACAATCTGCGCCTGGGCACGAAGTACCTGGCGAACCTGGTGGCCATGTTCGGAAGCGAGGAGCCTGCCCTGGCCGCCTACGATGCCGGCGAGGACCGCATCGCCGGCTGGCAGGCGCAGAGGAAGTACGACGAGATGGCGGAATTCATCGAGTCCATTCCCATCACCGAAACGCGCGAGTACGTGCAGATCGTCACGCGCAACGCCTCCATCTATCGCCGCCTGGGCCGGGTCCAACAATGAGCCGCGTCCAGCAATGAACCGCGCGGCCACGCACGCGCGCCCCCGGGTCTCGGAGAAGGCCGGTCGGTTCACCGAATCCGTGATCCGCGAGATGACGCGGCTGGCCATGCAGCACGGCGCAATCAACATGGCGCAGGGGTTCCCGGATTTTCCCGCGCCCGCGGAAATCAAGGAGGCGGCGCGCCAGGCCATCGCCGCGGACGTCAACCAGTACGCCATCACCTGGGGCGCCCGCGACCTCCGCGAGACCATCGCCGCGCAGTTCACGGCCCGTCATGGCGTGCCGGTGGACCCCGAGCGGGAAATCACGGTGTGCTGCGGCTCGACGGAGGCCATGATTTCCTCGATGCTGGCCGTGGTGGATCCGGGCGACGAGGTGGTGATCTTCGAGCCCTTCTACGAGAATTACGGGCCGGACGCCATTCTGAGCGGCGCGCGCCCCAGGTTCGTGCGGCTGCGCGCAGAGCCGGGCGGAGCGGATTCCGGCGCGGCGCGATGGAGATTCGATCCTGGGGAACTCGCCTCGGCGTTTGGTCCCGCGACGCGCGCGATCATCGTGAACACGCCGAACAACCCCACCGGAAAGGTGTTCTCGCGCGCGGAACTCGAATTCATCCGCGACCTATGCGTCCGCTGGAATGCCCTGGCGATTACCGACGAGATCTACGAGCACATACTGTATGACGGCGCGCGGCACGTGGCGCTGGCCTCGCTCGACGGCATGCGGGACCGCACCATCACCATCAACGGGCTTTCGAAGACCTACAGCGTGACCGGTTGGCGCGTGGGATGGGCCATCGCCGCCCCGGATCTTTCCGGCGCCATCCGCAAGGTGCACGATTTTCTGACCGTGGGGGCTGCCGCACCGCTCCAGGCCGCCGGCGCCCTGGCCCTGCGCCTGCTCCCGGCGTATTACGAGCGGCTGGCGGCCGCGTATCGCGAGCGGTGCGAGTTCGCTCTCGAATTCCTGAAGCGCTCGGGCTTCCGCTGTTATCGCCCCGCGGGGGCGTACTACATCATGACGGACATTTCGAATTTCAAATTTGCCGATGACTTGGAGTGCGCGCGGTTCCTGGTGGAGAAGGCGGGCGTGGCTGTGGTGCCGGGCTCGAGTTTCTACCGGAATCCGGCGGATGGCGCACGCCAGGTGCGCTTCGCCTTCTGCAAACGGCGGGAGACGCTGGAAGCCGCTGCGGAGCGTCTGGCGCGGCTCCCGTCGCTCGCCGCGGCCAACGCGCGCTGACCGCCGGCCGCGCCGCGCAGTTATGCTAGAATCCGCGCGCGGTACGATTGGATGAACTGCCCATGGGAACCCAACTGGCGCTGGTCCCGCTGAATACGAAGGTCACCGCGAACGGAGACGGGGAGCGCTTCGACATTTCCGCGAGCCCCACACGAACCTTCCTGTGCACGCTCGACATCACCGCCCAGATCGAGCAGGAGTCACTGGACGTTTCCATCCGGGTGTCCGAGGACGGCGAGACCTGGGGCGCGAAGCCCTTCCTGATGCTGCCGCAGCAGTTTTACCGCGGCCGGACGCGCTTGATGCTCGATCTGACCATGCATCCGAAGGTCCGCTGCATCCGCGCGCACTGGGATGTAGCCCGTTGGGGCCGGGTAGCGCCGACGCCGATGTTCGTTTTTTCCCTTTCGCTCGAAGAAGTTCCCGCCAGCCAGCCGCTCGTGGCCAAAGCGTAGCGCCGGCGCCTGCCTGCCGTAGGCTGGTCCCGCGCCGGCCCAAGACGCCCGCCACACCGCAGGGCCCGTGCCAGCGCGCATCAGCTCGGGAGCAGGCACTCACGCATCCGTCCGGCACGCCCCCGCCCCTGCGCCCGCGCGCAGCAATCCTCGGGAACGGTGGTCTGGAAACTGAAGTGGGGTAGGAAGCTGACGGTCGGTTGCCCTTTGGTGGTTGCTTCCTACCCCGCGAGTGGTCTTTGGCTCTTTGGACGCGGGAGGCCGGGAGAAGGTTTCCTAAAATTTTTGTTTTGACGTCCGGCGGCGGCCCTCGCCGCCATCGGTCGAACGGGCTACACAAGCTCGACGGTCTGAGCGTACTGCGCAATATCTACCTTCCACTGCTTCTTCTCTCGAATGAGGGTCTGGAGCGCGGAAAGCGCTGGCGGTTCGCCGTGCACTAGGTAGGTGCGCTGCGGTGGCGCCTGGAATCCATCGAGCCAGCGCATCAATTCGCTTTGGCCCGCGTGCGCGGAGAGCTGATGCATTTCCAGGATCTCCGCGCGCACCGGCACATCCGTTCCGAACATGTGCACCGTCCGGGCGCCTTCGGCCAGGGCGCGGCCGCGCGTCCCGGCGGCCTGAAACCCCGCGAGGAGTACGGCGTTGCGCGGGTCGGGGAGGCGCTGCTCCAGGTGATGGAGCACGCGCCCGCCGGTGGCCATGCCGCTGGCGGAGAGAATCAGGCACGAGGGCACGGCGTTGATGCGCTTCGATTCCTCGACGGAGCGCGTCATGTGGACCTCGCGCGTATCCAGTGGATCACCGTTCTGCCGCTCCATGCGCGCGAACTCCGCGCTGTGGTCCTCGCGATGCGCCAGGTAGAGCTGGGTCGCGGTGATGGCCATGGGACTGTCCACGTAGGTGGGCAGGCGCGGGATGCGCCCGGCGAGTTCGAGCTGGCGGATTAGATACAGCAGCGTCTGGATGCGGCCCACGGCAAATCCGGGAATCACCACGCTGCCCCCGCGCCCCGCGACGCGGCTGATCACGGTCGCGAGCTCGTCAAGTACGGAACCCCCGGGGTGATCCCGGTCGCCGTACGTGGATTCGCAGAGCAGAACGTCGGCTCGCGGCGGCGTGCGCGGGTTGTTCAGGATGGGCTGGTCGTAGCGGCCCACGTCGCCGGAAAACACCACGGTTACCGTGCCGCCGTTTTCCGTGATGGTCAGTTCCAGGCTGGAGGAGCCCAGGATGTGGCCGGCATCGTACCCGCGGACGGAGAATTCGGGACTGATCCGGAAAGGGTCGCTGCGCGGGATCTCGTGTAGCCGCGCGAGCGCCTGCTGGGCCTCTTCCACGGTGTAGAGCGGGAGCGGCGGCGTGTGCCGGCTGTAGCCCTTGCGGCTCGCGTGTTGCGCATCTTCTTCCTGGATATGCGCGGAATCGGCCAGCAGGATCCGGGTGAGCTCGCAGGTCGCCTGATTGGCGTAAATTGGCCCGCGAAAACCGTCGCGCACCAGCCGTGGCAGGTAGCCGGTGTGATCGATGTGCGCGTGGGTCAGGACCACCCAGTCCATCGTCCGTGGCTCAATCGGCAGCGGGGCCCAGTTCCGCTCGCGCAGCTCCTTTTCGCCCTGAAAGAGCCCGCAATCCACCAGCAGCCGTTTTCCACCCGCCTCCACCAGGTACTTCGATCCGGTTACGGTTCCGGCCGCGCCCAGGAAGGTCAGTTTGGCCATGGTCCGGCTATTGTAGGGGAAACAGGTGGGTATCCGGGGTGTAGAATAACGTTGACATGTGCTGCACATGCGAGTATGCTGTGCACATGTCCAGGATGATCCAAATTCGAAACGTCCCCGACCCCATCCACCGCACTTTCAAATCGCGCGCCGCCCTTGCCGGCATGTCGCTTTCCGATTACCTGCTGGCCGAACTCCGTCAGATTGCGGAGCGTCCCACGCTCGAGCAAATGCGCGAACGGTTGCGCCGCAGAGAGCCCATCAACCTCCCCGTCTCTGCTGCGGAAATGATCCGCGCAGAGCGAGACTCGCGTTGATCGTCGTAGACGCGTCGGCAGCGGTGGAGTGGCTGCTTCACTCAGCCGCTGGGGACAGGGTTGCAGAGCGCATTTTTTCCCGGCCCCAGGAGCTGCATGCTCCGCATTTGCTGGATCTCGAGGTGACCCAGGCATTGCGCCGCGCTGTGACCGCGGGAACTCTTTCACTTTCGAGAGCTACGGAGGGGCTCCAGGACTATCTGGACCTTCCCATCGTCCGGCACTCGCACGAGCCGATTCTCTGGCGCATTTGGGATCTCCGCGACAATCTGGTTGCCTACGATGCAGCCTATGTCGCGCTGGCCGAATCCCTCGGAGCCACGCTGCTCACCTGTGATGCGAAGCTTCGAGACGCCTCTGGCCACTCTGCCCGCGTCGAAGTCGTTTGAAGACACACCGTTGCTTAGCGCGGCGCTGGCTTGAATCCCTCGTAGGTCAAGTAGATTCCGAGCAGCAACGGCATCGCGGCATACAAGTAAAAAAGCTCTTCGTAGCGATATACGCCGAGAAAGAACTCATACGCCGCCTCCGGCGAGAGAAACAAAAAGATGGTGCCTTTGACCAGCGCCATCCAGCCGATCAGAGTGACGATCACCGGCAGCGCGCCCCCCGACCAGATATTGTGGCTGAGAATAATGGCCAGCCCCGCGACTACCGCCAGCAAACTGACGACGAACAGCATCGGGGCGCTGTGAACGAGCGCTCTTGCCATCTCCACAGTCGCTTGCTTATGCGAGAGCTTCGCGAGCGAGATGAGAATGCAGTAGAGCCCGATGAGCCTGCTCAGAAATATTGTGCGCGACGACGTAGGACCCTCCGAAACGAAAGCGTCCAGCAAAACTACGGAACGGCAAGAAAAATGAAATTGGTGGAGCTGATGGGATTCGAACCCACGACCTCCTCGATGCCATCGAGGCGCGCTCCCAACTGCGCCACAGCCCCACCGCGGAGGATATGAATTTTATCACACCCCGCGCGTGAGAGGGTCAATCGTAAACTCCCCGCCCTGCGAGCCTGATATCAGCTCTTCCTCCATTTCAGTGCGCGGAGGTGTCGTGCAGAGTCTGGCTGTGCACCGAACCGGGATCGGCGAGGAATCGCGCGACCACCGGCCCGATCGGGACGCACTGGAAGCCGAAGCTCAGGTGGCCGCAAGGCGTATCCATGGTAATCACGGGAGCGCCGATGGCGGCGGCGAATTCCTGGGCCGGATGAGGATTGACCATGTGGTCTTGCGGAGAAACGAAGACGAGCATCCTGGCGTGCACCTGCTTTGCGGCCAGCGGCAGAGTTACGCCGAATTCGGAGGGAATGTCCAGATCGATGATGGCCTGCCTCTGGCGAATGCGATCGGCCGCCGCGCCGCCGTCTTCCTTCGCGTCCTTGCTCATTTCGGCCAGAAAAACGTTAAATTCGCCCGGCTTCGTATGCGCGATTTGATAGTCGGGAGACGTACTGTTCATTTCTTCGATCAGGTTAGCGAGAACGAGACCCGGGTCGAGCGGGCCGGTTGGAGCGCCGTCATGCCACGCCGGGTCAAGTTCAATCGCGCGGATGGAGCTGGTCCAGAGCAGCTTGTCCTCGAACGTGGATTGCGGCGAGCCTACGATGGAGATGGCCAGATCCATAAAATCCGGGTACCGCACGGCCCACTCAAATGTTTGCATTCCGCCCATGGAAACGCCCATCACCGCGTGCAGGTGCGTGATCCCCAGAACTTCTGTGGCAAGGCGGTGTTCGGCCTCCACCATGTCGCGGATGGTAATTCGCGGGAATTTCAGGAGCGGCTGGGCTTTGCTGTTCGAGGGTGAAGTCGAAATGCCGTTGCCGATTGCGTCCACCAAAATGACGTAGTATTCGTCGCTGTCCACTGCCCGGAGCTGAGTGCTTTCCACGACCCTTCCCGGCCCGACGTATGAGAGCAAATCGTGGGATTGGCCGCCCAACCAGGTGGGCCACAGAATCGCATTGGATTTCTCCGCATTCAGCGTCCCGAGCGTCCGGTACCCGATCCGGCAGTCGCGCATCACCTCGCCGCTGGCCAGCTTGAAATCACCGAGCGCGGCAAATTGCTGGACACCGTCGGCCAGGCGCGTTTGGCCGCGCGCGGTCGCCACAGCAATCAGCAGCAGCGCGGCAGATGGAAGGATGAGCCGTTTTCTGTTCATGGCGCGCATTCTACCCCGTTCTGACGTGGAAGGGCCTTGGTGATACTCTGCTTGGCGCCTTCGCGCTTTCCGCGGGACTCTGGCTTTCCCATAAGCGGGTCCAGTCAGCCGGGAGGAGCGTTCACCCTTTGAGTCCGCCCGCATCTAATAGACAATAGAAAAGGCACACGGCGAAGGGAGATTGCCGCAAGCAGGCATCCATGCTCATCAAGAAGCCGAACGACATTCCATCTTCCGAGATCACTCCGCGGACCGTCTACCTGAACCGCCGGAGATTCCTGGCTGGAGCGGCGGCTGCCGGAGCGGTGGCGCTGGCCGGACGTGCGGCCGGCGATCTGCTCGCGCCGGGCCTCGCCTATGCCGACGGCGCGAGGCTGAACGTGACGGTAAAAAGTCCGTTCAGCACCACGGAAAAGGAAACCTCGCTCGAAGACATCACCCACTACAACAACTTCTACGAGTTCGGCACGGACAAATACAGTCCCGCAAAGTACGCCCAGGCGCTGCGCACCCGGCCCTGGAAGGTGGTGGTGGACGGCGAGGTGCTGAAGCCGAAGACATTCGACATTGACGACCTGCTCAAGCTCGCGCCCCTCGAAGAGCGCATCTACCGCCATCGCTGCGTCGAGGGCTGGTCCATCGTCGTGCCGTGGAATGGCTACTCGCTCTCCGTGCTCATCAATCAGGTGCAGCCGACCTCGAAGGCGAAGTACGTGATGTTCGAGACCGCGCTCGACCGCAGCACGATGCCGGGCGTCCGCGAAGACGTGCTGAACTGGCCGTACACGGAAGGCCTGCGCCTCGACGAGGCCATGCACCCCCTTGCCCTGCTGTGCTTCGGCCTGTACGGCGAGGAATTGCCGAAGCAGGACGGCGCGCCGATCCGCACCGTGGTGCCCTGGAAATACGGCTTCAAGAGCTGCAAATCCATCGTGCACATCCGATTCATGGAAAAGCAGCCGCCCACGGCGTGGAACACGGCCGCGCCTAACGAGTACGGCTTCTACTCGAACGTGAATCCCACCGTGGACCATCCGCGCTGGAGCCAGGCCACAGAGCGCCGCCTGGGCGAATTCCTCAAGCGCAAGACCCTGATGTTCAACGGATACGATCAGGTGGCCAGCCTGTACAACGGCATGGACCTGCGGAAGTATTACTGAGCGGCGGCGACAGACGGCATGTCAGCCGAGCGATTCGTCAAATTCTCGAAGCCCGCTGTGTTTCTTGCCTGTCTCATTCCCATGGGTCTGTTGCTGCGCAAGGGAATTGAGAGCCGGCTGGGCGCCAACCCCATTGAAGTCATCACGCATTCCACGGGCGACTGGACGCTCATCTTTCTCTGCATCACGCTGGCGATTACGCCGCTGCGGCGCATCCTCCGGCTTCCCTGGCTCATCCGCTACCGGCGCATGACCGGCCTGTTTGCCTTCTTCCACGCTTTCCTGCATTTCCTCACCTACGTCTGGCTGGACAAATTCTTCGACTGGCACGCGATGGTGAAGGACGTTTACAAACGTCCGTTCATCACCGCGGGTTTCACTGCCTTTGTGCTGCTCCTG
>DATEQM010000265.1:0-12313 GCA_035272605.1 Candidatus Acidiferrales bacterium | reverse complement strand
ACGGTTCGGCGGGCACGTGAGCTGCGAGCGCGTCCTTTCCGGCCCCGGCCTGCGCAACATTTTCGATTTCCTGCGCGACACCGGCCGTGGCCGCGCGGAACCGTGGCTGGAAGACGCTATGGAGAAAGAAGACCCTGCGGCCGTGATCTCGCACGCGGCGCTGGAGGGCAGGAGTCCGATCTGCGGGCAGGCGCTGGACATTTTCGTGTCGCTCTACGGTTCCGAGGCAGGGAACCTGGCGCTCACGTTCCTCGCCACGGGCGGATTGTTTGTGGGCGGGGGCATTGCGCCGAAGATTCTGCCCAAGCTGCGCGGCCCGGAGTTCCTGGAAGCGTTTTTTTCGAAGGGGCGGTTGCGGCCGTTGCTCAAGCAGGTGCCCGTGCGGGTGATACTGAACGACCGCACGGCGCTGCTGGGGGCCGCGCGCTGCGCGCTGCTCGGTAGCTGAACCGCGGCACAGCGTTTGACGAGGCTGGAAGTGCAAGGAGGAAAAAGAACATGAGCCCGGTCCCCATGACTTTGAGCCGTCACATCCTCGAGCAGGGCCAGCGGCACCCGGCCATCACTGGGGAACTCTCCACGCTGATCGCGCAGCTCGGATTTACCGGAAAGACGCTGGCGCGCGAAATGCGCCGCGCGGCGCTGGTGGGCGAGTTGGGCCTGGTGGGCGAGCACAACGCCACCGGCGACGCGCAGAAAAAATTGGACGTGTATTCGAATGAGGTGATGCTGGATGCCTTCGCCGCCACCGGCCTGGTGGCGGCCGTGGCCTCCGAGGAGCTCGAGGACATCAACCACATCCAGTGCGGGAATGAGGGAAAGTATATTCTCGTCACGGACCCGCTCGATGGCTCCTCGAACACCGACATCAACGGAGCACTCGGGACCATCTTCGGATTTTATCGCCGCGATCAGGCGGGGACCGGCGCGACGCCGGAGGAGGTTTTGCGCCCCGGAGCCGAGTTGGTGCTGGCGGGCTACATCCTCTACAGCACGAGCACGATGTTCGTCTACTCGGCAGGGAAGGGCGTCCACGGCTTCACGCTGGACGCGGACCTCGGGGAGTTTCTGCTCTCCCACCGCGACATGAAATGCCCGCCGAAGGGAAAGACCTTCAGCGCCAATACCGGCCACCTGCGGGAATGGCCGAAGGGTGTGCAGGACTACGTCTCCTACGTAACCGAGGTGGACAGAGAATCGGGCCGGCCCTATTCGCACCGGTATTCGGGGGCGCTGGTGGGGGATGTGCATCGCATTCTTCTCGAGGGCGGCATCTACTTCTATCCCCCGGACCCGTCCCACAAGCAGGGCAAACTGCGCCTGTTGTATGAATGCTCCCCGCTGGCGTTTCTGGCGGAGCAGGCTGGCGGAGCAGCCACGAGCAACGGGGAACGCGTGATCCAGATGCGGCCGAAGGGCGTGCACGACCGTTGCCCCTTCGCCATCGGCGGGACGCAGGATGTGGCGCTCTTCAACCGGTTCGCTGTTGGGAAGGGCGCTTAGCTGGCGAGCTGGCCAGGGCATATAGAGGCGTCCGCCCTCGGCGAACCGCCCGGTGTGCATTCCAGCGTGCCGCCGCCGTTCGCACTCCGCGGTTCGCTTCATACTCTTCCCGCACTCCCCCGGCAGGGTTCCACTGGTGGCACGCTTTCGAATCATCGTCCGAGCCCGCCGGAACATCCGTCCCCCGGTGTAGAATCCAGCCGGCGCGTGGTGCGAGGACGGCGGATGCTTAGGGAATCGGTCTGGATTCGCGCGGCGGGGGACTGGGGAACTGGGAAGTGGCGCGTGACGAGTAGGCAGCCGACTTGCGCGGGGATGCAGAATTCCCACGTCCGGCGGCGGTTGAGGCTCTGGAATTCCACTTGGCTTCGCATGGGGGCAGCCCAAGCTGCGGCGGGCTGCGCTGCGTTTGTCTGGCGAGGCGCGGCGAGGGCCCGGGGCGCGACCAACTCCACGAGCTGGAGCAAAAACCGGGGTGGTGGACCTACATGTACAGCCGGCGGGAATTTCACGAGGATCACGCGGCGCTGCTTGTCGATTATTTCCGGAATGAGAAGGGAACCTTCCTCCATCTCCTGAAGCTGTGGAACCCCGGCACTTTGCGCGTCAACCCGGCGCAGGTGCGGCCAATCTACCCGCCGCAGTGCCTGTCCACCTCGAAGCGTCGCACGGGGGCGGTCCAGTGAGCGCCGCGCTGAAGGCTTCGCAGAGCGGCGCGCTCTCCGCCGTGCAACGTGTGCTGCGCAGCGGGCGAGTGTGGGCGATTCAGGGTGTGGGAACATTGTTTTTCCTGGCGCTGGGCTATGCGTGGTTCTGGATCCATGAGGCCGAATGGTGGGAGCTGGCCGGCTCCGCGGTGCTGGCCATCTTCCTGGCTTACCTCGCCGTGTTCTTGCAGCGCACCGCGTAGCGGGTATACCGCCGCGACCGCCTGGGCGGGCTGGGCCGAGGCGCTTCCGGCGGCAAGTCGCGCCACCTCCCCCTGCGACAATGGCTTCCCGGCGCCGTGCCGGTGTTCGCGTTGTATGTTGCCCTCGTGTGGCTGTCGGAGGTGATCCTGGCCGCGCTGCCTGATGCGACGCAGCATCTGGCGTCCTGGCTGACGCTCCACCTCCGCCGGCCGGTGGATCCTTATCTGCTGCAGGAACGCGTGGAATCGTCCGAGTTCGTGGGCGTGTGGCTTCTTTTCGTGGTGATCTGGCTGCCGTTCGCGGCAGCTTCGCTGCTGGGAGAGCGCGGGATGTGGGCGGCAGCGGTGCGCGCATGGCGGCGGCCCGGTTACTGGTTGGGAACACTGATCTGCGCGGTGGTGGGCCACCTGGCCTTCTGGAAGCTGGCCGGCTGGGTTCCGCAGGTGAAGGGAATCGCCGCACCGCCGGTGAGCATGCTGGCCAGGCTCGCGCTGGCCTATGTGATTGTGCTCGGCGCCTGGCTCGTGATTCTGGCGCTAGTGGAAGAGTCGATATCGGACCGCGCCGCGCGCTCGCCCGACGACACGTGGGACTGAGGTGCGCGATAGCGCAGCCCCGCCGCGGCCCGAAAACGCGCGGAGGGCGGCCGGGTGTCCGGCGCGCCTCGGCATCACCGGCGCGGCCTCGCGTCGCGGTAGGCCGTGAACACCTCGTGGGCAATCCCTGCGGCGTCCGTTGGCCCGCGGCCTCGTTCGAGGAAAACGACCAGGACGATTTCCGGCGCGTCCGCCGGGGCATACCCTGCGAACCATCCGTGCGTCCAATTGCCCTCGTCGGCAATCGATGTGCCGGTTTTTCCGGCGACGGTCAGGCCCTCTGTCCGCGCCGCCGCGTCCATGCCGTAGTTGGTCGAGGCTTCCAGGCCTGCGAAGACCACTCCGAGCGACCGCCCATAGGTCGCGGGATCGCGCCGGCGCGCTGCCAGCCGGCGATAGGCCTGCAGAAGTTCGAGCGGCGTCACATGGATGCCGTATTCCCCCAGGGCTTCGAGCTGCAATTCGCTGGGCGAGTGCGCCGGGATAATCTCTCCCGCAATCTCATCCGCCGCAAGATGCGGCGCGGCAGCGAAACCCCACCGTGCCAGCGCGCGCGCCAGCTCTTCCGGCCGAAGACGCGTCGCAAAATGGGCAAAGAAATTGTTGCACGACCAGGCCAGCGCGCTGGCGAGATACAGCGGGCCGGTATCCGTCGGGTGCGTGCAATCCAGGCGCCGTCCGGAGATTTCCAGTTTATAGGGACACACGAAGGCTTCGTCTGGGCGCAGCCTGCCGGATTCGATGAGCGCGAACAGGACGAAGGGTTTAATCGACGACCCGGGAAGCGCCAGCCGGCGCGCGGCCACGGTGAGGTTCTTCGCGGCCAGAATCCTGCCCGTCGAGACCTCTGCGACCACGCCCGCGCCGCTGCGTTTCCCAAAGCTGCGGGTGAGGGCGCGGTCGAGCGCGGCAGGAAGGGAAATAGGCGAACCGGCTTTCACCGCCGGGGCCGCGGAGAAAACGGAAAGCGCGAGAATCGCGCAGAACGCGGAGAGAAGGGCCGCCATCGAGAGCGCGCCACCACGCCCCGGCCGTGGCGCCTGCGGCGGCGCCGAGCCGCAGCCGGTCCTGATTTGGCCTCTCTTGGCGCGCATGGCGCCCACCATTGTACGACGCAGGAGGGCCGTGTGGCGCTCGCGGGTTTTCGCGGCAGCGTGTAAGCTGATTCCGGGGAGGGGTGTGGAGATGGACACGAACTCACAGCAGGTTCCTCTGGTGCTCGGTGGAACGGCCACGGATGTGGATCGCCGGAGCACGCCGGAAGTCTACGAGCGCAACATCAACGTGAAGGTGATCCACCGGGGCGACGCGCGCGTGCAGGTTCTGGCGTCGTTCCTCGATCTCGATCACAGTTTCGACGCGGAGATGATCGTGGACGTTCCCAGCGGCCGCATCGAGCGCGCCAAAGCGCACATGGCCAAACGCCCGTTTCAAAATCTCTGTCTCCGCGCGCTGGACAACATCCCAAGGCTGGAGGGCGAAATCATCGGACGGGGGATCTACCGCCGCATCACCGACCTGATCGGAAAGAGCCAGGGTTGCGTGCACCTGGCGGAAATTTTTCAGGCTGCTGTGGGGTTTACGGCCACCATCCTGATCGCTCTGCGCTCCGGCCTCACTGAGGAGCCGGGGCTAACCGAAGAGGAGAACCGGCGCAGGTTGCTCCCCATTTTGCAGAATTCCTGCCAGGTGTTCCGCGTGGAAGAGCCCACGCGGAAATAGAGCGGCGGCTGCTTCCGCTGGCGTGGACCATTGAGGAGTCAGAACACCGTATCGTCGAAATCCTCCCGGAGTTTGGCCAGCTTTCCGGGGAGCACGCTGGGCGGTTCAATCAGCCATTCCTCGGGACGCTCCTTCGTTCCTCGCCAGAACGCATTCACCCGGCCGAATCCGGTCTGGCCGTCCATCTGAAATTCCGCGGCGCAGGAGAAGACGAAGCCTGGGAGGCTGCGCTGCTGGAAAGAGAAATTGAAGGCGTTCAGCACGCGGGCCGCCGCTGTCAGCCTTTCCCCGCCCTTTGTGGTGAAGTCCAGATTGCAGCCGGAAGGCGCGCCGTGCCGGAGGCTATAGCTGGCGGAGAGGCGCGAGCGCTGCACCACGTCATTTTGTGCGCCGCGGAAGACGTAGCCGAACAGCAGGTCCTTTCCGTCCAGCAGAGTCACGTGAAGCGTCTGGAAGGCGAGGTTTTCCGAAAACTGCGCGGTGGCGGAAATCCATCGCAGTACGTTCGCGCGAGCGTCCGGGCCCCAGCCGTGATCCCGCGCGCCGCGTCCCTGCACGGGAAACGATTCTTTTCCCACCCGGGCTACGCCGCGGAAGCGCCCCTGCTGTTGATAATGATGGCTGCCGGGCTGTGTCGCTCCGCGGTAGGACTGGAGCCAGGAATACGGCGGTTGAATCGAGTCATAGCCCAGCTCGAGTCGGCAGTAGCCGTCGTCGTAGGAGATCTCCAGCGTCTTAAACGGCGCCAGGACGCGAATGGCCAGCGGCCCGAAGTGTTGCCGTTCCTCGCCGATCTCCCGCGGAATGTGGTAATCCCACTTGCTGGATTTCACCAGCAGAACGTCGTCTCGCCAGAGCGCGAACACACATTCGCCGGCCCGTTGGTTCGGGCTCACTCCCATCAGGCCGAAGCCGGACAATCGCGTGGAGGGGTCGTAGAAGTCGAAGGAATGGGATTCGCGCCAGGACTCTTCCGAGCCCACGGCATGATGGAAATCATCCTGCGGGGTTAGGTCGAACACATGCCCTCCGGCTGGGGAAGCATGAAAGAGCCGGAGCCCGCAGTCAACTGCCGAATGACGGCGCCACCCTTGCGACCTCTGCGAGCCCGTAGGATACTCACGCGAGCATGGACGCGGGCACGGTGGCAGTGATCGGCGGGACGGGCGACCAGGGACTGGGCCTGGCATTGCGTTGGGCTGCCGCGGGAAGGCGCGTGGTGATCGGCTCGCGCGATGCGGCTCGCGCCGCCGCTGCCGCGCAGGAGGTGCGCCAGCGCGCCGGGTCCGCCGCTCAGGTGGAAGGCCGCATGAATTCTGAGGCAGCGGCGAGCGCGCCGCTCGTTGTGCTCGCCGTCCCTTTCAACGCGCAAATCGGCATACTGAAGTCCATTGCTCCCGCGCTGCGGCCGGGGCAGGTTCTGGTGGATTTGACCGTGCCGCTCGAAGCCGCGGTCGGTGGATCTCCGACGCGGGTGCTGGGGGTGTGGGCCGGGTCGGCCGCGGAGCAGGCCGCGGAAAACGTGCCGGAGGGTGTCGAGGTGGCTGCGGCTTTTCACAGCGTCTCCGCGTATGCGCTGCGCCATCTGGAAGCCGCAGTGGAGTGCGACGTGCTCGTTTGCGCCGACCGCAAGGAGACCCGTGCCGCGCTGCGTCCCTGGGTGGAAGCAATTCCGGGCTGCCGCTACGTGGACGGAGGGCGGCTGGAAAACGCTCGCATCGTCGAAGCGATGTCCGCGCTGCTCATTGGGATCAATCGCAGGCACAAAATCCACGCCGCGGGCATCCGGATTACGGGCCTGGCGGAGCAGTCCCGCTGAACGCGGCGGGCAGGAGAGCCATGAGGAAGCCCGCGGTAGCGGGGCGCGGGAGAAGAGCGCACGGCCGGTCGCCGGAATTGCGGCTGATCGCTCTGCCCGGTCTGCCGGAGGTGCCGCGCGGCGCGGATCTGGCCGGGCTGGTGACCGGAGCCGCGGCGCGCGGGGGCGTCCGGTTCGAGCGCGGCGACGTGCTGGTCCTGGCACAGAAGATTGTTTCCAAGGCGGAAGGGCGCACCCTCGCGCTTTCTTCCGTTCAGCCCTCCGCGCTCGCGCGGGAATGGGCGCCGCGCCTGCGGCAGGACCCGCGGCTCACGGAGGTCGTGCTCCGCGAGTCGCGCCGCGTGTTGCGCATGACGGAGCGCGCCCTGATCGTCGAGACACGGCACGGGTTCGTTTGCGCCAACGCCGGTGTGGACCGCTCGAACGTTCCCGCGCGGGCGGGAGCGCGTGTCACCTGCCTGCCCGTCGATCCGGACGCCTCCGCGCGCCGCATCGCGGCGGCTCTCCAGCGCCGCACCGGCGTCGCCGTGCCGGTGATCATCAGCGACACGTTCGGCCGCCCGTGGCGGTTGGGTCTGGTCAATGTGGCCATCGGCGCCTGGGGGCTGCGCGTGCTGGAAGACCTGCGCGGCTCGCGCGATGCGCACGGCCATCGCCTGCGCGCTACGATCCTCGCCGTGGGGGATGAATTGGCTGCGGCGGCCGGCCTGCTAATGGGGAAAAAAGAAGCGGTGCCCGCGGTGATCGTTCGCGGATTTCGTTATCGTGCGGCGCGCGAGCCGGCCAGCCGCCTGCTCCGCCCCCCAGCGGAGGACATGTTCCGCTGACGCGCGCGGCTATCTGACCCCTGCTCGCGGGCATCGAAATCGCTGTTGGCGGAGGCATCGGAGGATTCAGCGTTTCGATGGGCATTGGGCTCCAATACCGCGGTGCGGAACACCTGCTGGCGCAGGCGGAAGCGGGTGCGCCGCTCTCCTCCGCGGACGCTTTGCTGCTCTTCGAACGCGCCGCGACTCCTGCGCTGCTCGCTGCGGCGCGTGCGGTGCGGGCGCGCGGAAAGGGTGCCACGGTCAGCTACTCACGAAAGGTTTTTATCCCGCTCACCACGCTGTGCCGCGACTCCTGCGGTTACTGCACATTTCGGAAAGACCCGGGCGAGCCGGGCGCGCATTTCATGACGCCGGAAGAAGTAGTGGCGCTGGCCGAAACGGGCCGCAAAGCCGGCTGCAAGGAGGCGCTCTTCAGTCTGGGCGATCAGCCGGAGGCTGTATTTCCGGAGGCGCGCGAGTTTCTGCGCCGGCAGGGCTTTGCGCGGACACTCGAATACCTGGCCGCGATGTGCGAGCTGGTGCTGGAACGCACCGGCCTGCTGCCGCACGCGAATCCCGGGCTGATGCCGGAGGAGGATTTGGCGCGGTTGAAGCCGTCGAATGCCAGCGTCGGAATCATGCTGGAAAGCATCTCGCCGCGCCTCCTTCATCGCGGCCAGGCGCACTGGCGCGCGCCGGACAAACTGCCTGCGCTGCGCCTGCGCACCATCGAAGACGCCGGGCGGCTGGGCATTCCGTTTACCACCGGCATACTCCTCGGCATCGGAGAGACGCCTGGGGAGCGGTTCGATTCGCTGGCGGCCATTCGCGCACTCCACGAGCGGCACGGCCACATCCAGGAAGTGATCGTGCAGAATTTCCGCGCCAAGCCGCTCACGCGGATGGCCGCGCACGCCGACGCGGAACTCGAGGACCTGCTCCGCACGCTGGCCATCGCCCGGCTGATGCTGCCCGCGGAAATGAACCTGCAGGCGCCGCCGAACCTTAGCTACGCCGATTTTCCGCGGCTTCTGGAAGCCGGCATCAACGACTGGGGTGGGATTTCGCCGGTCACGCTGGATTTCATCAATCCGGAGGCCGCCTGGCCGCAAATGGCCGCGCTCGAGGGAGCCACGCGCGCCGCGGGCCTCGATTTGCGCGAGCGGCTGGCAATTTATCCGGAATTCATCGAGAAGCCAGGCTACGTTCATGCCCGCATGGCTCGTTCGGTCGGCCGTTTGCGCGATGCTCAGGGTTATGCGAAAGTCGAGGGCCACCGGGATGGCGGAAACACAGGCAACGCGGCTCGCGTCCATTCCCTCTGAGGCGGCGCTCGGCGCCGCGGCTCCGGCCGTGGCGCGGATTCTAGGCGCGGCCCTGGAAGGACGCGAGTTGGGATTTGAGGACGCACTCGCGCTTTGCGAAGTGGAGGGAGCCGATCTCGCCGCGCTCGTCTGTGTCGCCGGCGAATTGCGCCATCGCCAGGCCGGCGACGCCATCACCTACGTCGTCAACCGCAACATCAATTTCACCAATATCTGCACGGTGGGTTGCTCGTTCTGTGGTTTCAGCCGCGGACCGCGCGCTGCCGACGCCTATTTTCTGTCGCTGGAAGAGGTCGCCGCGAAGGCCGCGGACGCCTGGAACCGCGGCGCAACCGAGGTCTGCATCCAGGGCGGCCTGCCGCGCGAATTGGACCCGTGGTTCTACCGCGACATTCTCCGCGCCGTCAAACGCGCGGTTCCGGAGATGCACATCCACGCGTTTTCGCCTATGGAAATCGCGAACGGCGTGGACCGCACCGGCCTGCCACTGCGCAAATATCTGGCGCTGCTGAAGTCCGAAGGCCTGGGGAGCATTCCCGGGACCGCCGCGGAGATTCTGGACGATTCCGTTCGCGCGCAGCTCAGCCCGAACAAACTGCCGGTGGCGCGTTGGATCGAGATCATCCGTACGGCGCACGAACTGGGCATTCCCACGACCTCCACCATGATGTACGGCCACGTGGAGACTCCGGCGCATCGCCTCCGCCACATGCTCCTGCTGCGCGGCATACAGAAGGAGACCGGCGGATTCACCGAATTCGTGCCGCTGGGCTTCGTGCACGCGAACACGAGGCTGTTCCGCGACGGGGAATCGCAGGCGGGCGCCACCCGGCGGGAGCATCTGGTGGTGCACGCCCTGGCCCGGCTGCTTCTGGGCGCCTCGATTCCCAATCTGCAGGTTTCCTGGGTGAAGATGGGCATCGAAGTCTCGTTGGCCTGCCTCAAGGCGGGCGCCAACGACTTCAGCGGCACTCTGATGGAAGAGCACATTTCGAAATCCGCGGGCGCGACGTTTGGGGAATACGTGGCCCCGGAGGAGTTTCGCGCTCGCATCCGCAGCATCGGGCGCATTCCCGCCGAGCGAACGACGACGTACGGCATCCGCCGCGTCTTTTCGGAAGTGGACGGCGCGGAAGGCGTGCTGCCGCGGCTGCGCCTGGCCGGCCAGCCGGCCGCGCATCACCCAGTAACGGGCTACTGATTCGCAGGACAAAGAAGCGATGAAGATCACGGCACTGGCCGGCGGCGTAGGGGCTTCAAAGCTCCTGCTGGGGCTCTCGCGGACCATGGACGCGCGCGACCTGACCATCATCGTGAACACCGGCGACGACATCGTCCTGCACGGGCTCTACATCTGCCCCGACCTGGACATCGTCACCTACTCCCTGGCGGGCAGCGTGAATCCGCAGACGGGCTGGGGACTGTCCGGCGACACGTTTCACACTTTGAAGGCGCTGGCCCGCTACGGCCGCGACCAGTGGTTCAATCTGGGCGACCGCGACCTGGCCACGCACATCCACCGCACCGCGCTGCTCGCAGGCGGGCAAACCCTCGCGCAGGTGGCGGACTCCATCCGGCGCGACTGGGGCCTGGCGTCCGCGATCCTGCCCATGACGGACCATCCGGTGCCCACCACGATCGTCACCGAACTCGGTGAAATGCATTTCCAGGAGTATCTGGTGAAGCACCGCGCCGAGCCCTCCATCCTGGATATTCGCTTCGAAGGCATCGAATCGGCACGGCCCGCGCCGGGGGTGCTCGAAGCGCTGACCGAGGCGGATGGGATCCTGATCTGCCCCAGCAACCCGCTGATCAGCATCGGCCCGATCCTCGCCGTGCCGGGAGTGCGCGAAACCCTTTGGGGGCGCCGCGAACGCACGGTGGCCGTGAGCCCCCTCGTCGGCGGCAAATCCCTCAAGGGGCCGTCGGACAAAATGCTGGCCGAATGCCTGATCGATCCCACCTGCTGCGGCGTCGCGCAACTCTACGAAGACGTCGCCTCAGTGATGGTCATGGACCCGGCCGATTCCGGCCTTTGCCCGGACATTGTGGCGCAGGGCATGCGCCCTGTGATGGTCCCCTCCGTGATGCGCACGGACGCGGACAAGGACCGGCTGGCACGCGGCGTTCTTTCGTTGTTCGCCGAGATGCGCCGGGCTCCCGCGTAGGATTCCGTGCGTGCCATCCTGATCCCCGTCAAGGACCTGGCCCGGGCGAAGCAGCGTCTGGCCGGCGCGCTTCCCCAGGAGGCTCGTGCACGCCTGGCGCGCGCGATGCTCGAAGATGTGTTCCATGCCGTGGCTGGCGTGCGCCTGGCCGCGGCGGTTTTCGTGGTGTCGAGCGACGCGGGCGCGCTCGCTGCCGCCCGCGCGCGCGGCTGGCAGTGTCTTCCGGAGACAACGCAGCGATCGGAGAGCGATTCGGTGGATGCGGCCTCGCGCATTTGCTCCGCTCGCGGCGTCACGGCGCTGCTCCGGCTGCCGATTGACATTCCGCTCGTCCGCACCGAGGATATCGAAGTTTTGCTCGCCGCGTGTCCCGCCGCTCCGGGGGCCGTGCTGGTGCCCTCGCGCAGCGCGGACGGCACCAATGCCTTGCTGCGCACGCCTCCCGATTTGTTTCCCTCGCATTTCGGCGCCGATAGCCTGCGCAAGCACCTCCGCGAAGCGCGGGCGTGCGGCGCACGCATCGAGTTGCTCCGCAATCCGCGGATCGAACTCGATGTGGACGACGAGCACGACCTGCGCGCACTCGCGGCCCGCGAAGATCTGGGAATCCACACCGCGGCGGCGCTGCGCGATTTGCTCGTCCGCCCCGGCGCTCATCCATAGGGGCGCCTGCCGCGGCGGGCCGCTCGCCCGTCGGAGGACAATATCCATTGTGGCGCTGAAAAACGCACTCCAGGTCCTAAATCAACAGATCATCGCGTGCCGCCGGTGCCCTCGTCTGGTAGCCCACCGCGAAATCGTGGCGCGGGTGAAGCGGCGCGCATTTCGTCACGAAACCTACTGGGGCCGGCCCGTGCCCGGCTTTGGCCCGCCCGAGGGGGGCGCTCAGCTCCTCATCATCGGTCTGGCGCCCGCCGCGCACGGAGCCAATCGCACCGGCAGGATGTTCACCGGTGATCGCTCCGGCGATTTCCTCTACGCCCGGCTCCATGAAGCCGGCTTCGCGAACCAGCCGTTTTCCAGCCGTCGCGACGATGGCCTCCAACTCATCAACGCGTACATCTCCGCCAGTCTCCGCTGCGCGCCGCCGGGCAATCATCCCCTGCCGGACGAGATCGCCAATTGCCGTCCGTTCCTCGAAGCAGAATGGGAGCTGCTCCGGCCGTGCGCCGTGCTGGCGCTGGGCAGAATTGCCTTCGATGGCTTTCTAAAGCTGTTGCGAAGCCGGGGCGAAGTCCAATCCGCCGCGCCATTTGTTTTCCGCCACGGAGCCAGCTACGCCTTGCCCGGGCGGGACGGGCGGCCCGGGCAGCGCCTCTTCGCCGCCTATCATCCCAGCCAGCAGAACACGCAGACCGGCCGCGTCACTCCCGCCATGTATCGCCGCGTGCTGCGGAAAATCCGCCGGATGCTGGTCCGCGAGAGCGGCTGATTGCGGTGCTGCCCCGGCAGCTTTCTCC
>DATEQM010000264.1:0-11058 GCA_035272605.1 Candidatus Acidiferrales bacterium | reverse complement strand
CCAAAAATGAGAGATCAAGCCGCCGCCCCGTGGACTGAGCATCTTGTAAGCTCCGAGTTTGATCCAATCGTTCACAAAGAACCAGGCGAACGCGTAGACCCAAATGAGCAGCGCCCGAAGCCTGCGAATCGAGTATGTTTCCGCCATACTTCCCATCCAGGGGCGCCTGATGCCTCGAGCCCGACGGCTTCACGAAGTGGCGGCCGGGCCGCACCATCCTCCGACGTCCGCTGCCAGCCGGTCGGCCGCCGAGGGTCCCCAGGTGCCCGGCGCGTATTCAATCAACGGGGTCTCCTGGTGGATCACTTTCGCCACCACCGACCATGCCGCTTCTACCGCGTCCTCGCGAACAAAAAGCATCCCGTCGCCGTGCATCGCGTCGGTGAGCAGCCGTTCGTAGTCATCGAGTCCTATGCTCCGGTCATTGCGGACGGCGGACAATTCCACGGGCATGGAGACCATTTCCGCGCCGGGACGCTTGACCCGCGCGCCGAGGGAGAGCGCGAAATCGGGGCCCAGCCGGAAGCGGAAATAATTGCTGCCCGGAATTCCAGTCCCCAGGGGAGGCTTCTTCAGCGTCACCAGGACTTCCGTGGCCGTGACGGGCAGGCACTTGCCCGCGCGAATCAGAAAGGGGACATCCGCCCAGCGCCAGGAATTGATGTGCAGCCGGACGGCGGCAAAAGTCTCTATCTGGGAATTGGGGGCGACCCCGGGCTCCTTGCGGTAGCCCGTGAACTGGCCGCGAACGGTGTTCGCCGGCTCGAGGGGAGGAATCATGCGGAAAATCTTCACCTGCTCGTCGTGCAGGGCCTCGGCTTCAAGCGCGGTGGGCGGCTCCATGGCCAGCAGGGCGATCACCTGGAGGAGATGATTCTGGATGACGTCGCGGATGGCGCCGCATTCGTCGTACACGTGGCCGCGCCCGGCAACACCGAAGGACTCCGCCATCGTAATCTGCACGCTCTCCACGTAATTGCGGTTCCAGATGGGCTCGAGAAAGGTGTTGGCAAAACGGAAGAAGTACAGGCTTTCCACCGCGCCCTTGCCCAGGAAATGGTCAATGCGGAAGATGCTGGACTCCGGAAAGACGGAGTGCAGCGTGGCGTTCAACTGCTGCGCGGAAGCCAGGTCCCTGCCGAAGGGCTTTTCAACGATGACGCGGGCGCCCCGGGCGCAGCCGGATTTCCCCAACTCCTCGACCACGGTGCCAAACAAGACCGGCGGAATCGCCAGGTAGTGGGACGGCCGCGCCGCCTGCCCCAGCGCTTTGCGCAGGGCTGCGAAAGTGGCCGGGTCGTTGTAATCGCCGTCAATGTATTGCAGCAGCTCCAATAGCCTGGCGAACGCGGCTTCGTCAATACCGCCGTGATGGATCAGGCTGTCTCGCGCGCGGGCGCGGAGCTGCTCCAGCGTCCAGCCCTGCTTGGCGACGCCGATCACTGGTATGCTCAAGTTGCCCCGCCGGATCATTTTTTGGAGCGCGGGGAAGATTTTCTTGTGGGCGAGATCTCCCGTCGCGCCGAAGAAGACCAGTGCGTCGGAATCCTGCGCGCTGGGCGGCGGCGCGCCGTCTGTGACCGGGTTTGCCATGTGTGGTGTCCGTTCCGGGTGCCGAGGCTGTCGTCCGGCCTCTCCCTATTTTCGTGGATGCGGCGAGGCCACTAGCGTCTTCCGCTCCGCGAGACCGCAAGGCAACGGTCTGAGGCAATCACATCAGACTCTGCGGGCTTCGAGTTGCATCATTCATGTGTCCCGTCCTCCGGAGAAAGGAATCCACTGCAGATCTCAGGGGCCGATGGTCTTTAGTACCTGTAGAAAGTGCACCAGGCCTTCGCGGGAGAGCACGCCT
Organism: Candidatus Acidiferrales bacterium; assembly: GCA_035272605.1. Classification (GTDB taxonomy): domain Bacteria; phylum Acidobacteriota; class Terriglobia; order Acidiferrales; family UBA7541; genus JOPF136. Next base: position 9,206 of record DATEQM010000264.1, on the reverse strand, counting down.
TCGATCTTCCCGTTGCGGACGACCGGAAGCTGATTGACGCCGTCGCGACCCATCTTTTCCAGCGCGGTCCACACCTCCGCATCGGCAGGGATGGACACCAGCTTTTCCGACGGCACCATGGCCTCGGCTACGTGGGCCGCGGGCCAGGAGGAGCGCGGCACGCGTTTGATGTCGGCCAGCGTGAGCAACCCGGACGCGCCCGTTCCGTTTTCTACGATAAAGAAGCGCCGGCCCTGCGCCAGTATGTGATGGTCCACCAGGTCCTGCAGCGTGAGGCTGCCGGAAATCGGCTCGAAATTCCGGTCCATCACCTCCGAGACTTTGTGGCCGGTCAGCATCCCCTTGAGAAGTTGCTGCTGGAGCTGGCTACCCGCGGCGCTCTCGATAAACCAGCCGATGAACGCAATCCACAAACCGTTAAAGAAGTTGCCGCCGAGTGCCTGCCACACGCCGAAGAAAATAAAAGCGAACCCGATGAACCGGCCGGTCGTGGCGGCGGCCACAGTCGCGCGCTGGTAGCTTCGCGTGACTCCCCACACGATGGCCTGGAACACGCGGCCTCCATCCAGCGGGAAGCCGGGAATCAGGTTGAAGACGCCGAGCAGCAGATTGAGCAGCGCCATGTACTTCGTGAGAGCCAGAACGGGGGCGACCCCGGCCACCAGGGGGCGCAGCTCCCAGAAAAGAAAGGCCAGGAGAAAACTCACCGCGGGGCCGGCGATGGCGATCCAAAACTCGGCCATGGCGCTGCTGGGCTCGGCCTCGATCTGGGAGACGCCGCCGAAAAGGAACAGCGTGATCCGGGGCACGCGAATGCCGTAGCTCATGGCCACCAGCGAGTGCCCGAACTCATGCAGGAGCACGCTCACGAACAGCATCACCGCCGTTACCCCGCCCATGAACCAGTACTCGCCCGGGCTCCAGCCATGAAACTCCGTAGGGTAGTAGCTGACCGCCAGCATCCAGGTGAGCAGGCCGAGGATGAGGAACCAGGAATAGTCCAGCTCCACGGTGATGCCGAAGATGCGTCCGATGGAGATCGTATGCTTGAACATGGCTCATACTCCTTACGCTGCAATGCCGGCAGGATCGCCCGGCGAGTCCATTCGCTCCGTCGTGGGTGGCGCCTGAACTTCCATACCACAGGGCGCGGGGCGGGCCATCACTCTAAGAGCGGCTGCGCCCGCGACCTACTGTGTCGGCCCTGTGAGCAAGCGCTTGAGCGCCTCCATGGCTTTGCCGAATTTTTCCCAATCCCCCTGCTGCATGGCCTTTTGGGCCGCGTCGAACTGCGCCCTGGCCTGGCTCAACTCCGGTTGTGCGAGCCGCGTCCGCACAGGAGTCTGGGTTTGCTGCTGCTGCGTGCCGAAGTCGGATTGGATAGCCTCATCGAGTGTAGGCTCCATAGCCAGTTTATCCCCCGAAATCACGATCACGCGCTTCAGTTGGGGGAAATCCGTGCCTTCCGCCGTGAGGTAAACCGGCACCACGTAGAGAAAGGAGTTCTCGATCGGCACGGCGATCAGGTTCCCGCGAATGACTCGCGATCCCTTTTGATTCCACAGGGTCAGTTGCTGGGAGATGGTGGTGTTCTGATCGATCATCGCCTCAACTTGCATCGGACCGTAGATCAGCTTCTCCTTGGGAAGTTGGTAAAAGAGCATCTTCCCGTATTCCGGGAAATCGCACCGCGCCGCCATCCACGCGATCATATTGTCCCGCTTCTGAGGCGTGAAAGGAGTCATGAGGAGGTATTCGAGTTGGTCGCTTCCGGGGAGCTTCATCAGGATGTAATAGGGCGGCATTGGCCCGACCTCGCCTCCATACTCCTCCCGGGGAACCACCCACAGGTCCTCCCGGTTATAAAAGACCTGGGGAACCGTCATGTGGAATGTTCTGTACAGATCGGCCTGGATGGAAAAGAGATCCTCCGGGTACCGCAGATGCGATCTCAGATCCGCCGAAAGCTGGTTCAGGTCCAGGAAAACACCCGGAAAAGCCCGCCGGTAAGCCGCCAGGATGGGATCGTTCGGATCCATGACGTAAAACCGGGCAGTTCCGTCGTACATGTCCACAACCACCTTCACGGAGTTTCGAATGTAGTTCAGCCCTTCCTCATAGCCCGACACGTAGGGACTGGAGTAGGGAAAGTGGTCCGAAACGGTGTAGGCATCCTGAATCCAGTACAGTTTGCCCTCGCTCACCACCGCGTAAGGATCCTGGTCGAGGAGCAAGAACGGAGCGATCTGCCCCACGCGATCCTGAACGCGCCTCCAGAGCTGAATTCTGCTTTCCGGCCGGAGGTAGGAGGTGAACAGGATATTCACGTCGCCCTGCGTCCAGGCGAACAGCAGCCGCTTCCACAAGCTGTCCAGCGGGATGCCTCCCGTTCCGGCATAACTCGTGTAAACATTCTGATTCCCTTTGGGGTAGTCGAATTCTTTCACGCCCGTTGCCACGATGCGGTATCCCGGCATCGATTCGCCGTAGTAGATGGAAGGCTGGGTTATGTTCAGGCCGTAGCCGGACTCGGGCGGGATATTCGAAATCGCGTAGTCCGGAAAGCCGCCGCCGATGGTCTTGGAGACGAAGCTCATCACCAGACCAAAGCCATGGGTGAACTGTAACCTCTGGTTGACCCAGGTTTGGGCTTCCGCGGGGAGTTCCGCGGAGAGTTCGCGGGCCGAAAGCATCACCTGGTGATAACCGTCGGGCAGGTGATAGCGGTCCACATCCGCCTGGTAGAACTGATAGTAGAGCCGAATCTCTTGGGCCTGCTTGTACATCTGCAGCAGAGGCCGCGAGTCCCACAGACGTACGTTCTGGATCGTGTCCTCATTTCTGGCAATCATGTCGGCGGTCAGATCGGCCAGCGCCGGGTAGGATGTTTCCTGGATCGTGTCAAGCCGGAAGGCTTTTCGGGTGAACTCGATGTTGTTCTTGAGATACGGAGTTTCCAGCGACAGTTCGCTCGGCTGTACCACGAATTTCTGAAACAGGACGGGCGCCAGCGAAACGCCGGCGGCGTACAACAGCAAGTAAACTCCGGCCCCGGAAACGACGGCCCGGAACCGCGGCCGGAAGGCATTGAGCAGAAGCAGAGCGCACAGCGCCGCCGCGGCGCCGGCCATCATCCAGAAGGCGATGCGCGTCACGTGATCCGCCGTATAGCCGGCTCCGTAAACCACTCCCTGAGTGGAGTAGAGAAGCTCGTAGTGATCCAGGCAAAACCCCCATCCCCAACTGGCCGCCAGGACGGAGGCCAGAATGGAAAGATGGGGAACGGCCTTGTCGCTCCGGCCTTCCATCTGCCTTCTGCCGATGAACCGGAGTAATCCGAAGGCGGCGTAAATGACCATGACGGCCAAGAGCGAGATCAGCGTCAATGCCGTCAGGCTGGTCTGCAAGAGCTCATAGAAAGGCAGGCGGAACACATAAAACCCGGCATCGACCCCGAAGAGAGGATCGGCCAGCCCAAAGGATCCGCCATAACGAAAGCGGAGATACGTATCCCATTGTGCGTAGAAAATGCCTGCAAAGAGCAAGGCCACGACGGCAGCGACCGCAGCCGTGGCCAGCTTCAAAACCGTGGAAGTGAGCTCGGCGCCGATTGTAAACGCGATGGGAGACTCGCTGGTCAAAATACCCGCGCCGAAAGTGGCGCCTTTTGTCGCCGCAAGGCGAAGATTGATCCACAGGTACAGAAACGCGAAAACAAAGGCCGCGCCATACAGCTCACACCGCAGGGCCAGGAGCGTCCAAAAGACGCCGGAGTAGCCGAGTTGCCCCATCCACAGCCCCTTCTGTATCCAGCCGGAGATGACCACCAGAAGAGCGATGAGCACGACCGCGCCAACGAGGATGAGCCTCAGAGGGCCGCCAGGCCGCGAGGCTCTGCGCATTCCGAGTGTAAGCAGCCTTGGCCGCTCGCCATGTGTGGGTTTCTCGGTCATCGCCCTACCTCCCTTCCCTTGGTCGGAATCGCGGACGGATGTTGGAGCCCGATCTCGTGCCAATCGAAAAGTCCGAGCCGCGAACCGCCAGGGGAGGCCGGCTCTGAGTTAGTCGCGCAGGACAACACGGAAAAGCGAACTGCGTGCCTGCAATCCGCCAGTGCTAGGAAGGATGCTCGGCGGGCAGTTCACGTTGCGCTCGAAGCCGATCCTCTTCCTCGTCGCCGAGGCTGCTTCCGGGCGCCTGCATGCGCGCGGGCGAACCAGGACGATACGGAATCAGAAGTTACCAGAATGCTTGCGCGGCTTGCCCCGCGCTTTCACTCCCGTGTCGCCGCCGGATTTCGAATTGTGCCGCCGGGATGGCGCGCGCACGATCTCCACGGAACACGGCGCGTGACGCGCGACGGTCTCCGAGACGCTTCCCAGCAAGAAGCGCTCCAGGCCCTTTCTCCCGTGCGAACCAAGGACAATCAAATCGGCGTCCCAGTCGGCGGCCGCGTCCACGATCTCCTCAGCGGGCTCGCCTTCGCTCACCAGGGTCGTCACCAGGAATCCCGCCGCTCGCAGTTTCTCAGCCACGCGCCGGACCAGCGCGGGCGCCAGTCTCTTCTGCTTTTCGCAGACCCCGGCGGGATAACCGAAGGCTGCCAATTCTTCCGCTACGTACAACACGGCGACTTCCGTTCCGCGCCGCACGCATTGGGCTAGCACGGCCTCCACGGCCGCCTCCGAGAATTTCGAACCGTCCACTGCCAGGAGAATCCTCATGGTGGGATCCAGCACCTCTTAAATCTCGCGCCCAGTACAGTACGGAAAAAACCGGCGGGAGAAGGAGTGGAGGCCGGCGCGCCCCGACTCTCGTGGCTCCGCGACGCCAAGATTTATTCAGAGACGCCACACAAAGTCAAGCACGTGCGCCCGCCCGGCAAACCGGCAGCAGGCAGCGGCGAATGGCTTCCGGTATTGCGCGACTCGCCGGCCGCGGCAGGCGTCGTGGGGTTCAGCGAGGTAGCCGGAAGACGAGGCGCGGCTAGCGAGGTGGCCCCGTGGCGGGATTCGGCTGCGCATGTTCGGCCTCCACTCGCAGCAGCTCCAACCCCTGAACGAGAGTGAGATCACCCTTGAGGCGCCGAAGATCGCTGGTCCTGACCGTGGAATCAATGTTTATGGTTTTGAAGAAAAGGATTTTGCCGGTGAAATGGAGGGCCAGAAGCGTGAATTGCCAGCGCCCCACGCCCACGTCCTGCTGTTCCAGGAGAAAACTTCCTCCCTGGTCCAAATGGCCGAGGATGCCCCAGGCAAAGTTCACGCGCCGGATCAGCCTGGCCTGTACGCGGACCAATCGGTAGACCGTCGCATCCACCACCATCGTGCCGTCCATTCCCCGCAGGATCTGCAATTCCCGGGAAGGCGGATTGTAGGCAGGATTGGGGTGGAACTTCAGCTCAATGAGCTGATGTCCACGCTCGCGCTGCTCCTCGCTGTCATATTCGTACTGGAATGCGGCCGGGAGCGCCTGGACCAGTTCGCGCACGCGGCGTTCGTGCTTGCGCTGCTCCTCCCGCATTTTCTGCAGTTTCTCCGGGTCGGCGATCAGGCTTTGTAGCCTCTTCTCTTCCTCTTCTTCCTGCTTGCTGGTGAGCGGCTTGCCGTTCAGCATCAGCCGCCGCTTGATCAGCCAATCCTTGGTCTCGATGACCGCGTCCGTTTCCGAAAACTCCGGCGTTTCCTTTTTCAGCCGGTAGAGGTAATGCCCCGAATCATCGGCCGCCGCCAGTTCGTTGGCCACGGTCTTGCCCACGATCTCATCGGGCGAGATCGGGGGCTGCTGGGCCGCGCGGGCTGTTGGGAAGGCCGCCAGCAGGCCGGCAAGTGCACAAACCGCGCGCTGCACAATCGTGCGCCGGCTCCAGTGGAAGGCGAAACACGCGCGGCCCAGCGACCGCGTTCTCATTTCGCCTGCTTTCCCGGCGCGTGATCCGGCGCGGTAGACGAAATGACTCGCAATTCCAAAGCCATGAGCCGCCTTCCAGAAGGCCGCCCGGCTTCAAACTTGCGCGCATTGGTGAAGATAGGGGGCAACCCGTTGTAAATACACCAGTCGGTGAGCAGGAGTAAAGTGGGTGTACTTCGTCCAGAAGATTCGTGACGCCCGGCGTCCTTTTTCCCTCACTGCGGCGCTCGACGGCCACCCGCGGAGCGAGGTAATCCAGCGCGTGATCCCGGGCATCCGCCCCGGTTCACGGCCCCACCCCTGCGGTGCGGCAATCGCTGCAGGTCACCTGGGTCAGATCAGAAGAGAATGAGCGGTTTGAGGATCCCGTCCTCTTTGGTTTCCATCAGGCGAAACGCCTTTTCGAGATCCTGGAACTTGAACCGATGAGTGGAGAGGGGCGTCGGGTCCACGCGGCCCGTTTCCAGCAGGCGCAGCAGCCGGCCCATGCGCTCCTTGCCGCCCGGACATAGCCCGGTGCGAATCGTCTTGTCGCCCATGCCCACCCCCCAGGCCACGCGCGGCACGCGCAGAAAATCACCGCGCCCGTGGTAGCCCACATTGGAGATGGTCCCGCCGGGACGAGTCGCCTTGATGCAGGCCTCCAAGGTGGCCTCCGCCCCCAGCGCTTCGATTGCCGAATCCACGCCTTCGCCGTTCGTCAGATCCAGTATGGCTTGCACCGGATCCTGCTTCTTGAAATCGACCACCACATCGGCGCCGAAGTGTTTTGCCAGTTCCAGGCGCTTCGGGATGGCATCCACGGCAATCACCAGGCCCGCGCCGAGCAATCGCGCGCCCACCGTGGCCATCAATCCAACCGGACCCTGGGCAAATACGGCCACGCTGCCGCCTATCGGAATGTTCGCGTGTTCAGCGCCCATAAAGCCTGTGGACATCATATCCGTCGTGTAGACAGCCTTTTCGTCGGGCACCGCCTTCGGAATGGGCGCGAGATTGGCCTCCGCGTCGTTCACGTGGAAGTATTCGGCGAAGACTCCGTCTTTGATATTGGCGAACTTCCATCCGCCGAGCATTTCCGTGCATTGCGAGGTGAAGCCGCGCAGGCAGTTGGTGCATTTGTAGCAGGGCGTGATGGCGTTCACGGCCACGCGGTCGCCCTCGCGCACGCTCTTCACCTCGCTGCCCAGCTTGTAAACGATCCCCACGGCCTCGTGCCCCAGGGTCAGATCCTTGCGATCGCCGATGGCTCCCGCCAGGGTGTGAACGTCCGAGGTACACACCAGAGCGGTGGTGGTCTTGACGATCGCGCCGGCCGGACCGGGATCCTTCGGCACGGGTTTCTCCATGAAGCCCACTTTCCCGATTCCGTGCATCACAAAAGCCCTCATCGTGGTTGCCTCGGGTCCTGCTGCCTTTGGGGCTTGCATCGTTTTGGTGCTCGTCGTCCACCTCCTCCATGAATTGAATAAAAGAAATCGCGCCCTCAATGCTTCGAGGGAATCCGAACGATCTCAACGGAACAGGGGGCATGCTGCGCCACATCCTCCGAAACGCTGCCCAATAGAAAATGTGCCAGGCCCTTGTGGCCGTGGGATCCGACGACGATCAGATCGGCGCGCCATTTGGAAGCCATTTCCAGGATCTTGGATCTCGGATCGCCCTGTTCCACCGCTGCGGTCACCTGCAAGCCCTTCGCGCGCAATCGATCGGCAACCTTCGTGACCAAGGCCTTCGCCGCTTTTGTCTCCGCTTCCCACACCGCATCGAGTTCCCGGTCATACCCGCCCATCTCCCGGGCCACCAGCAGGGAGGGCGGCTCCACGACATGCAGTATCCGGATTTTCGCATCGTGCGGCAGAGCCCGGACGAGGACGGCTTTCACAGCCGCCTCCGAAAATTTGGAGCCGTCAATCGCAAGCAGGATTTTCACTCTTCTTCTCCAGGTGAAATGCTGATGTTTATTCACCCATCGCGGGGCCGCTGTGACGAAGGTCACACCGCCAATGGATTCGAGCCCGGCCTTCCGCGGCTCTCCTTCACTCTCACGCTCTCTTCTTCAGGCTCGCAGCCTTTTTCCACGGCGCATGCCGAATCCTCCGGTTACCTTCCCGGCGGATCGGGGGCAAGATTTGTAAGCGGGGACCTGCTTTTTGAGGATTTGCCGGCCGGGCATGGAACTCCTGGAGGGCTGTCCGATCTGCGATCAAGAATGTCGAACCGTCCGTTTCGATCAGGCCCCGGTTCCTCAATTCGTGCAATGCCCGCGTCACCGATTCGCGCGCGATCCCAATGTGTTCGGCAATCTTCTCATGACTCAGCGGCAACTTGAATCGGTCCCCATTCCGGGAAGCCCCTTCCTCGAGGGACCAATTCAGCAGGAATCGGGCTGTTCTTTCGAATGTGGATGCGCCCAGGCCAACCGCACGCAAACTTTCGCAGGCAGCCTTGTATTCCCAGCCCAGATGAAGGGACACGCGCTCGAAAACGGCCGGGTGCTTGTAAAGAAACTGCTGAAAATCCTTGCTGGCAACGAACGCAACCTGGCAGGGTCGCAGGGTTTCGGCAGTCACTTCATACGGGCTGCCGGACACTGCCGACATCAGGCCGAGAACTTCGCCCGGTTTGGCAATTCTCAGGACCAGGGTCTTGCCCTGGCTGGAACTAACGGACAGCTTTACCCTGCCTTGGCAGAGCAAGAAGATCCCGGGTGAACGCTGCTGTTCCAGGAAAAGAATTGCCCCGGCCGGATAAGCCGAGACGTGCGTGATCGCGTCGAAATCCATCAATTCATCAGGAGAAAGCTGGCAGAAAAATCCGCCCCGCCGGTAAGCGCAGCTCCGGCAGCTTTCACTCAGCTCAAACCCGTAAGGTCCTCGCATCTGGCGCTCTCCATTGCGAAAGATTGCCCGCGCGGTCACCGGATTCAGCCGCCGATACTGTCGCCTCGTCATCTTCGAGACTCTTGCATCCCGGCCCGGCTGCCAAATCCAAATGAGCTCGTTAGGGTTGCTTCGAGCTGAGTTCACGTTCCGCTTGCAGCCAATCCGCTAGCTCGTCACCGGGCGCCCCATGCCGGGAATCATAGATTTCGTACGCCCGCTGCCGGATTTGTTCGGGTGTTGGCCGGGTCTGCACAGTCTCTTTTGGCGCTTTCGGTGCACGCGCGCTTTTGGCTCCCGTTGTCTGGCTCATTTTCCACCTCCCTTTCCGCTTGCTGACTCAGCCGGCACGCGGCGCGAGATTTTCTATCGATCGCCGGATTTGCGGCTCGAAGCATGGCTCGTTGCGAATCC
>DATEQM010000263.1:0-9754 GCA_035272605.1 Candidatus Acidiferrales bacterium | reverse complement strand
TGCGGCGAGCGGCCTGGCCACGGGCTCATCAGCTTCCGCGGGCAGCACAGCGTGCTCGTGAGATTCCGTGTCTCGTTTCAGCCGCTTCAGGTCAGAGCAAATCTCCGAAGCGTGCTGGTAGCGCAGGTTCCGGTCTTTCTCCAGGCAATTGTTGATGATGTCTTCCAGCTTGGCCGGAACATCCGGGTTCAGCCGGACCGGCGCCACAGGGCTCTGGTGCAGGATGGATTCAAACATCGTGGCCGTGGTCTCTCCGCGAAACGGATGGCGGCCGGTGGCCATCTCGTAGAGCACCACGCCGAAGGAAAACAGGTCAGTACGCACATCGAGCGGCTTCCCGCGTGCCTGCTCGGGAGACATGTACGCCACAGTGCCCAGCGCACCGCCCATGCTGGTCAACTGTTCGGCCGGGCCGCCGGACTGCGTCATGCTGTTGTCCGCCGTGCCCTTCTCTGCCGGCGCGATCTTTGCCAGCCCGAAGTCCAGGATCTTGGCGTGGCCGCGCTTGTTCACCATGATGTTCGCCGGCTTGATGTCGCGGTGGATGATGCCTTGCGCGTGGGCGGCGTCGAGCGCCTCGCCAATCTCGATGCCGAGTGTCAGCAGGGTCTCAACATCGACGGGACCGAATCCGACCCGATCCTTGATTGTCACCCCGTCGAGCAGCTCCATAACGATGTAGGGGCGGCCGTTCTCCTCGCCTATTTCGTGGATGGTGCAGATTCCGGGATGGTTGAGAGCGGAAGCGGCGCGGGCTTCGCGGCGAAACCGCTCCAAGGCGTGAAGATCCTGGGCTACATCGTCCGGGAGGAACTTGAGGGCCACGAGGCGGCCGAGGTTCAGGTCCTCTGCCTTATAGACCACGCCCATGCCTCCACCACCGAGCTTTTCCACTACGCGGTAGTGGGAAATGGTTCTGCCGATCATGGGAGGCGATTCGGCCATACCCAAGTGTAAGGCTTCGTCCTACCGGTTTTCCCCAACTAACTCGGATTGCCTTCCCGCGGTTGCGGCTGAGATGCAGGCGGCAAACGTCTTTTCCAGCAGGCCCGCATCGATGCTGCCAGCCGCACCGATGGCTACGATCTGGGTGCGGGGCGCGCGCTGGCCCCACTCGTCCTGTAACGAGATGTCCACGCGCCTGCCGACCACCTGCAGGACGGCCCGCCGCTGTGGCGCGTCGGTGGTGTAGACCACCCCTTTGGCGCGGTAGACGCTGCCCGGCAACTTGCGCAGTTTTTCCCGCAACGCTTCGAGCGCCAGCGGCTGGTCGGTCTCGTAGCTCCAGGTGCTGAATATCTTGGAGTGGTCGTGCCCATGGGAGTCGTCCTGACAGACCGGGCTGATGCAGGTGTGCTCCAAGCCTTGCGTGTTGAGGCCTGCTCGAACAGGATCGAAACGCCCGACACCCAACAGGATTTCGTAGGGCACCTGACAGTAATTGGTCTCGACGATGCGAAGACGGTTGAAATGGTCATCGAGCCAAGCCCGGACCTTCTCGACTTGCGCGGGACCGGCAAGGTCCACCTTGTTCAGGATCAACATGTCCGCAAACCCGACCTGAAGGAGCTTGAGCTCAAGCAGGGGGGGATACTCGGGGTGCGCGAAGACCTGGTCCGCGTCCACTACGCAGATGACGCTGTCCAGCCGGATGCGGTCCCGCAGATTGGCATCGCTGAAGGTGGCGAAGATTCCGGCGGGATCGGCCACGCCACTAGCTTCGAGCAGGACGTATTCGACGGTCTCCGGGCGAGCGAGCAAGGCGACCACCGACTCGATCAGGTCGTCGCGAATCTGGCAGCAGACGCAGCCGTTGGCCAGGCTGATCATGTTGCCGTCCACACCGACCACGAGTTCGGCGTCGATATTGATCGAGCCAAAATCGTTGACCAGGACCCCCACGCGCAGGCCGTGATTCCCAGTCAGGATGCGATTCAACAGCGTGGTCTTGCCTGCCCCGAGAAAGCCGGTGAGGATCGTGATCGGAACGGTCTTTCCGTTGTCCTCGATGATTTCCATTGCTTAAGCATTCCTCTCAATAAACGTCCGCCCGAATAGGAGCCGGAGGCACCGCGTCGCGGCCCCAAAGCGTCCCGCCGCGAGAGCGGACGCGGCGGGACACCGGGACCGCACCACTATTTCTTGAATTTGCTCAGATCAATATTCAACGCCTTCGCCATCTCGAGCAGATCAACAAGCTGCGGGTTCGGCAGCTTGGTGAGCGGCTCGCGGTAAACGTCCGGCGGATAGTACTTATGCGGATCAATTTCGAGGTCGCGCGTCCTTTGCTCCTGCTGCTGCTCGCGCGGCAGCCGCGGTTGCGGGACGACGCCCTGGCCAGTGGCGATCGGCAGCGGGTCGCCGAAGAGCAGGGTCGGAGGCGGCAAGGACTGGCCCGCAAATGCTGGCAGCACAGCATCGCGTTGCCAGATCGCATCTTTGGTCACGTTGAGGGTCACCACGTCCGGCGCGCCATACAGGAAAAGCCCTTTCCAGTGGGCGCGAATGTCCGCGGTTTGCTCGTTGAGCGTGTCGTTGTCGAACGCGAGGTGCGTGGCCATGCCGCAACGCGGGTTGACCTGATTGATGAGGTAGCCCGTCGCGTACCCTAATGTATGGTGGATGTCCACCGTGTAGTTGAAGAGGAATTCGGGCAACCCGTACTTGAGCAGGTTGATTCGCGCCAAATCGGGCTGCAACTCGGTGACAAAGACGTCCACTCCTTTCGCATACTTCGCCGTCAGGTCGTCGGGCCGGCCGTCGCCGGTCCACACGAAAGAAAGTCCGTTCCAGTCCAGACGGTAGGCAGAGGCTCCGTCCTTCACGTGTGAGCGCCGCCAATGACGGACGGTTACGCCGTTCTTCTCATAGCAGATGCCGTTCTCGTCCTTCCAGTCGAACTCGTTGACTTCGATCTCATAGCCGTCCCCGATTGGGCAGGCGTCGAAGGCTTCCAGGTGCCACTTGAGCATCTGCTTCATACCGGCGACCATGCCCTTGGTGCCAAGTTCCGGCGTGCGACCTGAGGGCCCGGTGACCCGCAGCGGCATGTGCCACCGTCCTGCCCACGCCGAGAATGGCAGCAGATAGGACAGGTCATGATAGTGGTCCACGTGCAGGTGCGTGATGAAGATGTCGTTTATGCTCGGGACCGGGACGCCCATGGCGAGGATGTTCTTGACGCAGCCGGGGCCGAAGTCGAAAAAGAAGCGGTCGCCGTTGCCCAGTTCGACCATGATGCAGGTGCCGGCTTGGTCGCGCCGGGGCGGGAAGGGACAACTGCCGACGAACGAGATGCGCATCTCATCCGGCCCGAGGGCCTCACTGCCGGGGAAGTAGTTCATCCGGGTCCGCACGGATGGCGTTGGCCTGTAGTATGGCGGGAACTGCAGGCCGGTGCCTGGCCCACCGCCGTAGGGATTCTTGGGTTGGTCGGCGCCGGGCTGTGGTCCGGCCGCTGCCGCCGAGGGTACTGCCGCTGCCGCCATGCCAGCCGCTGCAGCGCCAAAGCCCTTCAACATGTCACGTCGATCCATGGTGTTCGGTTCTTTGTCGTCCCTGCTCATCATTGGCTCCTTGTCTGGTTCAAAGTTTTCACGACTCAGAATCGGTTCCTTCCCCGGCCCAAAACTTCGTGAATGCGATTGCCAAACATGCTGCCATTCCCTTTACTCTCCCGATGCTCCTTCGTTCCATGGCTCCGCATGAATGCCAGCGGCTAACGCTGCCGCTTTTTCCGGCGAACGGCCTTGGTGCGCTCCAGGGCGTTGAGCAGCCGCTGATACGCTGCAGCTTCCTGGACAATTAACTGCGCCTTGCCATTGATCGTGAGCACCGCGGCGCGGCCACTCTGCTTGAGCTGCCGCAAATGCGCCTTCGTATTTCGGGCAAAATCCGTGAGCGACAGAATGTCCTCGACCTTGATCAATGCCGCGCCCTCCTCTCACTGTCGGTCGCATGCGAATTACGTGCGAATCTTGTGCGAACTCGCATGGGGCGTCTATGCAATTTCGGCAAAATTGGAAGAACTGTTATTTCTGCCAGTACCCCCCAGCCGCGCACTCCCGCTAGCCTGATGTCAGTAGTCCAATCTGAGTGCCATGCCGACCCAGACCTTTGTCTCCTTCGAGGCTTATGCGGACGCCATTCGGTCCGCCAATCTGCGGGCCATTTTCCAAGGGCCACAGCACACCAACTGGGCGCTCAGCTATCTCACGATGAACAATCTGACGGTTCAGTGGGGCCAGAATGGCGGCCACAACGTGATCGAGGGAACGGTGGAGCCGGGTGGCGTCGGGATCCTCATGCCATGCCAGAACGTGGAGTCGGTCTGCGGGAATGGACGTACGTTCGATGCCAGCTCTCTGATGGTGTTCAGACCGGGCGACGAATTTTGCATGACTGCGACAAGTTGGAATCGCTGGTTTTCCGTGTTTGTCCCGAATGAGATACGCGCCGAGTGGGGCGAAACTCCCGCTGCGATTGGGTCTTCGACAGGCGTCATCCAGATTTCGTTGAGCCGGGCAGAGAGGCTTCGGTCGGCTATGGAGCGACTGGCTTGGATTGTTCGGAAGGCACCCGCTGCTTTTGAGTCCCCTGCGGTCCTTAACACCACAGCACGCAAGCTGGGCCAAACAATTCGCGAGTGTTTAGGGGGCGACATGGACGCGACATCGCGACCGGGCAGACGTGAGGTTCCGAGAAAGCAAATCGTTTGCAAGGCGATGGATTTTGCCGATCAGAGTGCTGGCGAGTACTTGTCCCTGCAAGGTCTCGCCACTGCCGCGGGTGTCTCCGAGCGAACGCTCCGCACCGCGTTTCATGAGTACTTCGGCACCGGACCAGTGCGATTTCTGAAGCTCAGGACACTTTATCAGGCTCGCCAGGCACTGAGAGCTTCTGATCCCTCGAAGACTACCGTCGCCGAGATCGCCACCCGCTTCGGCGTTTGGGAATTCGGCCGCTTCGCCCGTGACTACTGTTCGCTCTTTGGTGAACTCCCGTCCGAGACGCTGCGGCATCTCCATTGAGAACGGCGATCCAACAACCATCCCGCTAACTCTCCTGAAGTCCTGTTGTGGGAATTTACGACCATACAAACTATGGTGGGTGTCCGGGGCTATCCGATTCGACTTATCGCCTAAGAAGCCAGAACCTCGAGGGCCGCGGGAAGGACTTCAATTTCTACGGGAGTTTCTCCGAGGACTTCGCCGTCGCCATGGAAGATTGCGGGGCGATCGGTTTCGAGGCGGAGTTTGCGAGCGCGCAGGCGTTGCATTTCCGGCCAGCGGATATCGCCATTGCGGAGGGCGAGGAGCAGACCGTCGAGCACGTGGGACCAATCGAGCGGGGCGACGATGGCCAGGTCCATCCAGCCGTCGTCGATGCGGGCGTCGGGGGCGATGATCACGCCGCTGCCGTAGCTGGGCGAGTTGGCCACGGCCACCAGGAGAGCGCGGAAGCTGCGCGTTGTCCCGTCGGCCTGCAAGTTCACTTCGAGCGGGCGCGACTCGTAGAACGCCGCAATAGCCGCGGCTGCGTAGCGGGCCACACCCGGCACGCGCCGGAAGCGAGTGTTGCCCAGGCGCGCGGCTTCGGCGTCAATTCCCGCGCCGCCGGCGCCGGCGTAAAGGCAGGTGCGTCCTCCCGCGAGGGTCAGGCGGAGGAGATCGATGCGCCGCGCCGGGGCGTGGAGTAGGGCATGGGCGGCGTCTAGGGGATCGAGAGGGAGTCCGAGGGCGCGGGCCAGATCGTTGCCGCCGCCAGCGGGAAGGATTCCCACGACAGTCTCTGTGCCGGCCACGCCGTTGATGACGTCGTGGGCCGTGCCGTCCCCGCCCAGAGCCACCACGCAGGAGTAACCCGCGCGGGCCGCCTCGGCGGACCTGTGGCGCACTTCTTCCCGCGATCCTGCCGCACAGAATTCCGCGGCGACGCCCTGCTGATGCCAGTAGGATTCGACCGCATCGCGGACGCGGGCGGCGCGGCCGCGTCCGGCCGAGGGATTGACGATGACGAGCGGGTGGGCGAGATGGTTCATCCATTCCCGGCGTGGCACCGAGGGTGCGGAGACGATACCTGCAAGCGCGGCGGCCGTCCATTGGGGGATCGCGGGCCGGGCTTTCTTTTCCTCCAGACGAATCTTGAGCGAGGCAGAATCAGTTCGGTTTCTGTTCGGAACGCACTTCTGGAATCTGCACAACGTGCAGCCCTACTGAAATCAACTGCGCAGGGAGAGCGATGTGGCGGAAAATATCTTTCCGAGGGAGGATGGGAGAGAGAAGAGGAGCGGAAAATGAGAATCCGCAGGCCCTGGCGAAGCAAGCATGTGGCGGCGGCGATCCTGGCAGCCGGCGGATGCGTGTTGCTGGGCGCGGCACGCGGCCAGGCTCCGGCGAAGTACGAAGCGACGCTGGAATCGCTCGACCGTCATCCGCTGCCGCGGTGGTACGCGGATGCTAAGCTGGGGATTTTTATCCACTGGGGATTGTATTCCGTGCCGGGCTGGGCGGTTTTGGCGCCGCCGGGAGAAAAGCTATCGGCGCAGGAATATCTGAAGAGGAATCCTTACGCGGAATGGTACTTGAACACGCTGCGGCTCGAGGGGTCGCCCACGCAGGCCTATCACAAGGAACATTACGGAGCGGGCTACGATTACTACAATTTCGCGGAAACGTTTGATCGCGAGATTCAGAAATGGAAACCCGACGTCTGGGCCAGGGTGTTCCGGGAGGCCGGGGCAAAATACGTGGTGCTGACGTCGAAGCACCACGAGGGCTTTACGTTGTGGCCGACCGAGATGCCGAACCCGACGTTGCCCGCGAACCGGCAGCACGCCACGCGCGACCTGGTGGGCGAATTGACCGCCGCAGTCAACAAACAGGGCCTGCGCATGGGCCTTTACTATTCCGGCGGATACGACTGGACGTTTGTGCCCGGGCCGATCACGGACTGGAAACAGGCGAAGACGGTGGAGCCCCAGACGGAGGCCTATGGGAGGTATGTGGACGCGCAGATGCGCGAGTTGATCGGCAAATATCACCCGGCGATTTTGTGGAACGACATTGATTATCCCAAGTCGGGCCATCCGCTGGAAATCATGGCGGAGTTTTACAACCGGACGCCGGACGGGGTGGTGGATGACCGGTTCGGGGTGGCGCACGCGGATTTCACTTCGCCGGAATACGAGACGCTGGACAAGATCAGCGCGAAAAAGTGGGAAGAGTGCCGGGGGCTAGGCCGGTCGTTCGGCTATAACCGCGCGGAGGGCGAAGCGGAAACGATCAAGAAAGATGAGTTGATTTACCTGCTGGTGGACATCGTGAGCAAGAACGGCAATCTTCTGCTGGATGTAGGCCCGGAAGCTGATGGAACGATTCCGGCGGTGCAGATGGACCGGCTGCGCGCCCTGGGGGCGTGGCTGGCGATGAACGGCGAGGGAATTTATGGAACGCGGCCGTGGACGCGCGCGGAGGGAGTGACCAGCGAGGGCATCCGGGTGAGGTTCACGCAGAAGGATGGGGCGCTGTACGTTTTCCTGCTGGGGAAGCCGAAGGGCAAATTCATCACCATCAAGGATCTCGCGCCGAAACAGGTGACGGCCATGTCGCTCTTGGGAACGAGCCAGCCAATTGCCTGGAGGCAGAGCGGAAGCGACCTCGAAGTGCAGCTTCCCGCCGATTTGCCGGGCAGCTATGTCTATACCCTGAAAATCGAACGCAGCCTGCTCATGGTCCACGAGCGGAATTGAATTGTTTGAGAAAAGCGTAGAAGAAGAGCCAGTTTTTCGACGTGAAAATTTGCCGCAGCGGCGGGCTCGTAGCACAGACGCCTTGCACGGGAAAACACAGCCCCAAGCGAGCGCCCTAGGCGTACGGTTCAACTACGCGTGGGAACAAGCGCGCGGCGGGAATCGGGATTCCAATAAAAAGGGCCGTCCCGGAGGCGGGACGGCCCGTGAAGGCGGCAGGGTTCGAAAAAATTAGATCTTCCCGTGGAACAAGGTCTTCGTGCTCGACAGCTTCTTGGACTTCTTCAGTTTCTTCTTGGCCATTTGGGGTCCTCCAAGACCGAATTGTGCCCGGTTGGGCCGCTTTCTTAAAGAGCACGCAGTGGGCCCAACCCTGGGCTGTATTCTCGCATCCGCCCGGCGGCAAGCAAGGCACTTACCGGCGTGCCGAAGTTGCGCTGAAAGGGAAGGCCTTGTTGAGGGGGAAAAATGCCCCCAGGAGAGGGGACTAACTCCCCCGAGAGGCGGGTTCCCGTTGGCGGCGCGGGCTTGAGACAGGTTCCAGCCGCTCGGCCCCACCGTTGCTCGCCGCCCGTTAAATCCCGTGCTTCCGTCAGACCAAGAGATGGACAGAATTCTTTCGCAGCAAAGGTTCCCGACGCTGGCGTCCAGGCCCCAGATCCGGATGAAAGAAGAATGGAATGGAATACCGGGAGTTCAAGGAACGGTGGATGACGCGGTGGGGTGTGGCGCGCATCAGGTTGTCCGTCCATAACGCCATCATTTCACCGAGGTTGCAAACGAAACTTCCCTCGATGGGTAACGCATCGATCCAGCGGCCTGCGATATTCTTGACCTGGAGGCCACCCTGCTTGTCCTGCGCGAGAATGGTGAGGTAGCCGTTGTCGGCGTGGGCGCCGGCGCCGCTGTGGCGATGCACCGCAGCGGCCCGGGCCGCGATCCGCGTGGTCGCTGGATAATGAAGGATGCGCAAGATTGCCTTCGGACGCTTGAGGTGACTCGCGAAAAAGTCTTCCGGGAGACCGAGTGCCAAGTCGAAGGCGCGCGAGAGGAGTGTTCCCAGCTCGCACAGGCTTTTGTAATAGGCGGTGAGTACAGACCTGAAACCGGCGGGAGCCGCCGGCCATTGATTCTGTCGACGCAACGGTATCCCGGCCCGCAGCCGGGAAGCGGTTTTCGGCCAATCGAACGAGATATCGAAACCCTCCTTGCGGTCAGGGCCGGCCAACGGATTGGTTATCTCGCTGCCGAGCGCAAAGTAGCCGCGATGCCGCCGTGATTTGTCCCGCGTACGCATCTTGACTTCCGTGGGGAGTGCGAAGAACGCGGCGGAGGTGGCGAACGCCTGCGCGATGAGCGAGCGGTCCACACCATGGTCCACGACGTAGAAGAAGCCGACTTCGTGGCACGCCCGTCCGATGCGCTTTGCACAAAGCCTGCGCCTCACCGGATCATCCGAGCGCAACGCAGCAATGCTGATGACCGGAATGTTTCTGAAATTGCTCATAGCTTCCTGACCAGGCCGAGTAAGTGTGCCAGGATGAATGAGAGAGTTTACATCACAGCTTCGGGCTGTGAAATCGAGTTTAGCGGAACCATGGGGTATAGGCCGTCAGGGCTGGCGGCCTTTACGTGCCAGTCTCGACCCCGACATCCCCATCTTTCGCGCCGCCAAAACCGAATACGCAAAGTTGCAGTAGCTATCGCCTGGCAGATTGGGAATGGTGTCGGTTCACCGGACTGGGGCGCCTGTTGGCCGCAAACGGCGATGGGGGAAGTTGGGAACGACGGTACCGGAATCATGATCCTCGGACGCCAACTCATTGGAGGCCCACTACCCACTTTGCGAGAAAGACCGCGTGGTTCAAACTGTGGGGCCGCGGCTTGATGAGTCACCCGGCCGGAGAGCCCGCCAGCAAACACCAGAGGCAGAAAATCTACTTCGACAGCGAGGCGATTCTCTTCTTGGCGAACGGAACCGCATAGGCAGCGGGGGGATTGTGG
>DATEQM010000262.1:0-7254 GCA_035272605.1 Candidatus Acidiferrales bacterium | reverse complement strand
CGCATCCGTTTCGTTGATAATGCGGGTGTTCCTTCCCCAGCCCACTAAACCATTTGCGGGCGGCCCTCCGCCCCGAGGGGGAGGATGTATGCGTCAATCATTTCTTGCTTTTACCTTGGGTGCTTTTGTCTGTTTCACGCTCGCCGCGTGCGGCAGTTCCTCATCTTCGACTCAAACCACGTCCAATCCGCCGCCAGCCGGTGCGGTTCCGACCAGCATCAGCATTCACGATAATCCGCCGTCGGGCGTCACCATCCTGCAATTCGAGCTTCAGGTGACCGCAGCGACTCTCCAGCCGGCCACCGCCGGCCAGCCACCGGTCCCCATGTTGACGGGACCGCAGGAGGTCGAACTCGAGCACCTCCAAACCGAATCCGCGCTCCTCGCCAACACCATGGTTCCCCCGGGCCCATACTCCGGCCTCAGCGTCACCTTCGCGAGCCCGCAGATGACCATCTTCAACCAGAGCAACCAGACGCTCACCGTGGGCGGCCAGAATTGCCCCTCGATGCAAATCTGCGAGCTCACCCCGACCCTCAATCAGATGATGGTTACGATTCAGGCCCCCACAGCCCCCTTTCCCGTCACGCTTTCGGCGGAGTCACCGCTGGCCTTCCTCCTCCATTTCGACGTGAACGCGTCAGTGCAGGGCGATCTTTCCATAACCCCCATGGTCGACCTCACGCAGCTCCCGCTGAACCCGCAAGCGGTGCCCGAGCATGAACATGTCACCGGCATTGTCACCGCGGTCAGTTCGCCCAACTTCACCCTTCTGGCGGGGCCCGGAGCCCAGTCGCTCAACATCACCACCGACGGCAACACCATGTACCGGTTTGACGGTTCCTGCCCCGCGGACAATTTCTCCTGCATCGCCGTCGGCCAGGTACTCCGCGTAAAGCTCAATGTGATGTCCGGCGGCGGCCTCGATGCCACGCAGGTGAGAATGCTCGAGCCACAAGGCCATCCTGCCTTCGAGGGCATCATCGTGGCCACCAACGCGGCGCAGGACCAGTTCCAGATCGTCGTGAACGACAGGCAGTGCGACGACCCGAGATGCCAGTCGGTCAGCGTCGGCGCACCGGTCACCGTCCAATTGTCTCCCTCGTCCACATTTTCGATTGATACGGACGGGATCACTCTTCCCTCCGGCTTGACCTTCGCGACCGTGCAGGATCTCGTGATCGGCCAGGTCGTCGAGTTTCAGCCCCAGCTCCCGGTCACCGTCACTGGCACTCCACCCAACGTTCAGATCACCGCCAATGCGAGCAGCGTGCAACTCGAGCCTTCGCAGATCACCGCCACAGTCTCCGCGGTGAACGCCATGGCCGCTCCGCCCAATTTCATTCTCAACGGCCTGCCGCCCCTGTTTACCGGCGGCGGAATCACCATGATTCAGGTGGACACGGTTTCCGGGACTGACTTTGAAAACGTCAATGGTATTGGCGCTCTCGCTCCGGGACAGACCGTTTCTGTCGCGGGCCTTTTGTTCAATACTGCCACTCAGCCGACGGTTGTCGCCTCGGAGGTCAAGCTACGCCATCAGGACGACTGACCCGCGCTCCGGAACCAATCCGGTAGGCGTTTCTCAAACCGTGACGTGAAGCCCGGCCCTTTTTCTGAGGCCGGGCTTGCTTTCTCCCCAATTTGCTTCTTCCCTTCCCGCGGTATATCTTCCGCCGCAACCATGAACAAAGTCGCGCGCGTCTTTTTCGTCTCCCTTCTGCTTCTGTTTGCCCCTGCGCTTCGCGCCGACCCGCTCGACGACCTCGCGCGCGACTTCTGGGCCTGGCGCGCTTCGGAAAAGCCGGTCTCCACGGACGACATCCCGCGCCTGGAGCGTCCCACCGGCTGGACTCCGGACTGGTCCCCGGCCGCCGCCGCGCGCTACCAGCAGGAACTCGAGCGGTTCGAGGCCCGATGGAAACAGCTCGATGCTGCATCGTGGCCCGTCCCGCGCCAGGTGGACTATCGCCTGATCGGTTCCGCCATCGCCCGCGTTCGCTGGGAGCTCGACGTCAACCCGGCGTGGCAGCGCAACCCGTACTTCTATCTCGATCAGACCCTCGGCGCCTACGTCCTGCTGCTGCTTCCTCCCCCGCCGTTCAGCACGGCGCACTCACGGGACATTGTGGCCACCCTGCGCTCTTTTCCCCGCACTCTCGAAGCCGCCGGAAAAAACCTGACCCAGCCGGCAGCTCCTTTCGCAGGGCTGGCGCTGGAAAGACTGCAAAACATTCATGCTGTTTTGCTCGCCTCCACCGGCGCGTTGAAGCCGCTGCTCGCGCCCGATGCCGCGCGCGATCTCGATGCGGCCGCGGCGGAGGCGGCGGGAGCGCTCGAGTCCTATCGCGCCTGGCTCACCCAGCGCCTGCCCGCCATGCCGCGCGAAACGGCCGTCGGCCGCGACGCCTACCTCTTTTTCCTCAAGAATGTGGCGCTCGTGCCCTTCACGCCGGAGCAAATGCTCGAAATTGGCCGCCTCGAATGGGCCCGCTCTGTGGCCTGGGAGACTTACGAACGGCATCGCAACGCGGGATTGCCGAAGCTCGAACTCTTCAAGGATCAGCGGGCGGAGATGGCGGCGGAGCAGCAGGACGAATTATGGATCCGGGCATTTCTGGAGGCCAAAGATCTGCTCGACGTGCCCGACTGGATGCAGCACTACCGCTTCCTGCCCATGCCGGGCTATCTCGCGCCCTTCCACGCCTCCGCCGGCGAAGACGATGATTTCACCTCGCCCAGCCGCCTCGACGAAAACGCCAGGCGCTACATTGATCCGCCCCGTCCCGATCTCGGCTACTTTTTCTTGACCATGGCGGAAGATCCCCGCCCCATCATCGTCCACGAAGGCGTTCCCGGACATTATTTCCAGCTCGCCCTTTCCTGGAAGCATCCCGACCCCCTCCGCCGCCACTATTACGATTCCGGCGCCAACGAAGGCATCGGCTTCTACTCCGAGGAAATGATGCTCCAGTCCGGCCTGTTCGACGATAGCCCGCGCACCCGCGAAATCATCGCCAATTTCGCGCGGCTGCGCGCGCTGCGCGTCGAGGTGGACGTGAAACTTGCCCTCGGCGAATTCACTCTTGACCAGGCTGCCGACTATCTCCATCGCAGCGTTCCCATGGATACCAAGACAGCCCACTCCGAAGCCGCAGCCTTCGCCGCCGGCCCCGGCCAGGCCATCTCCTACCAGATCGGCAAAGTCCAGATCCTGCGCATGCTCGCCGACGCTCGCCGCAAGGAGGGCGACGCGTTTTCCCTGCGGCGCTTCCACGATTACGTCTGGCTCAACGGCAACGTCCCCATGGCCCTTCAGCGCTGGGAATACCTCGGCCTGCGCGACGACCTCGACTCCGCCGATCACCTCCGATAGTTCCCGCGTCATGTAGCGGCGGCTTCATGCCGCCACTCGCGCCTTAGCGCCTCCTGTCGCGAACGCCGCCACTCCCCTCTCCCTCTCTTTCTCCCTTCCCGCGCCCCGCACGTCGCCCTGAAGAAATCCCGTGCCCTGCCGATATTCAAGATGGCGATGAAGAGAAAATCGATTGGCCTGACGCTGGCCGGCTCGTTCGCCTTGCTCATCTGCGCCTTGCTGGCACTGGGTTCGCTGGGCCTGCAACGCATGGGCCGCATCAACGCGGACTTGGAAGATCTCGTCACCAAGCGATGGGCCAAGGTTCAGGTCTGCCGCGCGGCTTTGGGCTATTCCAACCTGAATAATCGAATCACCATGGAAGTCTTCATGCTGGAAGACCCCGGCGAGATCAAGCCGTTGCTCATGGAGCGAGCCGAGAACACGACAAAAATCACCGCCCTGGTCAGCCAGATTCAAAGACTGGGCGTCGAACCGGGGAAAGAAACCGAACTCTTCGAAGCCGTCTCCGCAACCCGCGCCCCGTATATCGCCAGCTACCTCCGTGCCCTCCATCTCCTCCTGGACGAGCGCCACTACGCGCAGGCCAGATCCGTCATGGTCCAGGAGACCCTCCCGCTCCTGATCCGCTACCACATCGCCTGGAACGCATTCGTGGAGTTCCAGGGCGATCAAATGGAAGAAGCGGCCACGGCGCGTCAGGCTCTCTATACCCGCGCGCGCAGCCTGGTCGTCATCCTCATCCTTCTGGCGGCCGCCCTCTGCGCCGCCATCGGCTTCTATGTGACCCGCGCCATGCTCAAGGAAATTGTCCGGCGCGAAAAAGCCGAGGAGCAAATCGGCAACATGAATGCCTCGCTGGAACAAAAAGTCGCCCAGCGCACCCAGGAACTCGCTCTCGCCAACCAGGAACTCGAAAAGGAAATTGTCCACAGGGGCCTCACGCAGGAGGCCTTGCAAGTCGCCAAAGAAGCCGCCGAACAGGCGGACATCGCCAAGGGCATTTTCCTGGCCAACATGAGCCACGAGATTCGCACCCCCATGAACGGTATTTTGGGCATGCTCGAGCTGGTCCTCGATACCGATCTCCAGGCCGAACAGCGGGAACACCTCAAGCTCGCCAAGATGTCCGCGGATGCCCTGCTCACCCTGCTCAACGACATCCTGGACTACTCCAAGATCGACGCCGGGAAAATGGATATTGACGCCATTGATTTCAACCTGCGCGACTTCCTGGGCGATACCATGAAAACGCTCGGTCTGCGCGCCACACAGAAGGGCCTCGAGCTCGCCTCCGACGTTCACCCCGACGTTCCCGATGCCCTTATGGGCGACCCCGGCCGCGTGCGGCAAGTCCTCATCAATCTGGCGGGCAATGCCATCAAGTTCAGCGAGCGCGGCGAGGTCATCATCTCCGTCGACGTGGAATCGCAAACCGAAAAGGAAGTAGCGCTGCATTTCACCGTTTCCGATACCGGCATCGGCATCCCAGCCGACAAGCAAGCGCAAATCTTCGACGCCTTCAAGCAGGCGGATGGCTCCATGACCCGCAAATACGGCGGAACCGGCCTGGGCCTGGCCATTTCCTCCAAGCTCGTGGCCTTGATGCGCGGACGCATCTGGGTGGAAAGCGAGCCCGGCAATGGAAGCCGCTTCCATTTCACTGTCCGCATGTCCCCGCAGCGCGGCGCCAAGCGCAAGTCCGTGCCCAAGACCCTGCGATTCCTGGAAAACGTTCCCGTCCTCGTCGTGGACGACAATGCCGCCAATCGAATGATCCTCCTCAAGATTCTTGCCAATTGGAAAATGAAGCCCACCGCCGTAGACAGCGGAAAATCCGCCCTGGCTGCTCTCGAGAGCGCTTATGCGCGCGGCGAGGTGATTCCGCTCATCCTCACCGACGCCCAGATGCCGGAGATGGACGGCTTCGAACTCGCCACCCGCATCAAGCAGCACCCGGACTGGAAGGCCGCCACCGTGCTCATGTTGAGCTCCGCCGGACTGCGCGGAGACGGGGAACGCTGCCGCGAAATCGGTGTCGCCGCCTATTTGACCAAGCCGTTGAAGAACTCCGAACTGCTTGACGCCATCCTGTCCGCCATGGGCACCCTGCCCCCGGCGTCCGTGCCCTGCCCGCTCATCACTCGCCATTCGTTGCGCGAGGGCCGGCGCCGCTTGCACGTTCTTCTCGCCGAGGACAATGCCGTCAACCAGGTGCTGGCCGTCCGGCTGCTCGAAAAACAGGGACACAACGTCACCGTGGCCGCCAACGGCCGCGAGGCGCTGGCCGCGCTCGAAAAACAGGACTGCGACCTCGTGTTGATGGATGTGCAGATGCCGGAAATGAGCGGTTTCGAGGCCACCTCCGCCATCCGCGCCAAGGAAAAAACCACCGGCGCGCACATTCCCATCGTGGCCATGACCGCCCACGCCATGAAGGGCGACGAGGAGCGCTGCCTCGAGGCCGGCATGGATGCCTACATCGCCAAGCCCATCCGGCCCGACAGTCTCTTTCAGCTCATCGAGCGGCTCGCCTCGGTGAATCATGCGTAGCGGCCGCGCGGCTCAACCGCACGGGCTGCAATGCGGAGGCGCAACCTTGAAGATCCTGGTCGCAGACGATGACCCCGTATCCCGCCGGCTACTCCACAAAATCCTCGAACGCGCCGGATATCAGGTCACCGCCGTCGAAAATGGCCGGGAAGCCCTCGACCTTCTGTGCCACCCGGAAGGCCCGCGCCTCGCCCTGCTCGACTGGCTTATGCCCGGCATGGATGGGCCGGAGGTGTGCCGCGAGGTGCGCAAGCGCATCCTGCATTCCTACGTCTATCTCGTCCTGCTCACCTACATGGAATCCAAGCAGGACATCGTGATCGGCCTGGAAGCCGGCGCCGACGACTATCTCATCAAGCCCTGTGATCCCGAGGAGCTCAAAGCCAGGTTGCGCACCGGGCGCAGGATTTTCGAGCTGGAGGACCGCCTGGTCGAAGCCCGCGAGGCCATGCGCTTCAAGGCTATGCGCGATCCCCTCACCGGGCTTTTCAATCGCGGCGCCATGATGGACTTCCTCGCCCGCGAGCTGGCCCGTTCGCGCCGCGAGCAGGGCTGCGCCACGCTGCTTCTCGGCGATCTCGACCACTTCAAGCGCGTCAACGATTCCTACGGCCACGGCGTGGGCGATGAAGTGTTGCGCGAGGCCGCGCGCCGCCTGCTCGCCTCCGTGCGCTCCTACGATTTCGTCGGCCGCCACGGCGGCGAGGAATTTCTCGTCATCCTCACCAACTGCGATACCGCTCACGCCCTCGAACGCGCCGAATCCATCCGCCACGCCATCGCTCACCCCGCGTTCGTCACCTCCCGCGGCCCCCTCCCGGTCACCATGAGTTTAGGGGTTCTCTCGACCTGGGATTGGGAACTCTCTCCCGTGGAAGAAATTCTCCACGGAGCGGATACGGCCCTCTACGAAGCCAAAGCCGCCGGCCGCAATTGCTCCCGGCTGGCCAAGCCCGATGCTTCGTTGGCGGCTTCCCCCCATCAGCCCGCCGATCCCTCGGTTCCCGAGCGCCCTCTCACCGGCCGCTGACTCTCCCTGCCCTACTGTAGAGGCGGTCCGCCGTGGCGGACCACCATCCGCCGCCCCCGCAAAGCTGCTATCGGGAGAGTCGAAACGTGACGATCACGCGCAACCGAACCGGTACCGCCTCCCCGTTCAGGTAGGTGCGCTCATACTTCCATCTATGCTCACTCACGCCGCGGGCAGCATCACCTCAGCCGGCTGCGCAAGCTCCAGTTTGCGGATGATTGCCTCGAGCATCTCCGCTCTAGTCTTCAAACCATGTTTGAACTCGCGATGATTCGCCCTGGCAATCTCCCACAGC
>DATEQM010000261.1:0-23374 GCA_035272605.1 Candidatus Acidiferrales bacterium | reverse complement strand
GCGGTATTCGTATCCCGCGTGGCATTTTTCCAGCAGGCCGCCTTCGCCGAAGATGTCCTCCATGGAAAGGTCGGCGGGCGGCTTGGTGTCGGCGGGCGATTTTGCCGATGATTTTCTGGCCATGGAAGTGACGACGGGAGTAAAGAAGATAGCATACCGGAGAAGGCGGCCCGGATGAGTCCGTCCCAATCCAAACCGCGGGGCCGGGCGGGGCTACATGGCGGCGCAATCTGTGGCATAAAGCACGGTGCGGGCTGGCCGCATTCGATGCCCTACACGATCCTGGAGCACACGGCGGATGTGCGCATGCTGGTGGAGGGACGCACGCTCGCGGAATTGTTTGCGGAGGCGTTGCGCGGGATGATGGCGGTGTTGAAGCCGGAAGGTAAAGAGGACACGGGGGAGACGCGGCGCCGGATCCAGATCGAGTCGCCCTCCCGGACGGCGTTGCTGGTGGATTTTCTGAACGAGGCGCTCTGGCTGGCGGAGACGCACCGGGAGTCTTACGCCGAAGTGACATTCGAGTCCATTTCGGAGACGCGCGTGGACGCCGCGTTGCGAGGCCGCGCCGTGGAGTCGTTCGGCGAGGACGTGAAAGCCGTGACGTATCATGAGGCGGAGATTCGGGAGACGGGCGAGGGCAATCTCGAGACGAAGCTGGTCCTGGATATTTGAGCGGAGGCCGACTGTTCCCGAAGTCCAGCCTGGTGAAAATCCATGAATGGCTCTGGGAAATTCCCAAGAGCTACCGGGGGGACATGCGCGTGCCGGCGCGCGTCTATGCCTCGGACCGGATGCTGGACCAGATCAGCACCGACCGCTCGCTCGAACAGCTCGTCAACGTGGCCACGCTGCCGGGAATCGTGGGGCACGCACTCTCCATGCCAGACATCCACGAGGGCTACGGGTTCCCCGTGGGCGGAGTCGCGGCGTTCGACGCCGAAGACGGCGTGATTTCTCCGGGCGGCATCGGCTACGACATCAATTGCGGCGTTCGGTTGCTGTGCGCGGAAGTGCCGCTGAGCGCGATCCAGTCCCACCTTACGGAGTTGGGGAGTGCACTTTACCGTGAGGTGCCCAGCGGCGTGGGGCAGGGCGGGCGGCTCACCATGAAAGGGAACGACCTCGACGGGGTGCTTGAAGGCGGCGCGGGGCGCCTGGTCGAGATGGGCTACGGGGACGAAGCCGATCTCCAGCACATCGAGTCGAAAGGAACTCTCGAGCAGGCCTCCGCCGGGCTGGTCTCGCAGCACGCCAAAGATCGCGGCCGCGACCAGCTCGGCACCATGGGCGCGGGAAATCACTTTGTCGAGGTCGGCGTGGTCGAAAGGATATACGACGACGCGGAAGCGAAACGCCTGGGCCTGTTCCTTGAGCAAGTGACCGTGCTGATTCACACCGGCTCCCGCGGGCTGGGCCATCAGGTGGCCACCGACTACATTCGCGACATGGGCCGCGCCATGCCCCGGCACGGCATCACGCTGCCGGACCCGCAGTTGGCCTGCACCCCGTTCGCCTCCCGCGAGGGACAAGAATATTTCCAGGCCATGTCCGCGGGCGCAAATTTCGCCTGGGCCAACCGGCAACTCATCACCTGGGAGGTGCGCAAGGCCTGGCAGGACGTGCTGGGCGCGGCAGGCGGGTCTCTGCGGCTGCTCTACGACGTGGCGCATAACATCGCGAAAATCGAGGAGTACCGGGTTGGGCCCGTATCGAAGCGCATGGTGATCCATCGCAAGGGCGCCACGCGCTCGTTTCCGAACCAGCCCGTGCTGGTTCCCGGGAGCATGGGCACGCGTTCGTTTCTTCTTCTGGGGCAGGAGAAGGCCATGAGCGAGAGTTTCGGCTCCAGTTGCCACGGCGCGGGCCGCCGGATGTCGCGGACCAAAGCAAAGAAGGAAATTCAGGGCGGCGAGTTGAAACGCCGGCTCACGGAACAGGGGATTATCGTGAACGTGGGCAAACTCTCGGCGCTGGCCGAAGAAGCGCCGGAGGCCTACAAGGACGTGGATGAGGTGGTGGAAGTCATCCATCAGGCGGGCATCGCGAAGAAAGTCGCGCACTTCCGGCCCGTGGCGGTGATTAAAGGATAGCAACGGGCTTCAGGCGGCCCGCGAACTCACCTACGAACCCTGCGATTGGCAATCGCTTCGTGGATGCACGGACATGTGGGATGCGTCGTTTCTCGTCGAGTGACCCCGCCCCATTTGAGGCGAAATCTCCGCGGCTCTGACACCCTGGGGGGCGGTTCTGCTGCACTTTGAGGCAGTTAGCAGGTCAGCGACAGATTGCGGGAGTGTGAAAACGCTTTCTTCCTCATTCCTAAGGACTTCCATTGCCTTGGGACAAGGCTTTTGGGATCATTTTTAACCCGTTTATTTTCAAGTATTTCCAAATCCTGTGTACGGCCAAAACATTGGCATGGGACGTGCAATGTCTATTGGCCTGAGGGAAATGGTGTATTGCGAGGACAAGTGAAACTGACTCTACGCGCCATAACCCTAATGCTGTTCCTGCTGGCGGCAGCGGCGACTGCCTCCGCCGATTCGCTCACGCTGACCAACGGCGGAAGTTACACAATGGGCGGGGTGTATGTGGGGCCCTACAACTTTACGGGGACGATCGGCGGGCAAACCGTCTCTCTCCAGTTGATATGCGACGATTTTAAGAGTGACGTCACTCCCGGCGAATCCTGGACGGTGCTGACCTCCACATTCCCAACCCTCGCGAACGCCAATCTGGGCACACCGGCACAGTACCAGGAGGTGGCCTACCTCGCAGAAATGATTTTCGCGCTCAACCCGGCGAGCAGCGGGTATGGCACGACATTGGGCGAGCTGCAGTGGGCACTCTGGAACATCTTTGACCCTGGGGTCGGTCTTTCAAGCTCCAACCCCGACCCTTACGGATCGCTCACTTCGGCGGAGATTACCGCCATCCAGGGTTATATCACCTCGGCGCAGAATAGCGCCGGATCAGGTAACTACTCAAACCTTATCGTCTACACGCCGGTCCCCGGCACTCAGCAGCCGAATCCACCCAATACGGGCCTGCCGCAGGAATACTTCGGCGACCCAGTGAACACACCCGAACCGGGAAGCCTGCTGCTGATCGGGGCGGGGATGTTTGGCCTCGCGGCCTTCCGGCGCCGACTTTCGTACTAAACCAGTACCAACCCTTCTCTCCTTGACGGGCCGATGACTCTCCATCGGCCCGCTTTTTTGTTCTTGCCCTTATTCCCCCTCGATGCTACCGACTGCGTTGACTCGCCGGGTCGCCCCGCTTACACTCGCCCGCAACAACCCATGCCGAGCAAGAAAACGCCGGCGCGCAAACGAGAGCCCCTGAGGGCCGCGCGGCTTCCCGCTCGTTCCGCTCGCGCCAAACCGCCCAATCTTCTGTTTGAAATTCTCTGTCGCGTGGCATGACCGAGCTCGCACGCAAACTGCGCCTGGTGGACTACTTCACGCTGGGCTTCGGCACGATGGTTGGCGTGGGCTGGCTCGTGGTGATGGACGACTGGCTGGGACGCGGCGGGCCAGCCGGCGCCATCCTGGGATTTGCGCTGGGGGGCGCGGCGCTGCTGCCCGTCGGATACGTTTACGGCCGTCTGATCAGCCGCCGGCCGGACGCCGCGGGCGAAGTGGCCTATACGGCGGACGTTTTCCCTCGCGCGGCCAGCTACTGGACGGGTTGGATGATGCTGCTCGCCTATGCAATCGTGTGTCCCTGGGAGGCGGTGGCTATCGGACGCGTGGCCGCGTTTATTTTCCCGGCGCTCGATTCGGTGGAACTGTATCGCGTGGCCGGCGCGCCGGTGCACCTGCCGCACGTGGCGCTGGGGCTCGCGCTTACCGCCGCGCTGGGCGCGCTGAACTATCGCGGAATCCGGCAGAGCGCGACCTTCCAGAACGTCACTACTTTCGGGCTGCTCGTGCTCTTCGCGGTGTTTGGCACGGCGGGCGTGGCGCGGGGCTCGGCGCGGAACTTCGCGCCGCTGTGGAGCCACGCACCCGCTGTCTCCGTGCTGCTGACGCTCCAGATCGTGCCCTACTTCATGACGGGCTTCGAATCCACCGCAAAGGCCTCGGAAGAGGCGCATCCGGATTTTGCGCAGGGGCATCACTTCTATGCGCCGCTGATGGCGATTGGGGCGGCCATGGTGTTTTACTGCGGAGTGATCGGGGTGGTGGCCTGGGCGCAGCCTTGGCAGAGCGTGGCGGGAGTGAACTTTCCCACTGCGGTGGCCATCGAGCGCGCCGTGGGCAGCCGCTGGGTGGTCAATGTGATCCTGGCCGCCGCTTTGCTGTCGCTCGGCAAAGTGTTCAACGGAAACTTTGTGGCCTCCACACGGCTCCTGTTTGCCATGGCGCGCCGGGGATTGGTGCCGCAGCGCTTTGCAGAGGTGCATCCGAGGTTTCAGACGCCATCCGCGGCGGTGGCCGTGGTGGCGGTTGGGACGGCGCTGGCGAGCCTGCTCGGTTCCCAACTGCTCGTGCCAATCTCAGAGGTCGGCTCGTTTGCCGCAGGTTTCGGCTGGATGATGGCCTGCGCCGCCTATTGGACCATGCGGCCGTCCCCTGCGGACCGCGCGATGGCCGCTGCCGGCGTGCTGGTGGGCGCGAGCCTGTTGGTGATGAAACTTGTGCCCACGGTTCCCGGCCACTTCACGCGCGGGGAGTTCGTTGCGCTGGCGGGCTGGATTCTGCTGGGCTGCGCCATGCACCGCCGCCCGGCGCTTGCCGGGGCGACGCGAGCGGCATAGACTGGAATATCATTGGAAGTGAGCATGGCCTTACCATTTCAAATTCTGAGCGGGAATGCCGCGCCGGGAAGCTGCGGGGCATCCGTGCCGGCCTACACGCCGGGCCAGCATCCACGGCCCCCGTGGCTGCGCGTGCGATTCCCCGGCGGGCCGAACCACCAGGAGTTGACGCGCATCATGCGCACGCTCGAGCTCCACACCGTGTGCGAGAGCGCGCGCTGCCCCAATATGGGGGAATGCTGGGAGCACCGCACGGCCACCTTCATGATCCTGGGCAACGTGTGCACGCGTTCCTGTGGGTTTTGCTCCGTGCCGTCGGGGAGGCCGTTGGGCCCGCCGGATGAAGATGAGCCACAGCGCGTGGCCGAGGCCGTGGAACGCATGAGATTGCAGTATGTGGTGGTGACGTCGGTGAATCGCGACGACGAGGCGGATGGGGGCGCGCACATCTTCGCGCGGACAATCGGGGAGATTCGCCGCCGCGTGCCAGGCTGCAGGGTGGAAGTGCTGATTCCCGATTTTCGCGGCGACTGGGGCGCGCTCGAGACCGTGGTGGCGGCGCGGCCGGACGTGCTGAACCACAACATGGAAACCGTGCCGCGGCTCTATCGCCACGTGCGCCGGGGCGCCGTGTACCAACGCTCGCTCGAGCTGCTCCGCCGCGCGCGGGAGCAGGCGCCGGAAATTCCCACGAAGACGGGAATGATGCTGGGGCTCGGCGAGGCACGGGAGGAAGTGCTGGAGGCCATGCGCGACATCGCGGGGCAGGGCGCTGCCATTCTCACGCTGGGGCAGTATCTGCAACCCACGGCGGATCATTTGCCCGTGGCCCGTTACGTATCCCCCGACGAATTCGCGGAATTCAAGGCTGCCGGGATGGAGATGGGCTTCCGGCACGTGGAATCGGGCCCGCTGGTGCGGTCGTCGTATCACGCGTTCGAGCAGGAAGAAGCGGCGCGGGGATGATGCGCCGAAGCCGGGCGCGGCGGCCAATTGGCGGAGCAGGGGAAAGAAATACCACGGAAAAAACCCACGGTCAGAACGACACGGACCGTGGCTACCACGGCATCAAATCGCATAAAATCGTATTGCTGATTCGTTTTGATTCGTGTATCCTTCCGGAATGGCGGAAGCGGAACTGATCAAACCCAGCGAGGCCGCGCGCCTGCTGGGCATCAGCTATCCCACACTGAAGCAGTGGATCTACCACGGAAAGCTGCGCACCGTGCGCACACCGGGCGGGCACCACCGCGTGCCTCGCGCGGAACTGGACAAATACCTGCACCGGGCGGGGGAAAAGCCGGGCCCGGAGCGAAGGCGGAATTTCCGGCGCGTGAGCGGGCGCAACCAGCTCGTGGGCCGCGTGGTCCAGGTTCGCATCGAGGGCCTGATGGCGCAGATCAAAATCTCCATCGGCGGCCAGGAAATCACTTCCATCATTACCGCGGACGCGGCACGCGAATTGAATCTGCATCCCGGCGAGCGCGCCGCCGCGCTGATCAAGTCCACCGAGGTGATGATCCTGAGGGTTTGAGGCCGCCTGGCCGGGAGCCTTCACAGAGAAGAAATTCATGCGGAATCGCCAAGTTTGTCTCTTCCTCTCCCTCGCCGCGGTTTTCCTGGCCCCGATGGCCAGCCTGCCCGGCTTGTTCCCGATGCGCGCCGCGTGTCTGCCGCAAAGTCATCCGCAGGTCACCGTGGCTGCGGCCATCAGCATGAAAGACGTTCTGGAGGCCATTGCGAGTCTGTACGGCAGACGCAAAGGCGCGCCGGACGTCACGCTGACCTTCGGCGCTTCCGGGATCCTGGAAAAGCAGATCGAACAGGGCGCGCCGGTGGACGTCTTTATTTCCGCCGCGCCGGCGCAGATGAACGCGCTCGAAAAGCAGGTCCTGCTGCTCGAGGGAACGCGGCGCGACATCGCCGGCAACCGGTTGGTGCTGGTGGTGCCGCGGGGCACGACCGTGGTGCACACCCTGGAGGACCTGAAGAAGCCAGCAGTGCGCACGATCGCCATGGGCGAGCCGCGCGCGGTGCCGGCAGGACAGTACGCTGCGGAAGCGCTCCGCCATCTGGGACTCTTTGACGCGCTCGAATCAAAATTCGTGTACGCGCAGGATGTACGTGCCGTGCTGACTTACGTGGCGGGAGGCGATGCCGACGCCGGCTTCGTCTATGAAACCGACGCGGAGTCCTCCGGCAACGTGACGATTGCGGCCGCGGCGCCGGCGGGCTCCTATACGCCGGTGGTCTATCCCGCCGCGGTCGTGCGCAGCTCTCAAAATCCGACGGCGGCAAAGTACTACCTCGACTACCTGAGTTCGGCGGAGGCCCGCGCGATGTTCGAGAAATATGGGTTCACGACGCCGGCGAAATAGCACACGGAATGGACCTCTCACCAATCCGCATCTCTCTCGAAACGTCGGTTGCCGCGACGACGGCCGTGGCGCTCGCCGGCACGCTAGCAGCCCGCTGGCGGATTCGCCGCCGTGGCCTCTTCTACGAACTGGTGGATGGATTCTTCCTGCTGCCGCTGGTGCTGCCGCCGACGGTGGTGGGCTTTGTGCTGCTCGTACTGTTCGGCCGGGCGAGCGTGCTGGGCGGCATGTTGTACGGCCTGGGCGCGCGGCTGGTGTTCTCGTGGCCGGCAACGGTGGTGGCGGCGGCAGTGACCACCTTTCCGCTGATGTACATGACGGCGCGGGCCGCGCTGGAGCAGGTGGATGCGCCGCTGGTGGAGGCCGCGCGCACGCTGGGCGCGAGCGAAGGCCGCGTGTTTCGCGAAATCCTGCTGCCGCTGGCGTGGCCCGGCTTGGCCGCGGGGATGGTGCTGACGTTTGCGCGCGCGCTGGGAGACTTCGGGGCCACGCTGATTCTCGCAGGAAACATTCCCGGAAAAACGCAGACACTCCCGATCGCTATTTTCTTCGCTGTGGAATCGGGCGATACACAGGAAGCCGTGCGCTGGTCGCTGGTGACTGTGGCGATTTCGCTCGCTGCGCTGGGGGCGCTGAATTTGTGGACGCGCCACCGGAAGGGTCTGGCCATGCGCGTGGTGGAGCAGGAGTAGGCGCGGTGGAATTTCAAGCGGAGATCGAGGCGCGGCGCGGATGGTTTACGCTGGCCGCGCGGCTGGAGACCCGGGGCGAGCGCGTGGGAATCCTGGGAGAATCCGGCGCCGGGAAGACGATGACGCTGCGCGCCATCGCGGGCCTGGAGCGCTCGGCGCGGGGGCGCATTGTGGTGAATGGGCGCGTGCTGCTGGATTCCTCGCGAGGGGTCGCGCTGCCCGCGCGGGAGCGGCGAGCGGGACTCGTCTTCCAGAACTACGCGCTCTTCCCGCACCGCACGGTGGCGGAGAACGTGGCGTTCGGGCTGGTGCGCGCGAAGGCGGCCGAACGGGAGACGCGCGTCCGCGGCATCCTCCGCCGGATGCACCTGGAGGAGTTCTCGGAGCGCTACCCGCGGCAGCTTTCGGGCGGCCAACAGCAGCGCGTGGCGCTGGCGCGGGCGCTGGTGACGGATCCGGAAATTCTATTGCTCGATGAACCGCTCTCGGCACTCGATTTCCACCTGCGCGGCCTGGTGGAAAAACAATTGCTCGATACACTGGCGGAATTCGGAGGAGTCACGCTCTACGTGAGCCACAGCCTGGAGGAGGTTTACCGGCTTTGCGACGCGATTCTGGTACTGGCGCGGGGACGCGCGCTGGCATTCGGGCCGAAAGAGGAAATCTTTCTGCACCCGCCGAGCCTGGAGGTGGCGCGGCTCACCGGCTGCAAGAACTATTCCCGTGCGCGTGCGGTGAGCGATGGAGGGATCGAGGCGCTGGACTGGGGCGTGCGATTGCGCGTCACGCAGGCGCATGCGCAGGCGGGGCACGTGGCCATCCGCGCAAATCACGTGACCTTTGCGGATGCGCCGGGCGGAGAAAACGTGCTGCCGTGTTCGCTGGTGGAGAGTACGGAGACGCCATTTCGCCGGACGCTCTATCTCCGGCTGCACACGGCGATGGGAGAAGGATGGCATATCCAGGCAGAAGTGTTGAAAGACCGCTGGGAGGAGTTGAAGGACCGGCCGATGCCGTGGCACGTGCGTCTCGACCCGGAGCGGGTGTTCGTGATGGGGGAGTGAGAGAAGGCAGCCTGCTGGAAAAATTCCGGAGCGGCTGTTCAGCTCCGGGGCGTTTGCGCCCAACGCGCACGCAGCTTTTCGAGCATCCAGCGGGCGAAGACGACCATCACCGAGCATTCCAGCGCGAAGGGGAGGAAGCCGAGGTAACCCGGCGCCGGCATGGCGAAAATCTTCCATCGCTGGAAAAGAGGAAACGTATATTGCCAACGCGCAGCCGCCCAGTAATTCCAGAATTCCCACAGCCAGCCGCAGGTCCACCCGGAGATCAGAAGGGCGTAGAGACGGCTGCGGCGACCTTCTTCCAGGTCGCGCAGCAGGGAGGGCAGCCCCAAGCGGTAGTTGGCGGGCTCGAGGAGCAGGACGAATCCCACCCAGACCAGCCCGAACAGGTAGGCGCCCGCTTCCGGAGGCAGCAGGAGTGGAACCGTAAGGCAGAGCGCCCCTGTGGCCGTCATTCCTGCCAGCGCGGGCCGGGAGAATTTGATTTTCCGCGCTCCGGCGGTGAACCAGCCGAACGATTCCACCAGATCCGCGGTCAGGAGGATTGCGGGGATGATGGTCATGAACGACCAGGCGTAACCGAAGTCGCGCGCGAGCCAGTTGGACGGCAAGCCGGTATAGGCCCAGTTGCCGAGGCGCAGGTTGTAGCCTTCGAAAATCAGCCAGAGCGGCAGGGAGAGCGCGGCGAGAAGAGCAAACTCGCGCGGCTCATCCGCCAGGCGTGAACGGCCGCGGATGGACCAAATCATTGCGTCCGCCAGGAAGAGATATGCAGTCCAGGCGATGGGCGTGAAGTAGGTCGCAACCGGCTGCACCCAGCGAAACATCAAAAACTCGGCGGCCACGAGCGCGACCAGGCCCGCCCATCCGCGCAGGGGCAGCGGGCGCACACGGCATCGCAAATATTCCAGTACCAATACGGTGACGGTTGCGGCGGTCACCGCGATTCCAAAGAGCAGCATCGCGGCGGGAGTGTAACGCAGGAAAGCGGGCCGGGCGAGCGGCCATCTCTGCTATCCTGCCTTCCCGCCGAGCGGGATGGACACGCCGATGGCAGAAGCACAACTCGAACGCGGGCTGGGACTGGCCGAAGCCACCGCCCTGAACATGATCGACATGGTGGGCATCGGCCCGTTTGTGGTCGTGCCGCTGGTCATCGAAGCGATGCCCGGCCCACAGTGCCTGCTGGCCTGGGCCGCCGGGGCGCTGGTGGCCCTGATGGACGGCTTCGTCTGGGCGGAACTGGGGGCGGCCATGCCGGAGGCCGGCGGAAGTTACGTGTTCCTCCGCGAGGCCTACGGCCCGGGGCGCTGGGGACGCCTGATGTCGTTCCTGTTCATCTGGCAGACAATGTTCCAGGCGCCGCTGGTGATGGCCTCTGCCGCGATCGGATTCTCGCAGTACGCGGCGTATCTGGTGCCGCTCGGCTGGTGGGAGCGGAAAGCGCTTTCGGGCGCGGTGGTGATTGCCGTTGTGGCGCTGCTGTATCGCCGCATCGAACAGATCGGAAAGATCACGCTGCTGCTGTGGGGCGGAGTGATCGTAACGCTGGCCTGGCTGATCTGGGGCGGGCTGACCCATTTTGATTCCCGGCTGGTGCTGGCGTTTCCGCCGGGGGCGTGGGATCTCTCGTGGGCTTTTTTCGCCGGCCTGGGAATGGCCTCTGTGCAGACGATCTACACCTACCTCGGCTACTATAACGTGTGCCAACTGGGCAGCGAGATTCGCGCTCCGGAGCGCAATATCCCGCGGAGCATTTTTCTCTCGGTGGGGGGGATTGCCGTGCTCTATCTGGTGCTGCAGACGGCGATTCTCGGGGTGATCCCGTGGCAGCAGGCGCGAGCGACTCCGTTCATCGCCAGCGCGCTGGTGGAGCGCATTTACGGCGCGCAGGCCGCGCGGATCGCCACGGGAATGGTGTTGTGGGTGGCGTTCGGCTCGCTGTTTGCGCTGACGCTGGGCTACTCGCGCGTGCCCTATGCGGCGGCACTGGACGGAACGTTTTTCCGGGCGTTTGGGCGCGTGCATCCGACCCGGCACTTCCCGCACGTGTCGCTGCTGGCGCTGGGCGGGATCGCGCTGGTTTTTAGCGTGCTGTTTAAGTTGCGGGAAGTGATTGCGGCGATTCTGGCCATGCGCATTCTGGTGCAATTCGTGGGAGGAGCCGTGGGTGTGATGATATTGAGGAAAAAGTGGCCGGCGAAAAAGCTGCCGTACCGGATGTGGCTGTATCCCGTGCCGGCGGTGACGGCCATCCTGCTGTGGCTGGGCGTGTTTTACTCGACCGGGCGGACGGCGCTCGCCGGACTCGGAGTGATGGCCGCGGGGGCGATCGTGTTCCTGGCGCGGGCAGCGGCGGCGCGCGAATGGCCGTTCGCAGGGGCAGCGCAATGAGGCGGCGCGTCGCATGTTCGATCGCTTTCCTGGCCGCGGGAATTCTGGCGGCGGGCGTCACCCGGGGAGAGATTCCGGGCACCAACGAGGACCTCGCGGACACCATCGAAGCGATCGATCATGCGCGGGTGACCACACGCATTCTGTGCATCACCGCGCACCCGGACGACGAGCCGGCCGGCGCGCTCACCTATCTCTCGCGCGGGCTGGGCGCAAACGTCGCGCTGCTCTCCATCACCCGCGGCGAGGGCGGACAGAACGCGCTGGGGCCGGAGCAGGGCGCGCAGCTCGCCGTGCTCCGCAGCCACGAGTTGCTGGCGGCCACGCGAATCTACGGGATCGGATTGTATTTCACACGCGCGCCGGACACGGGATTCGTGAAAACCGTCGAGGCGGCGGAGAAGGTCTGGGGAGGCACGGCGCTGGCGGACATGGTGCACGTGATCCGCGCCTTCCAGCCGAACATGGTGATCAATAGTTGGAGCGGCGTGCACACCGGACACGGCCATCACCAGGCCTCCGGCATCCTGACGCCGCAGGCGGTGGCCGCGGCCGCGGACCCAAAACAGTTTCCCGATGGATTGCCTGCCTGGCGCGTGGACCAGGTGCTCGATCGTTTCCGCGGCGAGGGCGACAAAGGCTACCTGGTGCCTGCTGACCAGATTTCCCGGCTTTGGGGACGCACCTACGCGGAGATCGGCCGCGAGGGCGATTTCCAGCACCGCACGCAGGGCATCGCCGGGTTTCTGACCGGGCCGTTCCTGCGCTTCAATGTTCGATTGGTGAATGAAAAGGGCGAATCGCCGGACCCGGCGACGTTTGCGGAGACACTGCCCGCGCTGGCCGACCGCTATCCATCGCTCGCCGCGGCGCGTGGTGCCTTGAAGCGCGCGGATGGGGCGCTGGAGGATGCGCGGCGCGCGGCCCTCGCGCTCGACTGGCCGGCGGCCGTGCGACGCCTCGCCGCGGCGGGAAAAGAAATCGCTACGGCGGCCGAATCGGTTACGAACACTGCAAACACGTCTGCGGCGGAAAAAAACCAAACCCTGCAGGAGTTCGGCCGCGTCCGCGAGCGAATCAACCATGCGCTCCAGTTGGCGGCGGCCCTGCACCTCGAAGCGCAGGCCAGCCGCCGCGAGGCAATTCCCGGAGAAATGTTTACGGTGAGCGTCACCGAGCGGCATCGCGAGGGAACTCTCGACTCGGTGGGGCCCGCGCGGCTGGAAGTTCCCGCGGGCTGGACGGCAGCCGAGAAGACTGGAGAGAAGGACGCAGGCAGCGGCTCACGGTTCGAGGTGAGCGTGCCGCCCGCTGCGCGATCACCGCGCGGGCCGGACGATTGGATGCTGCCCGTACCCCCGCCCATCGTACGGGCTACACTGGAAGCGAGCGTGGCTGGCTACAAATTTCCCGTAGAGACGGGCGTGACGTCCACGCGCGCCAGCTCCACGCAGGTGGAAACGCTGCCTCTGCAATTCGTGCCGCGGGTGACGCTGACGCTGGAGCCGCACGAGATCCTGGTGCCGCCTTCGCGCCGGGGCCAGACGCAGGAGGAGGTCGCCAGGGTCCATTATTACGGCTCGGCGCCGGCGCAAATGGAAGTGGTTCTGGGGACTCCGCCTGTATGGCCCCGCGTTTCACCCGTGGCGCTGAAGTTTGAGGGGCCGGGCGACCAGCTCGCGCGGCTGAAGATCCTCGTGCCCCGCGACGCGGGCGCCGCGACGCTCTCGCTCCAGGCTTACGCCCAGCTCGGCGAACAGCAATACAGTGAATCCGTGGAGCCGCTGCCCACGCTGCCCTCGTGGCTGTGGACCGAGCCAGCCGGTGTGACCCTGTGCGTGCCGGACCTCATCGTGCCTGAGCATCTGCGCGTCGGGTATGTGGCGGCGGAAAACGATCCGATCCCGGAAGTCCTGCGGGAAGCGGGCATCACCGTGGATCTGCTGGACCCGGTGGCCCTGGCGTTCAACGACCTGAGCCAGTACGACGCCATCGCCGTGGGCATCCGCGCGTACGAATTGCGCGGCGACCTGGCGGCCTCGAACCAGCGCCTGCTGGACTACGCGGCTGCCGGCGGCACGCTCGTGGTCCAGTACCAGCGCGCCGTGGATTGGAACCGGCTTTCGCCG
Source organism: Candidatus Acidiferrales bacterium (assembly GCA_035272605.1). Taxonomy (GTDB): domain Bacteria; phylum Acidobacteriota; class Terriglobia; order Acidiferrales; family UBA7541; genus JOPF136. Next base: position 9,952 of record DATEQM010000261.1, on the reverse strand, counting down.
GCCCCCTATCCGGCGAAGATTGGCGCGCCCACTTTGCGCATCACAGACCGCAATTCGCCCGTTCGCGTGCTCGCGCCCGAAAGCTCCCTGCTGAATTTCCCCAACAAAATCGGTTCCGGGGATTTCGATGGCTGGGTGCAGGAGCGGGGGCTCTATTTTCTGGGCGAGTATGATCCCCGGTACACCGCTCTCCTGGCCATGCGCGACCCGGGAGAAGGGGAGCTGATCGGAGGTCTGGTGGTCGCCGCGGTGGGCAAAGGCACGTATATCTACACCGGGCTTTCCTTCTTCCGCGAATTGCCGGAAGGCGTCCAGGGCCCGCTGCGTCTGTTCGTCAACCTGCTGAGCCAGTCTCGTGCGCCGAAAGCGCCGGCCGGACGTTAATCCGGAAGCTCTCGCCGGCCTCCGGCTCGCGCGGCTGGTGCCGCGCCGTGGACCGGCGCCACGTCTCACAGTTCTTCGTTCCGCACATGCGGCTGGCGCCGCTGAGAATGCGTCCGTGCGTCCGTGGTATTCTGCCTACAGCGCGGGCACGCCCCGCCTGGCGCCGGAATTTCACGGAGGAGCCATGATTCGCCGACTGCTCTTGCTTGCCATTGCTCTCGCGGTTGTGCCCGGCGTGGCAGTAGCCGGCCTGCAGAAGCAGACAGCGCAGAAGCAGACCGCGCAGAAAGACGCGGCCCAGAAGGACACTTCGCCGCTTCTCGCGCCGACCGATGAGCAAGCTGTGGACATGGCCATCACCGAAATGATGGGCGCATGGCAGATCGGCGACATCGAATTGCTGAAAAAGCATTACGCGGAAAATGTGCTGGTGGTGAGCGGTGTTTGGGAACCTCCCTTGATAGGGCGGGTCAAATATATCGAGGCTTACGAGCGCCAGCGGACGCGCATGCACGGCGCACAGCTCAATCGCTCGAATACCTTTCTCCGCGTGAACGGAAACGTAGCCTGGGCCGTGTATCAGTGGACCTTTACGGGAGAAGTGGACGGCCAGCCCACCGGGTATCGCGGCTTTACCACGCTGGTCTTCGAGAAGCAGGGCGGCCAATGGCTGATTATGACCAACCACACCTCCATCGCGAACATGCCCCAGGCCGCGCCAGCCCCGCAGCCGAATCCGCCGGGGCCTGCCAAGCCTTAGCCCGAATTTCTTGCCCTGCTTGACGCTACTGGTGGCCAAACGAATTTGCCGCGGGATTGAGCTGCGGACTCAGGAATTCTGCAAGCCCTGGTAGATCCACACGCAGATGATGACGAGCAGGAGGACACCCACACTGATACTGATGTAGCGGATGGGCGTGCTCAACTGCGTGATGCGCTCCGAGATCGCTTTCTGCTCGTCGGCGAAGCGATGCTCCGCCTGGTCCACCATCAGTTCGGTCTCTTCGTTGCGCCCGATCACGCCGCGGTAGATCATCAGGCCGATCAGGCATAACAGCAGGACTCCCCAGACGATGATCAGGATGGCGAGTAAGCCGAATTTCAGGCTCATGGCAGCTCTTCCCCTGCAGGCCGCCCGCGTCTCGAGGCTTTTGCGGAAGACTCCGGCCCGTTTTCCGGCGCGACTATAGCTCCAAACAGCGGGGAAATCTAGTCTGGCAATCCCAGAGGAGGGAATTCGTGGACAGACTTCGGGGACCCTGTCGCTACGTGGAGGCCCCAGGCTGCAAGGGCGGGAATCGGATACCCCAGAGTTCCTCGCAGGGATTGACCAGTTCCACGCCGACGTCGTGGCGCCCTTCACGCGGGCGGTCACTGCACCAGATGACGCGGAACACCAGGGGCTTCGTGTCCTGTTTGTCCTGTCCCTGGTACACCTCGAGGGTGCTACCGGTCTTGAGCCGGTGCGGAACGCGAAGCAGAGCCCCGTTGCGGTTCACCACCACGGCTTCGGCCGGTGAATGCACCGCTTTCCCGTCTTTTCCCGTGCCGTTCACCTGGACGGGGACGCGGATCAGAACGCGCTCGCCGCGCCTGCGTTCACGCGGTCTGGCCTCTGTACTGAGGTCCATCGGCAGATCCATGGGGTTGAGTCCCTTCCCGTTTCGGGACGGCGAAGGACTAACGCCAAGCCTACGCTGTCCCTCGCGCGCGGTCAATTTGGTTCTGTGTTGTTCCGTTTTCAAACCGCTACCTGTCCTCTCGTACTACTCTTCTTCCATCTCGCGGACAGCTCCCTGGCCGGGAGGACAGGAGAAACTGCGGCGGGCCCGGGAAACCGTGGCAAGCCGAGGCGCTCGTCCCGAATTGACAACCCAGCAGGCGGCGGAGAGAATGAAAGGACCAACCGCAATGCGTCGGTGAGACGCGTGCCCAAGTGGCGGAATTGGCAGACGCGCTAGATTCAGGGTCTAGTGGCCGCAAGGTCGTGGAGGTTCGAGTCCTCTCTTGGGCACCAAAATGTGACGGGAACGGTCCTCGCGCATCGGTCACACCCGGCTCAACTTTGTTCCCTCCGGTGAAGTTGTAGGATATTCGAAGGCTAGGGCTTGAGAAGTGGCGATGTGGCTCGCCGCTGTGCGCTGGAAATCGCCGCGCGGCAGACAGCACAAAGGCTTGCGCCCTTCAGGTCAATGGCCTCGACGGCGTGGGACGAGGCCATGGCGCAGCGGTAGTCGTCGCAGTGGACGAGTCCCAGCGTATGGCCTAGTTCGTGTATGGCTTCCTTCAGGAGCCGGTGGCTCAACAGCGCAGGGTCCGGCGGCAGCCCGTAAAACTCCTGCCTGAGCCGGTGAGTGGAAACCACGGCACACGGGCCCTCGAGTTGCGCTTCACCAAAAACAAACGTCAGGATGGGAATGTAGAGGTCCGCTGTGGTTACTCCCAGGAGCTGGCCCGCACCCGGCGAAACCCTGCCTGTCATGTAGGCCAGGATTTCCGTCGAACAATACTGCTGCCTTCGGACGTTGAACGTATGCGGCGGATCCGGCTCAGACCGCAGGATTTCACAGCGAGTAGAAAATTCGCCGGCCAGCTCGCCGGACAAATGGCTCAGCATTTCGTCCGGCGCGTTTCCCAACGGGAGCAGTTGAATCAGGCTCACAGGACATCGGCCGTTATTTTTTTCCATCCGTACTTCTTCAGCTTATTGTGCAGGGTGACCCGGTCGATATCGAGCACCTCGGCGGCCAGCGTCTGGTTGCCGTTGCACTCATCGAGGACGGAGAGGATGTGGAGCCGTTCCGCTTCCTCCAGCGTACGCGGCGCAGGCTCGGAACGGGTCAGCTTGAGGGAAAAATCCCCCTCGCACAATTCCTCCCCTTGCGCCACCACCATGGCACGTTCCACCGCATTTTCAAGCTCGCGGACGTTGCCGGGCCAGCGGAGTCCCTCGAGCAGCGCCAGGGCCCCGGCGGAAACCCGGGTCACCCGCTTGTTCATCGACGCGGAAAATTTGCGCACAAAATGATCCACCAGCAGCGGGATGTCTCCGGCGCGTTCCCGCAGCGGCGGAAGCTGGATCTGGAAAACATTCAACCGGTAATAGAGGTCGGGACGGAATTTCCCTTCTTCAATCAGCAGCTCGAGTTTCTTGTTCGTTGCCGCGATGCATCGGAAATCCACATGGATCGGGTGACTGCTCCCCACGCGCGTGATCTCCCGTTCCTGCAGCACGCGTAACAGGTCGGTTTGCGTCTTCAGGCTGATGTCGCCAATCTCATCCAGGAAGACGGTGCCGCCCTCCGCCACCTCGAAACTGCCCTTTTTCCGATATTGCGCTCCGGTAAAGGCGCCCTTCTCGTGTCCGAACAGCTCGCTCTCCAGCAGCGTCTCGGTCAACGAGCCGCAATGGATCACTACCAGCGGGTTGTAATGCCGCGGGCTGGCCTCGTGGATGGCCCGCGCGCAGAGTTCTTTTCCCGTCCCGCTCTCGCCGGTGATGAGCACGGTGGCTTCAGTCGGACCCACCGTCTGGATGGCCTCGAAGACGCGCATCATCGCGGGACTCTTGCCCACCAGTTCCTTGGGGGGCGACACGGCAGCCAGGGTTTCGCGCAGCCGCGCGTTCTCTTGCTCGGCGCGTTTGTGCGCCAGCGCGTTGTGGATGGTGTGCGCGATCTCGTCCGGGTCGAATGGTTTCGAGATGTAGTCATACGCGCCGTTCTTCAGCGCCGCCACCGCGGTCTCCACTGAGGCATACCCGGTCATCATGATTACGATCATCTCGGGATCGATCTCATGGATCCGGCGCTGCAATTCGACTCCATCGGGCCCGGGCATCTTGATGTCCACCAAGGCCAGGTCAAAGTGACCCTCCGCCATCTTGGTCAGCGCCTCCGGGGTGCTTTCCGCGAGGGTCACGTCGAAGCCCTCTTCCCGGAACCATTTTCCCAGCGAGTCGCGCACCACAAACTCGTCGTCCACGATCAGCAGGCTTGCTTTTTTGTCCACGGCCATTTGTCTCCCTTATGCTGCGCCGACGGGACTGGCGACTGCGACGGGCCGGGCAGCCACGGGCAGCGTAATCGTAAATGTGCTCCCCCGGCCCGGTGCGGATGCCACATCAATTTTCCCCAGATGGCGCTCGATGATGGTGCGGCTGGTGGCCAGTCCCAGCCCCAGTCCCCGGCCGCGTTCCTTGGTTGTGAAAAACGGCTCGAACAGATTCGACAGGACTTCCGGCGGTATCCCCACTCCGTCGTCGCGCACCTCGATCTGAATTTCCGAGTCGCTCGTTTGCCGCGTACGCAGCGCCAGATTGCCCCCGTTGGGCATCGCGTCGATGGCGTTCATCACCAGCGCCAGGATCACTTGTTCGATCTGCCCCGCATCGCAGTGCACACTCGGAAGGCCGGGCGCCAGCGCCAGTTGCAGTTCGATGTTGGCCAGTTCCAGTTTGTGCTGCACCAGGCGGACGCAGCGGCCGATCACGCCGTTCAGGTCGGCCGGTTCGTAGCTCATGGAGCCGGCTCGGGCAAAGGTCATCAGGTTCTTCACGATCTCGCCGCACCGCCGGCTTTCCGATTCGATCAAGTCCAGGCTGCTGATGACTTCCCCCTCCGCATCCTTCTGCTTCGAAAACCGCTTCTTGAGCAATTTCGCATAGACCAGAATTCCCGCCAGAGGGTTGTTGATTTCGTGGGCCACGACGGCGGCCAGTTTCCCGATCGAGGCCATGCGCTCCACACGGAGCATCTCCTCGTGGGCGCGGTTCAATTCGCCCGTCTTTTGCTCGACGCGGGCCTCCAGCGTGCGCGTCCAACCGTTGATTTCTTCGCGAGCCTCCCGAAGCTGGCTGCTCATGCTGTTGAATGACCGGGCCAGACCGGCCAGCTCGTCCTGCGAGTCCCCGGGAACGTCGATTTGGTAGCCCAGTTCCCCCGAGGAGAGGTGCTGCGTTCCCGACTCGAGAGCCCGGAGCGGGCCGGAAACCACGCGCCACACAAACACCGCGCTCAAAGCCGAAATGATCAGCACGGCCGCGAGCGTGTAGAGCACCATCTGCCGCGTGCTTTGCGCTAGGCTCGCGTCCGTGGCCGCCAGCGATAGATTCGTGTCCAGGACCCCCAGAATCTTTTCGCCCGGCTCGTGCGCGTGGCAGGCCGCGCTCGAGCAGGCCGGGGAATTTTCGATGGGATTGATGATCCCCAGCGCCCGGGTTCCGTCGGCCAGCCGGTAGGTGCGGAAGCGGTCGTTGCGGTCCAAATGCGTCAGCGGCTGGGTCTGACTATGGCACGCGTAGCAGGCCTCCGCCCGCTTGTCCACCAGGGTGTTTGTTTCGCGCGCATCGGAGGAAAAGCTGATTCGCCCTTCGCGGTTGATGATGCGGATGCGCAGGATGCCGCGCTCGCCCCCGATTTCGGTGATCAGGTGGTAGAGGCCCTCCCGTTCGTTCCGGAGCATGTAGTACGTCGCGTTGCGCTTGATCACATCGCTCACCCTCTCCGCTGCCGCGAGGGTGGTTTGCTCCAGGTGTCGCCGATGGAGACGCACATTGAGGTAGCCGAGCAGGCCGAACACGGTGGTCATGGACAAAATCAGGAGAATGACCAGCTTCCCGCTCAGGCTTCGTCCCCAATTGGTCGCGCGTTTCCAGAGAGGCGCACGTGGGTCAGGTACGCGCATGCAACAACTCCGCCGCCTCCGGCTCAGGCTGTGCCGGCCGCGGCTCTGCGGCCGAAAAAATCGGCAGGTATTTCACCGCCAGCGCGAAAATGGCGAAGGCCACGCCGATGATGCTCGCAGTGATCGCAATTTCCGTCCATTTTGGGAAGTAGCGCACACCGGCGGATCCCTCCATTCCCGTAATCGCCACGTTGAGCCGGTTCGTGACAAAGCCGAGGAGCACCAGGACGGAGGCGAGGTACAGGCCTCCGGCGGTTTGCCGCACCTTTGGGATCAGCAGGAGAACGATGGGAATCACCAATCCCATGATCAGTTCCAGAAGGAGCAAATTGGTCTCGTAGCTTCGGAAGGCCAGCAGCCGATACGCTCCCCGCTGGAACAGGTCCTCAAAACGCAGGACCGAATACACCAAGACGGCCACCAGGAGCGCGCGGCCCAAACGGACGAGCAGCGGCAGTTCCAGTTGCTTCCCGAAGTGCCGCGAGCTCATGCAGGACTCGAAGATGGTCATGGCCAGGCCCACACACACCGCCGAGACAAAGAACAGCACTGGAAGCAGCGGGCTATACCAGAAAGGGTGCAGTTTGTCGGGAACGATCAGGTACAGGCTGCCCAGCGAGGACTGGTGCAGCGTGGAAAGCAGCACCCCGGCGATCACCAGGGGGACCGCAATGGCATGCTGAATCCGCAGGAGCTTTTCGAGCCGGAGCTGTTCCAGTAGAACCGCCGCAAATTCCAGAGCGAGCACGGTGGTATAGAGCGTGACGCACCAGGCCACCTCGAACATCACCGACCGCGGGTTCCACATCACCAGCGGATGCCAGATCCGGTATCCGCGGCCCAGGTCAAAGAGCAGCGCCACGACCACCAGAACGTAGCCGAGGAAAGCGGTCAGCACGGTCGGCCGCACGATCGGCTTGAACTCTTCCAGATGGAAGATGTACACGGTGGCCGTCAGCGTGAACCCGCCCGCTGCCAGCATGACTCCGCACATCACGTCGAAACCGATCCACAACCCCCAGGGGAACGCGTCACTCAGATGCGTCGAGGCGCCCAACCCGCGCGCGAACCGCAGAACGGTGGCGTAGGCGCCGGCGAGCAGAATGATTGCCAGGACCCCCTTCCAGAAGGTGAATTTGAACCGGGTCATTTCTCGCCTCCTGTGGCCGGGCCCTTGCCAGGGCGGCCCTCCGCGGCAGCGACGTCGGCACGCCGGCCCGTGATCCACCAGATGCCGCCAAGCAACACAGATCCCACTGCGACCAGGTTCGGGATGTGCGAAAGCACGCGATAGGTCAGCAGCGGCAGGGATTGGCTGCCCAGGTCGGTCTTATAGCCGAATCGTTCGAAGGGAACGCTGGAGAGCAGCAGCACGGAGGTCCCGCCCACTTCACTGCGGCCATAGATGTGGGGGACATACTGGTCCGGGCTCTTGGCTATGCGGTCCTGGGCTTCGGCGAGCAGCGCGTCGCGGTCTCCGAACTTCGTCGCGCCGGTGGGGCATGCTGCCGCGCACGCGGTCGGCTGGCCCTGGGCCACTCGGTCCGCGCACATGTCGCACTTCCGGACGAGCGGGAGCGGCTTGTTCCATTCGTATTTCGGGACCGAGAAGGGGCAGGCCAGCATGCAGTACCGGCATCCGATGCACCGCGACGCGTCGTAGGTCACCGGGCCTTCCGCGGTCTTGCGGAGCGCCCCCACGGGGCACACCGAGGCACACGTGGGGTCCTGGCAATTCATGCACAGGCGCCGCATGTATTTGTCGCCCTGGGCCATCACGACGGTCAGTTTGTGGGCGGACTGCACTTCCTCGGCGGCAATGGAATCGTCATAGGGCAGGCCATGATGCTCGGCGCAGGCCCGCTCGCACATCTTGCAGTCGATGCACAGAGTGGCATCGTAAAGAATTCCTTTGCTCATAAAGACCCCTGGCTTTCGCAACTTTCCGTGGGGGATTCGGCAAGCGGATTGGAATGCAACTCGGGCGTTGCGGCAATTGTCACGGTCAGGCTGTTGAGAGTTTCAGCAGGCACGGCGGACTCCGTGATGAATTCCTCCACGTCTTCGCTGGTTCAGGAGAAAGCATCGCCCATACGGGAGTTTGTCTCGGTGATAAGCGGCACCCGCGGAGGTGACAGAGGTCACCTCCCTCAAACAGCTTATTTCTCTTCAGCTTGGGGCAAAAAAGACCCGGCCTCATCCGCTCCTGCATGGATGAGGCCGGGAGCCTGCTCGGGATCTGCCCATCAGGTCAGGAAGAATTGGCGAGTCACCTCGCTCCATTCCTGGCCCGGCAGGTAAGCCAACAGGTCGTGCACCGCCAAGCCGCCGTCCTGCGCCACTGCTCCAGCCATCATGGGCATCATCCCGCGCAACTGGCTCGCCGCTTCCGCCATCCACTTCTTCGCCAAGTTGCCGCCCAGCAGGTTCCGGAAGCTTGTCGGGGCATCGGGAGCCGTCACGGATACCAGCCAGCCGTTGCCATAGGGGTCGCGGCATGCCAGCGACGGGTCGCTCGCCACCGCGTCATTCACCTTGGCCACCTCGCCCTCGATCGGCGACACCAACTCGGTCTTCTTGCCGTCCCGCAGGACGGTGACGAATTTCTGTCCCTGACGCAGCCATTGCCCGCGCTTCGGCAGGATCACACCGTCCATTTTGCCGATGAGCCGTGCGGCAAAATCATCCAAGCCGGCTCGAACCAGCTTCGGGCTCTCTTCGAGGGCCCAGGTGTGTCCGGGGTGATACCGGAAATTCTCCGGCAGCGCGAATCCGGAAACATAGATCGGCTGCATCTTCGGAGCCGGCACAATCTCCCGCTCGGACAGGGCGGGCTGAGGGACAAGCTTTCTTTGCCGAACGTAGTCAATGGTCAGGAAAATCGCGAAGGTTACGATAATCAGCAGCACGGTCATGGCCCACCTCCTTGGTTCTTTTGCTCTTCGCTTATTGAATAGGCAAATCGCCTGCCATTCTTTGCGGTTTGCCATGCGCAATCGGTAAGTGCCGCTTATAGAAGGGAATGCCGATGAATGCGCAGCCTGTTTAGGATTCCGACTGGGCGGAGCTGGAGGAAGCCGCAGATGAAGATTGCATCACAGCGCGGAGTTTTCCGCAGTCGCCGCGGAGTTATCTCCATTGCGTCCCGCGAGATAAGCTGGCTCCGCTCGACCGCAGAGAAACTCATCACCGCCGTCGAGAAACTCATCATGGAGATTCTCATAAAACTCCATCCGCGCCCGCACCCGATCCTCTTGCAGCCGCCCGCCTCCGTTCTTTCTCGCCCTGATCCTCGAAGACTTGGCGGGGCATGGCACATCGCCTTGCGGCCCAAGTTCCCGTCCGCTACCCTGCTGAGGCACGGGGCGGCTTCCAGCGTCGCCGGGCTGCGCTAACTCGCTGGCGATGGTCTCTACAGGTTCGGAAGGAGGGAAGGATGCGAATCGTTCGATACCAGGCGCTGTCAGGAGAAATCGGCTACGCGGCCGAACGGACCGAAGGGGGCTACGCGAGGATTCGCGGCGACATTTTCGGCGCCTTTGAAGTGACCGGGGAGCCGGCACCGGTGGCAAAAACGCTGGCTCCCGTCGTGCCCCCAATGACCTGGTGTATCGGGTTGAACTATCGCCAGCACACGGCCGAGGTGCAGATGAAATTGCCGGAGTATCCCGTGGTGTTCGCCAAGGGACCCAACTGCGTGCAGAACCCCGGCGACCCCATCCTGATTCCCACACGCGCGCGTGGCGTGGAAGTGGACTACGAAGGGGAACTCGTGGTGGTGATCGGGAAAACGTGCCGAAACGTGGATCGGCAAAACGCCCTTTCCCATGTGGCCGGCTACACCTGCGGCAACGACGTGGGCGCTCGCGACTGGCAATTGAAG
>DATEQM010000260.1:0-12134 GCA_035272605.1 Candidatus Acidiferrales bacterium | reverse complement strand
CCGGCGGCCTGGGCTCCGCCGGCGGCATACTCGAATGCCCGCACTACACGCGCCCCGCGGAATTCCGCGGCTGGGGCGTGCCCGGCGTGCTGGCCAGCGGCCATCACGAGGAGGTGCGCCGGTGGCGCAGGCGCGCCGCGCTCGCCAAGACGCTTCGCAACCGCCCCGATCTGCTCGACCCCGAAGCGCTTTCCGATGAGGACTTGGCGCTCCTCGATGAGTTGAGATCGGGCGTGTAGGACAGACATTCCTGCCTGCCCTGAGGAACGAAGGGTCCGTCTGGCGTGCGCAGCACCAGAAAAGGGCATGCGCAAACGCTCATTCCACCGAAACCCGTTTGGCCCTGCGCTCGCTTCTGCTATACTGCTTGTTTGTCTCTGCGGTGCCGGCCCCGCCTGTGTGGGTCTGCCAGGGAATACGCACATGAACCTGACCATCGACAAGGTGCAGCAGTCCCAACTGCGCGGCGACGTGCCCGAATTCAAACCCGGCGACACCGTGCGGATTCACGTCCGCCTCCGCGAAGCCGAAATCGAGAAGGGCAAGGAAAAAGAAAAAGAGCGCATTCAGGCCTTCGAAGGCGTGGTCATCTCCCGCCGTGGCCGCTTGTCCTCCGCCACCTTCACCGTCCGCCGCGTCAGCTTTGGCATCGGCGTCGAGCGCATCTTCCCCGTCCATTCCCCGATGATCGCGCAGATCGAAGTGGTGCGCCGCGGGAGCGTGCGCCGGTCCAAGCTCTATTACCTGCGCGGGCGCAAGGGCAAGGCCGCCCGCATCCGCGGCAAAGAACGCGCCCAGGAAACCGAGAAGGCCGCGCTTCCGGCCACCGAGTAACACGCCGCTACCCCGGCTGGTCACTTCTTACGGGTCGCTCCTCTCCCTCTCATCCTTCCCCTTCTCTTCGCTTTCAAGTCTTGCACAGCCCTGCCATCGCGACCCCGGCCCGCCGCACGCCGGTGCTAGACTTCGCGGTGATGAGCCGGCTGTGTTGCGCGCGTTACGAGCGGTTGGCGCGGCAGGCGGGGTGCTCGCGCATCGCCGGCCTGGACGAGGCCGGGCGCGGCGCCCTGTTCGGCCCGGTGGTGGCCGCGGCGGCCATCCTGGACCCCAAGCGTGTCATCCGTGGCCTCGATGATTCCAAAAAACTTTCGCCCGAACGCCGTGCCGAACTCGCCCCCCGCATTCGTGACCGCGCCGTGGCCTGGGCCGTGGCCCAGGTCGAGCCGGGACGCATCGACGCCTGGAATATTCTCCAGGCCAGCCGCCAGGCCATGATGCTGGCCATCGCCCAGCTCGCCGTGCCGCCGGATTATCTCCTCCTCGATGCCGTCACGCTGGATCTCACGCTGCCGCAGAAGTCGCTGATCCACGGCGACGCGCGCTCCGTCTCCATTGCGGCGGCATCCATTCTCGCCAAGGTGGCCCGCGACGCGCTGCTCGAACAGTGGGACGTGTCCTTCCCGCAATACAATCTCCGCAGCAACAAAGGTTACGGCACGCCGGACCATCTCGAGGCTTTGCGCCTGTACGGACCCACGCCGCTCCACCGTTTCTCGTTCGCTCCGGTGCGGCAGGCGTGCTGCTGGGCCAGGAAGGCGAGCCAGCAGGATCTGCCGCTCGGCAGGCCGGCGGCCGAGGGTGAGGGCCACGCCAACGCGCGTTGACGCATCTTTTTCCCGTGTGTTAGCTTCTAGGGCAGTCGTCCTGCCGTTCCATGCAGGGGAAGGCCACCCGCCCAGGGGGAAGCGCGGTGCCCGGCCGCCGCGCCTGGGGAACGTACGCCGGGCGGGCAAACTGAGAACCACTGATGGCCTTCAATAAATCCAAGCACCTCGACGCGGCGCAAAAGTACCTCGGACAGGGAAAAATCCCGCAGGCCATTGTGGAGTACAAGGCCATTTTGACCGCCGAGCCCGCCGACCAGGTCACCCTGATGACCGTGGGCGACCTCTTCGTTCGCGCCGGCGACCTCGGCCAGGCCGCCGAGTATTTCGAAAAACTCGCAGTGGCTTTTCTCGACGAGGGCTTCACCAGCAAAGCCATCGCCATCTACAAGAAAATCGCCAAGCTCGCGCCCGACCAGATCGAACCGCTCGAAAAGTTGGCCGACCTTTACGTCCAGCAGGGCGTGATGAGCGAGGCGCGGCCCATCTACATCCAGATGGCCGAGGCCCACCTGAAAGGCAAACAGCCGGAGCGCGCCGCCGAGGTCCTCCGCCGTCTGCTGGACATCGAGCCGGATAACACCCGGGTGCAGACTCGGCTGGCCGATCTCTACATGGCCATCGGGCAGAAGGGAGAAGCGGCCCGCGCCTATCTGATGGCGGCCTTCCGCTCCTTCGAGCGCGGCGAGATGGACTCCGCGCTCACCCTGGTGGAAAAGGGCCTCGAGGTTGACCATGGCAACCAGCGCGGGATCCTGGTCAAGGCGCGCATCCTGGCCGCCAAGGGACGCCCCGGCGATGCGGCCAAACTCCTCGAGGCCTTGCCCGATGCAAAGGAGGGCGGCCAGACCACGCTGCTGCTGTTTGAAGCCTACATGAAGGCCGGCCGCCCGCAGCAGGCCGTCGATCTGGCGCACAAGGTTCTCGCCGCGACCCCCGACAAGTACGACCCCGTTCTGCCCCTCGTGGATTCCCTGGCGGAAACGAATCACGAGATGCTCCTGGCGCTGGCGCGCGAATTGCGCGCGCCCATGCTCGCGGCCCAGGACTACGAACGCCTCACCACGGTCCTTGCCAAAGTCATCGAGAAGAATCCCAAGGAAATCGAGCCGCGCGAGTGGATGATCGAGCTCTGCCGGAAAACGGGCGATTCCTTCCGGCTCACTGAATCCCTGGACCAATTCGGCGACGCGGCGGTGACCGCGGGAGACTTGGAAAAAGCGCGGGCCGCCTACGAGGAACTCCTCGAGCGCGAACCCCAGAACGAATTCAACCGCCGCCGCCTGAGCCAGGTGCGCCAGAAGCTGGGCATGCCCCCGCTCGAAGCGGAGGCCATGCCCGTGCGGCCTGCTCCCAGCGAAGCGGTAGCCCAGCAACAGTCCGCCACCGATCAAGACGTCACCATGACCCCGAAGTCCGCTGCGGCGCCCCCCCGCGTGGAAGCGCCGCCCCAGGACGAGCTACAACGTTACGTGCAGCAGGCCCTCACCGATGTGGACCTTTTCTCCAGTTACAACCTGACGCAGAAGGCCGTGGACCTGCTCGAGACCGTGCTCAAGCGCGCACCAGGCCATCCCCAGGCCCTCGAAAAACTCCTGGACCTGTGTCTCGGCGCCGGAAACGAGCGGCGCACCGCCGAGCTGGCCGCACAGCTCGATGCCATCTACCGCGAGAAAGGCGAACCCCAGCGCGCCGAGCGCTTTGCCGATTTGCACCGCCGCTACTCCCGCGCGGCGGACAAGGCGGGAGAGGCTCCCGCACCGGCCGAAGCCAAGGGGCCGCCGGAGTTCGAAATCCCCGCCGTTGAGCTGGAAGTTCCCGCTGCGGCGCCAGCTTCCGAGGCCGGGACCGTGCACGAGGTGGACCTGTCGGAAGACTGGGCCGCCATGGTCAACGAAACTTCCGCGCCTACGGAGGAAGTAGCACCGCCGCCGGAAGCGCTGCCTGAAGTAGAACCCATCAAAGCTGCGGAAGCATCTCCCCCAGCAAAGGAATTCAAAATCGAAATCGAGCCGGAGCCGTCTCCCGTGGAGGCCGCCACGCCCCCGCCGCCTCCTGAGCCGGAGGTAGCTCCGGCAGCGCCTGTGGAACTCGAGTTGGAGATCGAAGCGGAACCGGCCCCGCAGCAGGCTCCCCCCGCCGAGCGAGAGGCCGAACTGGAACTCGAACTCGAGCCGGGCGTTCCTGCCGCCGAAGCCGCTGCGCCTGCCGAGGAGAAGGCTGCGGAGTTCGAACTCGAATTGGCGTCCGCCGCGCCGCCCGCTGCTCCCGCGGCAGCGCCCGCAAAGGCCGGGGCCCTGGCCGATCTGGCGCGCGATCTCCAGGATCTGGACTTCGGGCTCGAGCCCATCGGCGCGCCCGGGGATCACGTCGGCGCTCCCGCGGAACTCCAGGCCCCCGTGTCCGAAGAAGACATGATTGCCTCGAAGGGAAAGAGCCACAATGAGCTGAAAGAGGTGTTCGACGAATTCCGCGCCGAACTCGGCGAACTCGAAGAAGACGAAGACGTCGAGACCCACTACAACCTGGGCATCGCCTACCGCGAAATGGACCTGGTCGAAGAGGCCATCAGCGAATTTCAGAAAGTGGCCAAAATGGTGCAGAACGGCAAGCCCTTCCGTTATTGCATGCAGTGCTACACCCTCCTCGGCCTCTGCTTCATGGGCCGCAACGAGGGCAAAATTGCCGCCATGTGGTACAAGAAGGCCCTGGCCATGCCCAACCTCGACCAGGAGTCCGTCCTCGCCCTCCTGTACGACCTCGGCGTGGCGCAGGAGACGGGAGGCGATCCTGCGGCCGCTCTGGACAGTTTCAAGCAGGTCTACGCGATGAACATTGACTACCGGGATGTCGCCGGACGCATCGCCGACTTGCAGAAACGGCGCTGAGTTCGCACCGCGAGACCTGTCTGATGAGCCGCGCCGTGCGCATCCTGCTGGGCCTGATTTGTCTGGAAGCCGGTGTGCTCCTCGTCTTTCTTCCCTGGTCGCCGTACTGGGACCGCAACTTCTTCCTCCAGCGATTCCCCGGGCTGGTTCCTCTCGTCCTGAGTCCGTATTTCCGCGGAGCGGTCACCGGACTCGGGTTTCTGGATGTGTTCCTCGCCGGAAGCGTTTTCCTTGGGCGGCGCGACCGGAATGCCGTGGCCTAGCCAGTCCCGGCTGCTGGTCTGTTACGTCACGGACCGGCGCGCGCTCGGCCTCGCGGAGCCGCAGGCGCTCGCGCGAATTCTCCAGACCATCGCGCGAGCGGCAGACGCCGGCGCCGACGCCGTTCAACTGCGCGAAAAAGACCTTTCGGGGCGCACCCTCCTCGAATGGACGGAAAGCGCCCTGGCGCGTGCCGGAGATTCGAAAATTGTAGTCAACGATCGGCTGGACGCGGCGCTCGCTGCGCGGGCGGCAGGCGTGCACCTGGGAAGCGAGTCCCTGCCCGTCGCGGAGGTGGCGCAGTTCCGTCGAGCCGGGCGCGCGCCCGCCGGCTTCCTGATCGGCCGCTCCTGCCATGCAGTCGAGGAGGCGCTCCAGGCGGAACGCGACGGCGCCGACTACCTCTTCTTCGGCCCCGTTTTTGCCACTCCCTCGAAGGCTCGCTTCGGTCCGCCCCAGGGCGTTGATCCGCTCGCGGACGTCTGCCGCCGCGTGCGCATTCCTGTCCTGGCGATCGGCGGGGTCACGCTGGAAAATGCGGGAGCCTGCAAGGCGGCGGGAGCGGCAGGCGTCGCGGCGATCCGCCTGTTCCAGGAGTCAGAAGATCTCGCGGCCACCGTCCGCAGTCTGAAGCACCAGTAGCGCGGGCTTTTAGCCTGCGCGCCCTAGGGGCACGATCCCGCCGCGGCGGGATGCCCCAACCCCCTCCCCCATCACCCGCCCAGCCACCGGCCCACCGGTTCCCACCCCTCGATGTGGTCGCAGATCACTTTGATGCTCGCCGTCACCGGAATCCCCAGCAGGAAGCCCATCGCGCCCCACAGCCAGCCCCAGAACAGCAGCGCCAGCGTCACCGCCAGCGCGCTGAGCTGCACCTTCCGGCCCACCAGCGCGGGAAACAGCACATTCAGCCCGATGAAATGGAACGCGAGCATCATCCCTACCACGATCAGGTAGTTGCCGGGCTTATCCCACTTCGCTATCCCCAGGACCAGCGGCGGTATCGCGGAGAGAATTGTCCCGAAATAGGGCACCAGGTTCAGCACTCCGGAAGTGAATCCGGCCAGCAGCGGATAATCCAGGTCCAGCGCCCAGAAGAGCAGCGTGCAGGCCGCGGCCAGAATCAGCATCACTACCATGTTGCCCATCACGTAGCCGCGCAACACGCCCCCCACTTTCTCCAGCGCCAGTTTCACCTGCGTCCGCTGCGAGGGGGGAAAGAGTTGGAGCGTGGCGTGCCACACGCCTCGTTTCGCCGCCAGCATGAAGAACACCAGGAAGGGCACAAACGTGGCCGCCACCACGATGTTCGTCAGCGATCCCAGTTTCTCCAGCAGGAACGACCGCGTGGATTCCGACTGCTCCACCCGCAGTGTGCCCCGCGGCTGTTTTTCCTCCGGTGTAATCTCGGAGACGTGCGTCTCAATCGCCTGCAGCCGTTTGTCCACCGCCTGCCGGGCGGCTTTCAGTTTGGCGCCGTACTTCGGCCAGTCTTCCGCAAACGCTTCCGCGCGGAACCACAGCGCGGAAATCGCGCCCACCAGCACCGCGCACAGCAGCAGCACCATGATCAGGGCGCCCAAGCCGCGCGGCAATCCCCGGTTCTCCATCCACTCCACCACCGGATCCAGGAAGTAGGCCAGCAACACGGCCATCAGGATGGTCATCACCACGCTCGCCGCGTAGTACAAGAACACCAGCACGATTCCCGTGGCGATGATCCGCTGGCTGGCGTTGCCCCGGGGCGCTCCGGAGGGTTCCCTTCCCGTCAGAATGGATGGGCTGATGGACATAAGCTGGGACGTCCGCGGCGCGCGGAAGTGCCGCGTCGCTCATTACCATATCACACGCCCTGCCCGGCGGTGGATGCCTGCGCGGAAGCGTCACCCCGCGCGCATGGACTCGCCCGCTCGAGTCGGCAGGCGAAGATTTTTCCGCTTTTCGCTAATGGACCGCGGCCGCCGCAGGTGGTGGTGGAAGGCGCAATCGCATTGCCGGGTCGCCGAACAAAATCCACGTGCGGCGAACGTCAGGGTCCACGGTGCCGGCCTTCGTTTTCAAAATGGAGTTGCCGATGGGCGCTCCTGGATTCGCAAACATCTGGACCACCAGCGCGCGGTCCATGGTGGCCTGCGGGTCGGCGCTGGTAAATCCGGAGGAGGCCCACACGGCCACGGCGCCGCCATCGGGAGCCAGCAGCAGCGATTCCGCCAGGCTCGTCGTATAGACGTCCTGAAAGAACCCGCTCAGACAATCCATGCTCACCACGAACGGCAGATTGCCTCCATTCGTGAGCGCCGTGGCGTCCGCGTCGGAGAAGAAATCCGCGAGCGACCACTGCTCCACCGAGCCATGACCCAGGAAGTTCACGATCACCT
Organism: Candidatus Acidiferrales bacterium; assembly: GCA_035272605.1. GTDB lineage: Bacteria > Acidobacteriota > Terriglobia > Acidiferrales > UBA7541 > JOPF136. The sequence continues at coordinate 4,943 of DATEQM010000260.1, read as the reverse complement.
GCCCGGAATTCATGGCCGCCACGATCTGCTGCCGGACGAGAGCGGGATCCTGCCCGTCGGCCAGGATTTTCGTGACTCCCAGCGAGGCCGGCAGGAGTTGCCCCACCAGGTTCGTGGCTCCCGTATAGTCGTAGCCGCTGTTCTCGTCCCCGATCAGCAGAGCCTGCGAGGTCCAGGGACCTGCCGAGGCCCCGCTCTCGTACCCCACGATTTTGCCTACCACGTTCGCCGCATCCGTCGTCGTGCGTACGGGCAGCCGGCCCGTCGCCAGCGTGGCGAATCCGTTGCCCAGAAAATCGCTGAACCAATCGTCCGAGGCGGTTTTCAGCGCCGCGGTCTCGATGATGCGCGTGGGCACGAAATCAAAATCGCCCAGCCCCAGGTAATTCCGCGGGTCGAACGACGCGTCGCCCACCAGCAGAACCGACTGCGGCTTCGTCCTCCAGTTAGCCACCGCCACGGAAAGGAAACTGCGCAGCGCAAACGGGCTGCGTTCGCCGAAATTGTACTCGTCGTAAAGATCGTCCACGGGTACGAGCGCCACCGTCTGTCCCTGCGCCCGCCGCAGGCTCACCAGCGGCGCCACGCTGGCCGTGAAGTTCGCGTGGCTGATGATCACCGCGTCCGCGCTGCTCTCCCTCAGTCCCCAAACGGTCGGCGAGTGGTGTGCCAGCCCCGCGGGCCCTTCGATTTGGTCCGCGGAAAACGCCAGGAGCGTTTTCGTGCTCCCCGAATTCCCCGGCGCCGTGAATTCCACGCCATACGCGCCGGACACGGTGCCCCGCACCTGTGCCACGTGCAGCGGGTCCGTGATGTCGAACACCGTAATCTGTGGATTCGTGAAGCCCGTCACCTGCGTCGTGTCGCCCGCCGGTACCGTCAGCCGCAGCCAGTTCCCATCGGCGGTATAGGTGTGGCCGTAAGTCAGCCCGATGCTCTGCACCAGGCTCACGTCGTTATCACCCTCGAGCGCGGTCAGTACCACCGCGTTCGACCCGTTGGGTACCTGGCCGGCCTCCAGCGCAAACGTTTGCGCGTAATTTGCCTGGCCGGTAAAGTCCATCTCGCCGAGATAATTTCCATTAAACGTCACCGAGACGCGATGGCTTTGTCCATCCGTCACGCCCTGCAGGGTGATCTCGAGTGAAGGCGTGCTGAACCCGAGGTCGCTGTGCGTCACCGTCAGGTCCTGCTCCACGGGCGTGGACGTGACCATCGCGCCGAAGAAGTTGTCGTTGTTTTCCCCGTTCAGCAATGCCGCAAAATAGGTGATCCGTTGCTCGAGCACCGTCGTGAACGGGAAGCTCGCCGGCGCCGGTCTCCCGCCGCGCCCCGGGGACGCTGTGCCGATCCGCCCCCCCGGCCCTTCTTCCGTCACCAGCCAGTAGACGCGCGTGTCGGAGAACGGCGTGTCGATCCCCGTGCCGTAGAATTCAATCGCCCCATCCGGCTGGAGCGGCCCGGCGGATGCGCCGTCCACGCGGAAGGGCTGTTCCACGCCCTCGGCAAACAGCCGCAGCGTGCGCACGTCGGCCCAGCGAGCGAGCCCTGCGGCAACGAGCTGCGGCTGCGTCACGCGATACCACCCTTCGTGCTGGATGGATATTTTCACTGCCTGTGCCGCGGCCAGCCGGGCGTTGGAAATGGATGCTGCCGCCTCCGTAGGAGTGCGTTCTGCCGGGGCCTGGTTCTGCCGTGCCGGCGAGCCCGCCGCGGCCCCGCCTCGCAGCATCCCCTGGCTCATCTGGCTGAGCGTGAGGGATGGCGCTGACGCGGTCGAGGCCAGCTCCGGTGGCACCGCCCCATTTTCGATCGTGGCCGGCCCGAATGTGGCGCGCGCACCATTCACCTCCACCGATTCCAGCTCGTACTCCGCGTCCCCCGCCCCTGGCGCGGGATCGCGCCAGCGATACGTCTTCGCCCCGTGCTGCGGCAGGCCGCCGCGGAACGTCAGCGCCGCGCCGGCAATCAGCGACGGGTTCAGCCGCGTTTTCGTGCCGCCTTCGAGCCGGTAGAGATGGAAGCCCAGGTTGCGTGACTCTTCACGCGTCCGCCATTCCACCAGCACGCCGCCGCCCGGCAGTCGCACCGCCTGGAAGGAAGCCAGTTGTACCGCCGTGGATGCCTGGATTGTGCTGGTGAACGTGGCCGTGATGGGCGGTGTTTTCGGATCGGGATCGGTGTGCGTAATCGTGACGGAGTTCGTGGCCAGCGTCGCGGAACTGAACGTAGAAGCCGTGACGTTGATCGTCACCACCACGACCTGCCCTACGCTCATCTTTCCGATCGTGCAGGTGACTGTCGCTCCCGCCTGCACGCAGCTCCCCTGCGTGGACGATGACGACACATAAGTGACTGCGGAAGGCAGCGTGTCCGTGGCCACCACGGTGGTGCCCACTGCCGGCCCGTTGTTCGTCACCTGGATCGTGTAAGCCAGCGTGGTATTCACGTTCACGGGGTTTGGCGACCCGGTCTTTGTCACGGTCACGTCCGCCTGATTGGGCACGGTCACCAGAGTGCTCAGCATCACGGAGTTGTTCGCTGGGTTCGGGTCGCTGGTGGCGGAGCTCGCGGTGAACGCGCTCGTGATCGTGGTTCCCGCCGCGGTTGAGGCGTTCACAGCGTCGATCACGGTAATGTTCACGCTCGACCCCGCAGCCAGGGTCCCCAGCGAACAGGTGATTACTCCCGCCGCCAACGAGCAGGAGCCCACTGTTGGCGTTGCCGAAACAAAGGTGACCCCGGCAGGCAGCGTGTCCGTGACCATGACGGCCGCGGCAGACGTGGGGCTGGGGCCGTTGTTCGTTACCGTGAGCTGATACGTGATGTTGTTTCCGGCCAGCACAGGGTTCGGGGATACGCTTCCGGAAATGGCCACATCGGCCTGCCCCGGCGTCGCCACCACCACGCTGGCGCTGGCCGTATTATTTCCATAGAGGGGGTCGGGAGTGGTCGAGCCGACCGTCGCGGTGTTTGTAATGGTCGTGCCGCTCGGCGTGCTCCCCAGCACGTTCAAAACCAGCATGAACGTGCCGGAATACCCGGCAGCCAGCCCCCCGATCGAACAATAAATGTTCCCCGTGCCTCCCACCATGGGCGTCGCGCAGTTCCAGTTTGCCGGAGTGGACAAGGATTGGAACGTTGTGTTCGCCGGAAGAGAGGACTCCGTGAGGGCCGAAAAGGCCGATGCCGCGGGACCATTGTTCACGACCTTCAACAAATAAGTGATCTGTCCGCCGGCCAGAACCGGGTTCGGCGAGGCCGTCTTCGTGAGGGCCAGATCGGCGGCGGTCGATACGCTCACCACCGTTTGCACCGTGGCCGTGTTGTTGGAGAGCACCGGGTCGCTGGTGCCCGAGGTCACCGAAGCAACGTCCGTAATGACCGTGCCGTTCGTGGTGCCTCCGGCCACCTGGACGACGAGTGTGAAAGAGGCGTTGCTCCCGTTCGTAAAGTTCGGGTTCGTACAAGTGATGCTGCCCGTGCCGCCGACCCCGGGCGTCACGCACATCCATCCGGCTACTGCCGAAAGCGATACAAAGGTCGTGTTGGCCGGAACCAATTCTGTAAAGCTGGCGTTCACGGCGTCCTGTGGGCCGTTGTTTTTTATCCCCTGCGTGTAGGTGATGCTGCTGCCCGGCGTCACCGGATTCGGCGTCCCCGCATTGCTCACCTGCAAGTCCGCCTGGGCGCATTCCGCTCCCGATCGCACGCCCGGCGTCTCCGAGGGCACGAGAGTGGTCTCAACGATCCCTGCCGCTCCGGCCAGCGAGCCAAACGAGTCGCCGACCGTGTCCGTGACCCCGCTGGCCCCGCCGGCAATCGATGTGGTGGCTGCGCCCGAAAGGAGAATCACGCCGCCTCCGCCTCCGCCCCCGGGGCCGTGGCGCTGGCCCGGGTATCCCCCGGGAGCCATCGTCCGCCACGTGCTGCCACCCGTGCCGCCGATGGCATTCGCAGTCAGCGTGCCCAATCCCCCGCTCGAAGCCAAAAAGATGATCGAACCACCCGCGCCACCTCCACCGCCTGCGTCTTGCATCGTGTTGAGGGAGGTCTGCCCGTTCGCGGTTACTGTCCCGGTACCAACCACTGAGCCCGAGCGAATGAGAAGAATTCCGCCGCCGGCTGCTCCGCTCGAATTGATCCCTACTGGATTCCCATTGGTGGGGTCGGCCGTTCCGTTGTTCGTTGTGCCCGCCCCTCCTCCTCCGCCCATTGCCACGCCGCTGATCGTGGCGGGGTATGCCACACCGCCGAATCCCTGGCCGACCCCGGGCAGGTTCCATCCGTAGCCGCCGATGCCGCCCGTTCCCCCGTTGCCACCGCCACCCCCGCCGGAATTCTCCGTGTTCGCCGTGGGGTCGCCGTCCGTGCCGCCGCCGCCCGCATTGCCCGGCGCGCCTCGCGCGTAGCTCCCGTTGGGATAGCCCTCGACGCCCGTGTTGATGGGGGCTGTGAGTGTTGCGTTAGCTAGAAATTTGGGAGTGCCGGCGATTCCTTCTCCTTTCGAGGCGTTGATCGGGTTCGAGGAAAGCGTACGGTAGTCCGTATTGGCGCTTCCGGCTGTTCCCGTACCCGTCAGCTCGATGCCCGCGCCGCCGCGGAATCCCATCGCGGTCATGGACACCGTGGCGCTATTCAGAGAAAGTTGCCCGGCCACATCCAGCGCAAGAATCCCGCCCACGGTTCCATTCCAGGCCGGCGGCGTGAGCGCTCCCAGCGTCGCCGATTGGTACTGCGGCACGCGGATCACCTGGAACGTCCGCTGTCCCATCGTTGCGGTGGTCGCGGCCGCGGTGTACGTATTCAGCAGACCCCCGTTGGCGCCTGTCCCCACGAAGTTCAGGGTATTGGGTCCGGTCAAAGGAACCGCATTCGTTGCCGTCACGAACTCGTACAGTCCCGAACTGTTGAGCGCCGTGGAACCCGAACCCGGATCACCC
>DATEQM010000259.1:0-19600 GCA_035272605.1 Candidatus Acidiferrales bacterium | reverse complement strand
CGCCGCACGTTCTCGAACGCCGCGGCCACCTGTCCCTGTTCCATCTGTGAGTAGGAGCCGCGCACCCCGCTCACTGCGGCGGAAAAGAGTAGTCCGGCAGCCAGCGCAAAGGCAGCGACGAAGGAGAGAAAGACCTTCGTGGGAAACGTCATCGTCTGCGCCGCATGATAGCACAGGCAGGAGCCGCGGCCGTGGCGAGCGGTCGAATACCGCTGGGGCGGGACGGCGCGGGGATCATTTCGTGTAACCCCGCGGGTGCCGCTGGCGCCACTCCCACGCGCTGGCGATCATTTCCTCGAGCCCGTGGTGCGGCTTCCAGCCGAGTTCTTCGGCGGCCTTGCGGTGGCTGGCAACGAGCTGCGGCGGGTCTCCCGCGCGCCGCGGGTGTTTCTCGAGGGGAATTTTCCGCCGCGTCACCCGCGCGGCGCATTCGATCACTTCCCGCACGGAATAGCCGCGGCTATTGCCCAGGTTGTAGATGCCGGAAGCGATCCGCGTGCAGTCGAGTGCCAGCAGGTGCGCCTCCGCCAAGTCTTCCACGTGGATGTAGTCGCGGATGCAGGTGCCGTCGGGCGTGGGATAGTCGCTGCCGTAGAGTTCCACGTGCGGGCGTTCGCCCAGAGCCACTTCCAGCACCCGCGGGATCAGGTGCGTCTCCGGGTGATGCATCTCCCCGGAATTCTGCGTGGCTCCGGCCACGTTGAAATAGCGCAAGGAGACGAAGTGGAAAGCACCGCCGTCGCCAGCGCCCGCCGCATGTCCGGTGTCCGCCAGGATGCGCTCGCACATCAGCTTCGACCAGCCGTAGGGATTCACCGGGACTGCCGGGCAATCCTCCGAAATAGGCACCTGGAAGGGCTCGCCATACACCGCGGCGGTCGAAGAAAGGATGATGCGCCGGCAGCCGGAGCGCAGCATGATGTCCACGAGCAGAAGCAAGTTGGCGACGTTTTCGCGATAGTATCGCACGGGCTGGCGGACCGATTCTCCGACCAGTGAGATCGCGGCCATGTGCACCACCGCCCCGATGGCGTGCCGGCGGAACAGCTGCTCGAGCGCCGGAACCTCTGCGAGGTCCGCCTGGACGACCTCGACGCCCCCCGGCACGGCCTCGCGATGCCCCTGCGAAAAATTATCGAGAACGATAGGTATGTCGCCGCGCTCCAAGAGCCGCTCGGTGATGACGCTGCCGATGTATCCAGCCCCGCCGGTGACCAGAATCTTTGCCAACGCGCAATCCTTTCGAGAATCTTTCCGCTTCGAAGCGCCGGAGCGCGGCCGGCAGCCGGGCCTCAGGGCCGCGCCACGCGCTCGGAGCGGGCGCGCTCGAATTCCACGACGCTCTCGATGATGCGGTCGAGCTTCGTTTTGGGCTGGTAGCCGATGAGCCGGCGGATTTTTTCGAGCGAGGGCACGCGGCGCTGCATGTCCTCGAAGCCCTCCTCGTACGCCTGATCGTAAGGAATGTACACGATGGTCGAACGGCTGCCGCAGGCCCGCAGGACGCGCTCCGCCAGCTCGCCGATGGTGATCTCCTCGTCGCTCCCCAGGTTGAACACCTGGCCGCACGCGGCTTCCGTGCGCACGAGTTTCGCTAGAGCCTCCACAACGTCGCCCACGTAGCCGAAACAACGCGACTGCCGGCCGTTGCCGAACACGGTGATGGGCTCGTCGCGCAGCGCCTGGCGCACGAAGCTGGGCAGCACCATGCCGTAGCGCCCCGTCTGCCGCGGGCCCACGGTGTTGAAAAAGCGCACCACAATCACCGGAAGCCGCTTCTCTTTCCAATAGGCCAGGGCCAGGAATTCGTCAATGGCTTTCGAGCAGGCATAACTCCAGCGCCCCTTGGTCGAGGGGCCGATCACCAGGTCGTCGTCTTCACAGAACGGGATTTTGGTGGCTTTGCCGTAGACCTCCGAGGTGGAGGCGATCACCACCAGCTTTTTCTTTTTTGCCGCGCACTCCAGCACGATTTCCGTCCCGCGGATGTTCGTCTCGATCGTGCGCACCGGGCTTTCCACGATCAGGCGCACGCCCACGGCGGCGGCCAGATGGTAGATGGTGTCGCAGCGGTCCACCAGCTCGGCGAGCTGCGGCACGTTGCTGATGCTGCCGATCTGGTAATGGAAACGCGGATGGGTTTTCAGATGCTCGATGTTTTCAATCGCGCCGGTCGAGAGATCGTCCAGCGCCCAAACCTCGTCGCCCAGCTCGAGCAGATGCCCGGCCAGATGCGAGGCGATAAACCCCGCGCCCCCTGTGATCAGTGCCCGCACTTCTCCGCGCCTCCGAGAGCGAATCGTGTCGCGCGAATCATTCTATGCGGAGTGGAGCGGGCGCGAAAGCCGCGCAGGCAGACGGTGTGCCCTCGCCACACACGGCGGGAGGCGGGATGGGAACGGGCCGGAGGCCGAGCGGAAGCGCCAAGAGCCGTGCGGATCAGAACACGTAGATGCGCAGGCCCATGCCGAGCAGCGCCGCCGCCAATATGCCTTCGGAAATGCGGCTGGGGATGCGTCCGTGCAAATGGCTGGCCGCCCACATAGCGGGGAGCGAGCCCGTAAGAAGAAACGCGACGGCGCGCCAGGAGACGTGGCCCAGGCCGGCATGCGGCAATGCGGCCACCGCGGCCAGCACGGCGCCCGCGAAGACATTGCTCCCCACCAGTGTGCCGATCTCCACCCGGTAACAAAGGACCATTACAGGCATCAGCGCTGCGCCCGCTCCGATGGACGTGACGCTCACAAAAATGCCGACGACGAAACCCGAAGCGACCACCGCCGCCCGCCGCAGGGCGGGATGCAGGCGCAGCTCGCGGTCCACGATCCCCGGGCGGTGCTTTTCCGGCAGCAGACGAACGAACAGGATCAGCGCAACGAAAATCAGCGCCAGCCCGATGAATCGCAGCAGCACGCTATCCATGCTCTCCGGCCGGCGCACGCCCAAGTAACGAACCACAAACGCGCCGGCGGCCACGCCCGGCAGCCCGCCGAGGCTCAGGTCCTGCACAATCGCGAACTCCACGAGCTTGCGGCGGATAAACTGGATGCTCCCTCCGAATTTCGTCAGGCAGGAGAAAACCAGACTGGTGCCCACCGCGGTGCTGGGAGAAAATCCCGCGACCAGAATCAGCAGCGGCGTGAGCACCGAGCCGCCCCCCAGGCCGGTCAGTCCGATCAAGAATCCCACACACGCCCCGATGGCGATTTCCAGCAGCGAGAGGGCCGGTCCGGGCAGATGCAGCAATCCGCTCACTGTTCGATGTAGCCGAGGCGGCTGAGCCTTTCGCGGATCTTTTCCGCTTCCTCCGGTGTGTAGGCGGGTTCGTGCGCCGGCTCGACCAGGCCGAGCTGTTCCAGCCTCCCCAGGATGCGCGCTGCGGATTGCTCTTCCACATCCTCCGCCGTTTCGATCGCCAGTTCGGGCGCCAAGGGAGGCTCGTAGGGATCGTCAATGCCGGTGAACTGTTTGATCTCGCCGGCCAGCGCCTTTTTGTACATGCCCTTCACGTCGCGCTGGATGCAAATCTCGAGCGGCGCATTCACGAACACTTCCACAAAGCGGCCGGGCTCGTGCCCCGAGCGCACTTCGTCGCGCACCGCGCGATACGGGGAAATGGCCGCGGCAATGGCCACGGCGCCGTTGCGGCTCAACAGACGGCAGACGTACCCGATGCGGCGTATGTTCTCGTCGCGGTCTTCGCGGGAGAAACCCAGGCCTTTGGTCAGGTGTTTGCGCACTTCGTCCCCGTCCAAAACTTCGACAAAGCGCCCGCGCCTCTTCAATTCCACGGCGACGATACCGGCGAGCGTGGATTTTCCCGAGCAGGGCAGCCCGGTGAACCACAGCGTGAAGCCCTTGTGCTTTTCCTCTGCAGCCATCGGCCCTTGGATGTCCTCTCTCTCGGATGTGTTACTGCGCGTCCCGCCCGCTAGTTCGCCTGGCTCCGGTACGCTTCGCGGAGAATCGCGGCCACCTCCGGCCGCGTGAACTCGCGAGGAAGGTCCATTCCGCCGCGCAGCATCTCGCGCACTTTCGTGCCGCTCAGGATCAGACGGTCTTCCGCAGCGTGCCGGCAGGTCTTCTCCGAAGCCATTTCGCCGCACTTGCGGCAGTAGAAGGTATGGTCAAAGCACACCGGCGTGATACCGAGCTCCCCGGGCTCGAACTCGAAAAATTTCCGCTGCGCGTCGTAGGTGCCGTAGTAATTGCCCACGCCGGCGTGGTCCCGGCCGACGATGAAGTGCGTGCAGCCGTAATTCTTCCGCGCGATGGCGTGAAAAATGGCCTCGCGCGGACCGGCATAGCGCATCGCCGCCGGATAGACGCTCAGCACGGCGCGGCTGGCCGGATACGCCGCTTCAATCATCGCCAGATAGCAGCGCAGGCGCACCGCCGCGGGCACGTCCTCCTCGCGGGTCGCTCCCACCAGGGGATGCAGCAGCAGGCCGTCCACGGTCTCCAGCGCGCACTTCAGTATGTACTCGTGCGCCCGGTGCACGGGGTTGCGCGTCTGGAAGGCCACCACCGTGTGCCAGCCGCGATGCTCGAACAGGTAGCGCGTTTCCTTTGGATCCAGCAGATAGTTCGCGAATTCGCCGCGCTCCGGCCGCCGCAGCAGATGGATCGGTCCGGCCAGGCAGCGATCGCCCACGCCCTTCAGGTATTGCACGCCGGGATGTTTCTCGTCCGTGGTCAGCAGCACTTGGTGCGCTTCCGCTTCGCGGTCGTAGGAAAAAATCTCTTCGACATCCAGGAGCGCGTAGACCTGCCCATCCTCGGCCGTCAGCGCGACGCGCGAGGCGCCGTGCAGGGCCTTCGCCTGCTCCGCGGTGATCGCCAGCGTCACCGGAATCGTCCAGGGCAGCCCCCTCGCCAGGCGCTGATTGGCCAGCACGCTGCGGTAGTCCCGCTGGTTCATAAAGCCTTCCAGCGGAGAAAACGCGCCCACGCTGATCTGCTCGATATCGGAGAACTGGCGCGCATTCAACGGCACGGCCGGCAGGGATCGCGCGTGCTCGAGCAGGCGCTCCCGTTCCGGCCCTTCGACGATGCGGTTCACCAGCTTTCCGCCATGCGGTCGGCTGAAGATCATAGAGTGTACCGAATGCTTCCGATCATCTTTCGTGGCTTTCGGAGAGCGGCAAATTCCCCCTGCCCGGCTCGCAGCCTCTCCCGGTGCGAAAGCCGGCGCTGCGCCGGAGTCCGCGCCGCGCGTCCCCGCGGTCCTAACCCGCGCGGCCGTCCTAAGTATACGTCTGCGGCGAACTCGTTCCCCCGCGGCCACGCCGGGATGAGCGCCGGCCGCCGGAAGGGGACCAGGAAGTGTAACATCGGTAGAAATGGACCCAACTGAGGTGTAGGATGAAGTTGTTCGCGCTTGGTGTTGCACTCGCACTCCGCGAGATTTTACAGCGGCAGTGATCGGCAGCTCGCCCGGCAGGCAAGGATGTTCATTCCTATGATTCTCTACGTTGGTCCTGATCAAATCGTCCCCCTCTACGGCGTGCTCGGCACGTTGGTGGGACTGGCGCTCATGTTCTGGGGCAAGCTGCTGGCAGCCCTTCGCAAGGTGGGCAGCCTCTTCTCGTCGAAGGACCCGGGCAAACCCTGAAATAGGTTCAGGGGGCTGCGCCGCGCTCGCGGCGATCACCGGCGAAGCAACCCGGCAACTCACCGAATCCTACGCTGTCGGACTCCCGCGTCACCCCATCGTCCTGACCCCTTGCTCTGCGACTCTGAGCGGAAAGTGCTGGATTGAAAGCTAAAATTGGGGTTGTTCGCGGCCTGCGGTCCCGCTCCGCGACATTGCGTGGCCCTGATGGGCTCCGGCAGGCTTGCAAGCATTCACACGCGCGTCAGATCCTTTACGCCTTCGCGGGACGATTCAGCGCGACGGCTGCCTCACTGGTGAGCAGGAGGAACGTGAACGACTCCTGCAGATATAGGCGGACTGCGGTATCCGTGTGGCTCAGATAGCCGATCGAAACGTCCTGGCCGATGTGGAGATCGAAATCGCCGCCACGCGTGGTCAGCACAAAGGCGCCGGCGATGGCGGGTGCCCAGATGATTTGATCGTTCACCAGCCGCTTGACGTGCTCCAGCACCGGATATCCGTGGTCGCTGGTCTCGGCGAGTTCGGTGTAAGCATCGGCGCTCAGCAACACCGAATAGGGACCGTTGACGCCCACAAGCCGCAACTGGCTCAAGGCCTGGGCGATGGCATCCGGGTACTCGCTCACGTTGGCCGGAAGCTTCTTGATCGGATTGCTGGTCCCTTGACGGATGCCCCCGATGCCTGCGGCGGCATAACCCTCGAAAATGGCGCCGTCCTCGGCAAACGCAATCTGTCGCGCGGCATCCTTGGCGGGTTGCCAGTCCGAGTCGTTCGCGCCGCGATCCACGTCGTCGATCGCCTGCCGATCCAGCTCGAACGGAACACGCAGCTCGACCATCGCCTTCACCTCGCGCTGCCTCGCCAGGATCCCGTCCCCCGGAGCCGCGATCTTCCCCAGGTGGCCGGTGCCGACAGCGGAGAGGCCGACGCCCGCCGGCCCCTGCACGTCCACCACGCGCCGTCCCGCCAGATAGCGCTTGAGCGTGCGGGATGTCTCCTCCTCGATCTCTGCCCAGGCCCCATCGGAAATGGGTGCTAACTCGCGATGTAGGTTATTCATGTCGTGCGTCTCCTTTGAGAGAACCAATGCCGAGCGAACCATCGTGCGCCGGCGGGCTGGATGGAGCGGATTCGGCCGCCGCCGGCGCGGCGGGGGGCTCCGCAACCGCAGGCCGGTCTTCGGTGACGGCGTCCAGAAATGTCGCGGACGGCACGAAGAACAGGTTTCCGGTGACGGCGCGGCTGAAGTCGAGGAGCCGGTCGTAGTCGCCCGGCGGCCGGCCGACGAACATGTTCTCGAGCATCTGCTCGATGGTGCGAGGCGAACGGCTGTAGCCGATGAAATAGGTGCCAAATTCACCGTGGGCGGGCCGGCCGAATGGCATGTTGTCGCGCAGGATCTTGATCTCTTTCCCGTCCTCGACGATCGCGGTGAGCGCGCTGTGCGCCGACGTTGGCTTGACGGAATCGTCCAACTCGATGTCGGATAGCTTGGTGCGGCCGATGATGCGTTCCTGCGCCTCCGTCGAAAGCGCATTCCAGGCGTTCAGATCGTGGAGATATTTCTGCACGATGACGTAGCTGCCGCCGGCGAGCGCGGCGTCCTCCTGGCCCACGAGCACGGCATCCACCGCCGCCTGACCCCTGGGATTCTCCGTCCCGTCGACGAAACCAATCAGGTCGCGGTCGTCGAAATAACGGAATCCTTGCACTTCGTCCACCGGCGAAACGGCATCTCCGATACGGGCCATAAACTGGGTGGCAAGCTCGAAGCATAAATCCATGCGCTTGGCGCGGATGTGGAACAGCAAGTCGCCCGGAGTGGAGACCGCATGGCGCGCTCCGGCGCGAATCTCCCGGAAGGGATGCAGCTCTGCCGGCCGCGGCGACCCAAAGAGGCGGTCCCACGCTTCGGACCCAAACCCCATGACGCAGGAAAGACCCCCTTCCAGGTCGCGAAATTCCACCGCGCGCAACAGCGCGGCAAGATCTCCACAGAACGACCGCAGGGTGGCGCGGCTGTCAATACCCGGGTTGAGTGTCGCGACCAGGAAGATCGCCGCGCGAGAGAGCGGCGCGGCTACCGGCTGCGCGAGCACTGGCAAGCCACTTGCCGCTTCGGGTGCGCTCATAGGATCGGATTCCATCATCTGCCAAGGGGTTCTCATTTTCCCCTTCCCCTGGCCGATTACAAAGTCCCTTTTTCACCCTTCTCTACCGAGCGTGCGATGCAGCTTCTTCGATCAGAGCCGCAACCTCCTTCGGCCTGGAGACGTAAACCGAGTGACTGGCGCCTGCGGCTTCGACCTTGTGGCTCTTGGCTCGGGCGGCATACCAGCGTTCGAGGTCGGGGTTGATCGTTCTGTCGTTTCCCGCTACCAACATCCAGCTCGGTTTGCTTCTCCACGCAGGCGTGGTGATGACTGCCTTGAAATTGTCGGCTAAGTTGAGCACCTGCGACCGCGCCATGAAAGCGGCCTGCTCCGCAGAGAGGTCGGCTGCGAAGTACTCATGAAACTGCGCGGGGTCGAGGTATGTGAATCCATCTGCCGTCTTCTTTATCGCCCCAGACTTACTGAGGTCACTTGGAAAGCGTTTTCCGTCGTCCGCCTCATTCTCTCCGGCATCGGGCATGTGGGCCGCGATGTACACCAAACCGGCGACGGATGGATCGGTCCCCGCTTCGGTAATTACGGCCCCTCCATAACTGTGAGCGACAAGAATGCACGGCCCATCTTGAAGAGCAAGGACGCGCTTCGTGGCTGCCACATCTTCTTTGAAGGACGTCTCCGGCTCCTGGACGATGCTGACGTTATAGCCATCTTTGACAAGAATGTCGTAAACGCCCTTCCAGCCGGAGCCGTCTGCCCAGGCGCCGTGAACCAGCACAATATTCCGAACGCGATGCTCTTCCTTCTGCGCGGATAGCGCGCCACAGGTCAATAGCAATAGGACGATGCAGAGGGACTGAGTCATTCGTCGTACCACTTGCATGGGGTTCATTGCATTGCTCATTTTGTCGCTCCTGTTTGGAAATTGATCTGCAGATCCACAGTCTAGCCCGGATTTCTCACCAGGAATGAAAAAACTCGTTGATTGAAATAGAAAAAGGCCGCTATTTCGGGCATAACTGCGTTGTTCAGGACGTAGTCGATGCCCGAAAGGAGACGGCCTTTCATGACGGAGTGTACTCAGTCGCAGTTCCCGTTTGAAGCCCATTTTTCTCGCCACGTCGTGGCCCAGTTCGATGGCGGCCAGCTCTCCACCGAGGGCGGGGCCCCGCTGCTGCGCCAAGTGGACCGGCGCATCGGCCTGCTGCGGCGGGTGACGCGCTGCTTCAGCGATGCTCGCGATCCCGAACGCATCGAGCACCCGCTGGGCGAGATGCTGGCGCAACGCATCCACGGGCTGGCGCTGGGCTACGAAGACCTGAACGACCACGAAGAGTTGCGCCACGACCCGCTGCTGGCACTGGCTGCGGGCAGACGCGATCTCACCGAGCCGCTGGCGGGGAAGAGCACGCTGAACCGCATGGAGTTGGCTCGGGCCAACTCAGCCCTCACCGAGCGGTACCATCGGATCACCTATTCGGCCCAGGCGCTCGACGCGCTGCTGGTCGACATCTTTCTGGAAGCGCACCCCGAGCCGCCACGCGAGATCGTGCTGGACCTGGACGTGACCGACACGCCGCTGCACGGCGAGCAGGAGGGCGCTTCTTTCACGGCTATTACGGCCACTACTGTTACCTGCCGCTCTACATCTTCTGTGGAGAGCATCTGCTGTGCGCGCGGCTGCGGCCCTCCAATCAGGACGCCAGCGCAGGCAGTCTCGTCGAGGTGCAGCGCATCGTGGCGCAGATACGGGCCCGCTGGCCGAAGACGAAGATCGTCCTGCGCGCCGACTCCGGGTTCTGCCGCGAGGAACTGATGGAGTGGTGTGAAAGCCACGGTGTGCACTACGTTTTCGGTCTGGCGCGCAACACACGGTTGCGGCGGAAGATGGCACGGGAGATGCGCCAAGCGCGGGAAGAACATCGGCGCACGGGAAAGCCGGCGCGGGTGTTCGCCGAGTTGCGCTACCGGACCCGGAGGAGTTGGTCGCAGTCGCGGCGCGTGGTGGGCAAGGCGGAGTATCTGGCCAGGGGTGAGAACCCGCGCTACGTGGTCACCTCCCTGCCGGCGTCGGAATGGCCGGCGCGGGAACTCTACGAGCAGTGCTACTGCGCGCGAGGCGAGATGGAGAACCGCATCAAGGAACAGTTCCAGTTGTTCAGCGACCGCATGAGCACCGAGACGATGCGGGCCAATCAGTTGCGGCTGTACTTTTCGTCGCTGGCCTACGTACTGGTGGCGGCGCTGCGGCGCCTGGGGTTGGCGGGAACCGAGTGGGCCACGGCGCAGGTGGACACCATTCGGCTGCGGCTGCTGAAAATCGCCGCGCAGGTGCGCGTGACTGCGCGACGCATCTGGATCCGGTACAGTCGCAGCTATCCTTGGAAACAGCAGTTCGCGGCGGCTTCGGCAGCCCTGCGTTGCTGAAACCACGCCTCGCAACACGAACCCAGGTCACACTCAGCAGGAGGAAGGGGAAAAACCGTCTTCGCGCGGGCCGCAGGCGCCGCCGAGCCATGAAGAATCCCCCCTCGACCGCTTCCCGCAGGCCGGGAAAGAGAAATAGCTGGGTAACGCCTCAAAAACAGCCTTCAGCACGATCCTGGTGAGAAAGTCGGGCTAGTTCATCCCGGCTGGGGTCAGATCTCTTCGAAGCGTAGATGGTTCCCCGCTCCCGTTCGCATCCCGGAGCTGCCCGGCGTCAACTGGATGTGCGCGAGGATGGTCGGATGTTCGCCGGCCAAACTCTGCGCACGGAAATAGGCGGCACACGCCGCTCCCGAGGTCGTGATTTCGCCCGGCGAACCGGCAGCGAAGCAAAACGCGCGCTCACTGCGCGCGGTAGACGCGCTCGATCAACTCGCGGTGGGCCGCCATCCAGTCCCGCAGCATGCGGACTCCCTCCTCGGGAGGCACCCGCGGGGTCCAATCGAACTCCAGGCCGGCTTTGCGGATGTCGCTGATGTACACGCGCTGATCGCCCGGGCGCCAGTCGCCAAAGGAGTGTTCGAGCGGGCGGCCCTCCATGCCGCGGACCAGCCCGACGGGTTCGATGAGCGATAGGGTGTTGCGCGGCCCGTCGCCGATGTTGTAGACGCGCCCGGCCACGCGGTCCATCCGCGCGACGGCGGCCTCGCTCGTGAGCAGGAGGAAAGTGAACGTGTCCTGCAGGTACAGGCGGACAGCAGCATCGGTGTGGCTAAGATAGCCGATGGACAGGTCCTGGCCGATGTGCAGGTCGAAATCGCCCCCGCGGGTGGTCAGCACGAAAGCGCCGGCAATTGCGGGCGCCCAAATGATTTTATCTTCGACGAATCGCTTGACATGCTCCAGGACCGGGTATCCGTGGCCGCTGGTCTCCGCTAGCGCGATGTAGGCATCGGCGCCAAGCAACACCGAGTCGGGGCCGTTGACCCCGACCACACGCAGATGGCTCAAGGCTTGCGCAATGGCTTCCGGGTACTCGCGGACGTCGGCCGGGAGCTTCATCTTCGGATAGCTGGTACCCTAACGGATGCCCTCGATGCCGGCGGCGGCATAGCCCTCGAAGATGCTGCCGTCCTCGGCAAAGGCGATCTGCCGCGCCGCGTCCTTCTGAACTAGGACCGCGGGGCAACGGAGAGCGGGGCGGCGGGTCATCCCGCCATGGTTTTCAGTTGGGGAGAAATCTGCAGCCGGGGCTCCGTGGCTTGCTGCACCTGCGTGGCGGAAACGCCCGGAGCGGTTTCGAGCAATACGAGGCCCGCGGGCGTCACTTCAATCACGCCGAGTTCCGTGACAATCAAATTCACAACGGCCACGCCGGTGAGCGGGAGCGCGCACTTCTTGACGATTTTCGGCTGGCCCTCCTTGGTGGTGTGCTCCATGGCGATGATAACGCGGCGCGCGCCAGCCACCAGATCCATCGCTCCTCCCATCCCTTTCAGCATTTTTCCAGGAATGGCCCAGTTGGCGAGATTGCCCTGCTCGTCCACCTGGAGCGCCCCGAGCACGGTGAGGTCCACGTGGCCCCCGCGGATCATCCCGAACGAATCGGCGCTCGAGAAATAGCAGCTCCCGGGGATTTCCGTGACCGTCTCTTTTCCCGCGTTGATCACGTCGGCGTCCTCGGCGCCTTCCTCCGGATAGGAGCCGACGCCGAGCATGCCGTTTTCGGATTGCATCACCACGTCAATGCCCTGCGGAGTGTAGTTGGCCACCAGGGTGGGCAGGCCGATGCCCAGGTTCACGTAAAAGCCGTCGCGGAGTTCCGCCGCGATGCGCCGCGCGATGCGTTCCCGGGAATCCATTCTGTTTTCCTCCTCGCTTCCGCCTGCTGGCCTGAGCGGCGAAAGCCGTGCCCTTCCGGGGGAGTTGCCGCCCCGTCGGTTCAGGCCTTTTTTCGCACGGTCCTGCGCTCGATGCGCTTCTCAAAGTTTCCCTGGAAAATGGCGTCCACAAAAATTCCCGGCGTATGCACCAGGTCGGGATCGAGCTGGCCGGTTTCGACCAACTCCTCGACCTCGGCGATCACGTGGTCCGCGGCAGTGGCCATGACCGGATTGAAGTTCCGGGTGGTTTTTCGATACACGAGGTTGCCCCAGCGGTCGCCCTTCCACGCCTTGATAAAGGCAAAATCGCCCCGCAGCGCGAGCTCCATCACGTAGGGACGGCCATGGAACTCGCGCACTTCCTTTCCTTCGGCCACCATGGTTCCGTAGCCCGTCGGCGTGAAAAAAGCCGGGATTCCCGCGCCGCCCGCGCGGATGCGCTCCGCGAAAGTGCCCTGGGGGTTCAACTCCACCTCGAGCTGCCCGGAAAGCACCAACTGCTCGAACAGTTTGTTCTCGCCGACGTAGGTGGAGATCATTTTTTTCACCTGGCGCGTCTCGAGCAGGAGTCCAGCTCCGAAATTGTCTACGCCGGCGTTGTTGGACACCACGGTCAGGCCCTTCACGCCCTTGCGCCGCACCGCGGCGATCAGGTTTTCCGGGATCCCGCACAAACCGAAGCCGCCCATCAGGATGGTGGCGCCGTCGCGGAGCGAAGCGATGGCCGCGTCGGCGCTGGGAACGCGTTTATCCATTCGAGTACTCCTCTGGAAGCAGCAGGGAGTTTAATCCATTTCGCGGAGAGATTTGTACACCTGGTTCGCGGCATCGAATTGCGGCTGGAGGTCGCGGCTTGCCAGGGTGGCGCGCACGTGCTCGAGCGCCTGGATAAGCCGCTCCAGCGAGCGAGCCAGGTTTTCGGGATTCGTGAGACAGACGTCGCGCCAGACGGCATAGGGGCTGCCGGCCAGCCGCAGCGCGTCGCGCAGGCCGGTCCCGGCCAACGAGAGGGGCAGTCCGGATTCGTCGGTTTCGTCGTTCACGACGCCGGCGAGAGCGATGGAGGCGAGTTGCGGAAGATGGGAAACAATGGCGGCGGCCCAGTCGTGCGTCTCCGCGTCGAGCCAAAGGGGCTCGGCGCGGATGGCGCGGAGTAACGCTTCGAACCTGACGGCGGGGCCTCCCGCCTTGCCCACCAGCGCGTACTTTGCCCCGCGAAAAAGAGCGGCATCGGCGTGCTCGACGCCGCTCACTTCCCTGCCCGCGAGCGGGTGCCCGCCGAGAAAGTGCGCCTCGCCGCGGAACTCGCGTGCCGCGACGCGGCAGATGGCGGCCTTTGTGCTTGCCGCGTCGGTGACCAGCGCGCCGGGGCGAGCGTGGCGCGCGATCTCCGCCAGCAGGTCGAGGGTTGCACCGATGGGCAGGGCGACGTAAACCAAATCCGCCGAGGTGACCGCGTCTTCGAGGCTGGCCGCAGGCCGCGTGATCGCGCCGCGCTCAACGGCCCGTTGCAGCACTTCGGGGCGGTCCCATCCCGCTACCGAAGCCTGCGGCATGATCCCGCGCACCGCGAGGGCGAAGGAGCCTCCGATCAGGCCCGTGCCGAGAACAGCAACGTTTGCATACGGCGCGTCGCTCATGAGTGGAACTGCCACATGAGAGGAAGGGCGCGGACTCATGGCACGCTGCCCGGCTGTCCGGCCGATGCCTCACGGCGGCTCATGCCGTGGACGCCAGCCTGTTTCAGCAGGCGCACGCGTGCAGCCACGTTGGCCGCTGCTTCGTCCGCCGAGGCGGCGCGTTCCACCTCCGCAACCAGCGCCGAACCCACTACCGCGGCGTCGGCCAGTCCTCCGAGCAGCGACACGTGACCCGGAAGGGATATCCCGAAACCAACGGCAAGCGGCAGCGGCGTGGCCTGGCGCGCGCGCCGCAGGAGCGCCGGCAGTTCGTCCGCCAGGGCTTCGCGCTCGCCGGTCACGCCGGTGCGCGAAATGATGTACAGGAACCCGCTCGAGGCTTCCGCGATGCGCCGCATGCGGGCGTCGCCTGTGGTGGGAGCGGCGAGAAAAATCGTGTCCAGGCCGCGCGTGTGGAGTGCGCGGCGGTAGTCCGTGGAATCCTCGGGAGTGAGGTCGGTAATCAAGACGCCGTCCGCGCCTGCGGCCTGGGCGCGCTCGGCAAAACTTTCGAGGCCCATTTGCAGCACGGGGTTGAAGTAACTGAACACGACGAGCGGCACCTGGCTCTCGCGGCGGATGTCGCGCACGAGCTCCAGGACGCCGCCAAGTGTCGTCCCTGCCGCGAGCGCGCGTTCGCTGGCGCGCTGGATCACAGGACCGTCGGCCAGGGGATCGCTGAAGGGGACGCCCAGCTCGACCACATCGGCACCGGCATCCGCAGCCGCCAGAACGATGCGGCGCGTGGCTTCGAGCGAGGGATCGCCCGCGGTGATATAGGCGACCAGGCCCAGGTCGCCCGCCCGCGAGAGTTCTTCAAAGCGCCGCGCGATTCGTGTTCGCCCTACGGTTTCAGCCACATGCACTTAGGTCATCCTTCCGCGCAAAGCACTCTCCGCCCGATCCACGGGCGAGAAAATCGGTCAAAAGCAATGCATGCGCCGGCGCAGCAGGAGATTCGGAAGCGCCGAAATCTCACAGCCGGGATACGCCATGATTCCCCCAACCACGAGAGAGAGGCCGAAAAAAACCAGGACCACTCGCCAGGGAAGGCCGGAGGGCGGAGAAATCACCAGCCACGCCAGCAGCGCCAGGCCCGCAAGGATCCTCAGGAATCGGCCGAAAAAAAGCGGGGGAGCTTCCATTCGTCCGCCTCCTAGAGATACCGGGAGAGAGTTTCCATGTCTTTATCGCCACGGCCGGAGACGTTCAGGATGACGCAGGATTCGCGCGGCATATCGGGCGCGCGGCGGATCAGTTCCGCCACGGCGTGCGCGGTTTCGAGCGCGCAAAGGATTCCTTCCATTCGCGCCAGCGTGCGCGCCGCGTCAATCGCAGCAGCGTCGCTCGCGGCGGTGTATTCCGCGCGGCCCCGGTCGGCGAGCCAGGCGTGCTCGGGGCCCACGGCAGGATAATCGAGGCCAGCAGAGATGGAATGCGTGTTGGCGATCTGCCCTGCCTCAGTCTGCAGCACCCAGGTGTAAGTGCCCTGGAGCACGCCGGGACGCGCGCCGGCGTATCCCGCCGCGGCAGCCAGGCGTGCGGCGTGCTCGCCGAGGTGCGTTCCCGAGCCTCCGGCCTCGACGCCGATCAGGCGCACCGCGGCATCGCCGAGAAAGGCGTGGAAGAGACCGATGGAGTTCGAGCCGCCGCCCACGCAGGCGAACAGCGCGGAGGGCAGCCGGCCCTCGGCGGCCAGGATCTGCTCGCGTGCTTCGCGGCCGATGACGGACTGGAAGTCGCGCACCATTTGCGGGTAGGGGTGGGCACCGAGGACGGAGCCGAGCAGGTAGTGCGTGGTGCGGACGTTGGTTACCCAGTCGCGCATGGCTTCGTTGATGGCGTCCTTCAAGGTACGGCTGCCGGAGTCCACGCGGGCAACGGTAGCGCCGAGCATCTGCATGCGCCCGACGTTGAGCCGCTGCCGGGCCATGTCCTCCGCGCCCATGTACACGCGGCATTCGAGGCCGAGCCGGGCGCAGACGGCCGCCGTCGCCACGCCGTGCTGCCCGGCGCCGGTTTCCGCGATCACGCGGTTCTTTTTCATCCGCAGGGTCAGTAGCCCCTGGCCGATGCAGTTGTTGATTTTGTGCGCGCCGGTGTGGAGCAGGTCCTCGCGCTTCAGGTAAATGCGCGGTCCGCCGAGGTGCTGCGTGAGGCGCGCGGCATAGTCGAGCGGAGTGGGCCGGCCGGCAAACGTGCGCAGGAGATGCTGCAGCTGGCCCTCGAAAGCCGCGTCCGAACGGGCTTCGCGGTAGGCGCGCTCGAGTTCTTCAATCGGCTCGACGAGCGTTTCTGGAACGTAGCGGCCGCCATAGGGGCCGAAGCGGCCGTTCGCGTCGGGCCACTCGGCCGCGGCGTTGGGCTGGGGGGCGGCGCTCATGCGAAATCCTGGCGCGCGGAATCCACGGCATCGAGAAAGGCGCGCAGTTTGCGCGGATCCTTGCGGCCGGGCGCGCTCTCGACGCCGCTGGCAACATCCACGGCCGCGGGACGGGCGGCGCGGATGGCCTGCGCGACGTTTTCCGCAGTCAGCCCGCCGGCGAGCACGATGGGGCCGTAATTTGCGGCGCGGCGCGCCAGACTCCAATCGAAGCTGATTCCCGTTCCGCCGCGCGGACCGCCGTTCGAGGGAGCGCCGTCGAGCAGGAAGGCCGCAGCCGGATAGCGCGCGACGCGGGCGGTGCGGAAGCGCGGCCCCACGCGAAACGCTTTGATCACCGGAGTGGCGCGGCCCACCGCGCGGGCCGCCGCCGGCAGTTCATCTCCGTGCAGTTGGGCGAAATCGAGATGGAGGGCGCCGGCCAGCTCCACGACTGCTTCCGGCGCCGTATTGACGAAGACGCCGACGGCGGCGATCTCCTTCGGCATCCGGCCTCGGATGGTTGCTGCTGCCTGCGGTGTGATGTAGCGCGGGCTGCGCGCGTAGAAGTTGAAACCCAGGGCGTCGCAGCCGGCTTCGATGGCGTGCCGCGCATCTTCCCAGTTCGTGATGCCGCAGATTTTGACGCGGAACATGGGATCAGTCCGTCCTCGCGTTCGCGGCTTCACCCTGCGCGCTCGCCTGGGCGGGGCCGAGGAGCGTGCGGAGGGCTGCGGCGGGATCCGGCGCCTGCATCAGGCTCTCGCCGATGAGGAAGGCGTGGAAGCCGGCCTCGTGCAGGCGCACAAGGTCAGTCGCGGAACGCAGGCCCGACTCGCTGACCGCGACACATTCGCGGGGGATTTGGCGAATGAGTTCGAGAGAGGTTTCCAAGCGCACGTCGAAGGTGCGCAGGTCGCGATTGTTGACGCCGATGATGCGTGTGCCGGCAGCGATGGCGCGCTGCAATTCCTCCGGCGAATGCACCTCGACCAGCGGCTCCATGCCGAGTTCGCGTCCCACGGCCAGCAATTCGGCGAGCTGCGCGGCAGAGAGGATGGCGGCGATCAGCAGAAACGAATCCGCGTTCACGGAGCGCGTTTCCCAAACTTGCCAGGGATCGAAGATAAAATCCTTCCGCAGCACGGGCACGGGGACGGCCGCGCGTGTGAGACGCAAATTCGTGAGCGAACCCTGGAAAAACTCCTCTTCGGTGAGCACGGAGAGGGCAGCAGCGCCTGCGGCGGCGAGCGAAATGCCCAGCATTTTCGCGTCGAAATCGGAGCGCAGCACACCACGGGAGGGCGAGGCCTTTTTCAATTCGGCGATGACGTTCGGGCCGGGCCGGCGGATCGCCGCGGCAAAATCCCGGGGCGGCGAGGCTTGCTGGACGGCCATGCGCAGCACGGGCAGCGGATGGAGGCGGCGGCGCTTGTCCATCGAGGCGCGGCGCGCTTCCACGATGCGGTCCAGAATCGTGCCCGTTTGCGCTTCGGTTTTCAGGACGCCACCCCACAGCCCGCGCGGCGGTCGAAAAGGAAACTTCCATGCTAGCTGCGGGTGAAAGTGGAGTCAATTCGAGCGGGCGGAGGGTGAACCGATCTAGTGAGACCTCTTAATGAACGGCGGGATATACTGGCGCCTGCCATGACCGTGATCATTTCCATGCTCCGTGCCGTCAACGTCGGGGGGCACAACAAAATCAAAATGGATGCGCTGCGGGCGCTCTACGAATCGATGGGGCTGCGGGATGTGCAGAGCTACGTGCAGAGCGGCAACGTGGTGTTCCGGGCGAAAGAACAGGACCTGGCCGCACTGGCCAGAAAGATCGGGAACGGGATCGAGCGGCGGTTCGGCTTCCGCCCCGAGGTGGTGCTCCGCACCACTGCCGAATTGAGGGACGCGATTCGACGAAACCCATTCGCGAGACGACGCGGCCTCGAACCCAGCAGATTCTTGGTGACCTTCCTGGCCAGCGATCCCGGCGAGGAAGCCCGGGAGAACGCCAGGAGGATCAAAACCGATCCGGAGGAGCTGATCCTCGACGGACGCGAGGCCTACATTTACTTCCCGAACGGGATGGGGCGGCCCAAAATGCCGTGGCCGGCGATTGAAAGGACGCTGAAGACATCCGGAACGGGAAGGAACTGGAACAGCGTAAGCAAATTGCTGGAGATTGCGGAGAAGCTGGAAGCCTCGGGCTAGCGCTTCAGCAGCGGCTCGGCGAAACGGATGGGGATGCCGAAGTTGGAGCCGCCGAAACCCTTCAAGATGGCGTAGTTGACCCCGATCACTTTGCCGTCCTCGTTGAATAGCGGCCCGCCGGAGCCGCCGGAAGTGGTCTGAGCATCGTAAACGAGCTTGTCGGAGAGAATGTCGCCGAGGTGTCCCTGGGTGGTGATGGGACGGATCAGCTTCTGGCCGGCCAGGGCGGACATGACACTGGTTGCGTTGCCGTCGCTGGCGGTGACGATTTTTTGAATGGTAGCGTCGTCGGTGCGCGCCAGGATGGCGTCCAGGCCGGTGGGATAGCCCATGAGAACGACGGGGGTTCCGCTGACGGCCGCGTCGGCGCGCGTGTCGAGAACGAGGGGCGCGCGCTTGGAATCGTCGAGGGTCACGCGCACAACGGCGAGATCCGCCTGGTCCGAAATCTTGTCCACGGAGGTGTGCAGGGAGCGCGGCGCCCCCGGGCAGTAGCAATCGATGTCCGCGAGGATGGCCTCCATGCCCTCCTCGGAGACGCCGGCGAGGTCGTCATTCTTCCACCAGGGCTCGACGACGTGGCGGTTGGTGAGCATGCGCCCGTCGGAAGAGACGAGAAAGGCGCTGCCGAAAAAGTCGGCGCGGACTTCGGGTCCGCGACCCTCGAGCGCAAGAACGGGCTTGCCGTCGCTATCCACGATGGGCTCGCCCTTCTGGTTCATGCCGGCGTAGCGGACCCGCGAGCCGCTGCCCTTGTCGCGGAAAGCCACGGAGACGTGCAAGAGGCAGACGCTGCGCGCGTAGGAACGGATGATGCCCTGGGCGATTTTGCTCTCGCCCTCGATGCGATTCAGGCGTCCAGTGGTCTCGTCGAGCTGGCGGCGGAGTTCGGTGACGTTGCCTGAATCGCTGGCGGCGGTGAGCTGCGACTTCAACGTGTCGCTCTGATCGTGGAGCTGCTGCATTTCATCTTCAATGCCGCCGGGCTTCGACTGATTTTCCTGGCGCAGGCGGGTGGCGCTGGCGAGAAGCTTCTCCTGGCCCGCGATATTGTCCTCGAGCTGCGAGATGATGCGAGAGGTCCGCCGCGATTCTTTTTCGACTCGCCGGGTGAAGAAGTAGAAGATTCCAGCCATGAGCAGGGCGCCGCCGAGGACGCCGACCAGGCCGATGCGGAGGCGGCGGTCGAGCGAGAACGCGTCCTTGGTCATCTTTTCGGTGACGGCGAGGGCGTCGAAGGCGGTGCGGGCGATGTGCTGGCCCTCTTCCGCGATACGCACTTGATCGTGCAGGGCTCGCGTGCTGCGGCGCGTGCG